>NZ_JADCNN020000004.1:0-340068 GCF_014947195.2 Paenibacillus rhizolycopersici | reverse complement strand
TGCATAAATTTAATGAAAAAGAAGTTGATATCATGGTAAGCGCAGCTAGGAAAGCATCAACGCATCGCTTTTTGGATCGGCATTTCTCCGGCCAATCGATAGATTATAGGCAAATTATCGCACTTATTCTCCCAATTTTGATCGACCAGGCGTTTATCATCGGCTTGAACCTGGTGAATACCGCCATGATCAGCTCCTCCGGGGTAGCTGCGGTGAGCGCCGTCAATATGGTCGATTCGCTGAATATTTTCTTGATCAACGTATTTGTCGCCGTGGCCACCGGCGGAACGGTTGTGGTGGCGCAGTACAAGGGGAGCCGCAACGACGCGATGGTATCCAAGGCCTCCTCCGGGTCCGTCTCCTCGGTCGTGCTACTGGCGCTTGCCATCAGCCTGCTGATCATCGCTTTGCATGCGCCCACCTTGAACCTGTTGTTTGGTTCAGCGGAGGCCGAGGTGTTTCAGAACGCCAAATCGTATCTGATCGGCAGCAGCCTGTCGTTTTGCGGGATCGCGATCGTCGAAGCGGTATGCGGGGTGCTGCGGGGGATCGGGAAGTCGCGAGCCTCCTTGATGCTGTCGCTGATCATGAACCTAACCTATGTGGCGCTGAACTTTGTCCTCATCAACTTGGCGGACATGGGCATCATGGGGATGAACATTTCAGTGAACGTCTCCCGATACTTAGCCGCGGCCTGCGCCATTTATTATTTGGTCAAGATGGACGAATCGCTGAGAGTACGTTTGCGGGACATGCTTCAGGTTAATTGGGGGATGCTCAAAAAAATCCTCTCCATCGGCATGCCGTTTGCCGCGGAGCAAATGTTCTTTAACGGCGGCAAAATTCTGACGCAAATCTTCATCGTCAGCCTGGGCACCTACGCCATCGCCGCCAATGCGATCAGCGCTTCGCTGGCGATGGTGATTCAAATTCCGGCCAACGCGTTGTCCATTGCGATCGTAACCGTGGTTGGGCAATGCATCGGCCGCCGGGAGATCGAGGACGCCCGGAAGCTGACGCGCTCGTTTCTGTGGCTCTCCTCGGCGACCTTCGTCGTCATGGGGCTCATCATCCTTCCTTTGTACCATCCGCTCGTATCGCTGTTTCACCCGCCGGCAGAGATTGTGGATGAGATCTTCACCATCGTGTTGATCAATACGATCGCACAAATTCCGTTGTGGGCAATCAGCTTCATCACGCCGTCGGCGCTGCGCGCGGCCGGAGACGCGAAATACACTTCCGTCGTATCGATGTTGTCGATGTGGCTGTTCCGCGTCGTGCTTGGCTATATTTTAGGCGTGGTGCTACCGTTTGGCGTCGTTGGTGTCTGGCTGGCGATGGACATCGAATGGGGAATCCGCGGTCTCATCTTCCTGCGCCGCTTCCGCGGAACGAAGTGGTACCGGCATCGGCTGGTAGAGGACTAACTTGTATTCGATTTTTCGCATACAAATTTTCAATTGCTTCGGGAGATTCGGATTTTATTCGATTTTTCATATAGAAACAGGCACTTGCTCTCTCGGGAGCCTAAATCTGTTCGGAATTTCATATATATGTCGTCAAAAATACCCCAATCGGCGATTTCTATTCGATTTATCGCATAAAAAACCTTTAAGCCTCACACCGGCCCACCTGGGCAGGTCTTGGCTTAAAGGTTTTTTACTTGCTTAGCACAACACGCCGCTGGCTACCGACATCATCAGCTTGATACGGTTGATCTGATTCACCTCGCTGGCGCCGGCGTCGTAATCGATCGCCGCGATATTGGCGTCCGGATATAGCTCCTTCAGCCCTTTGATCATTCCGCGGCCGGTGATGTGGTTCGGTAAGCAGGCGAACGGCTGGATGCAAACGATGTTGTTCACGCCGTGATCGAGCAACTCCATCATTTCCGCCGTAAGGAACCAGCCTTCGCCCATTTGGTTGCCGACCGACAGCAGGCGTCCGGCTTTCTCCGCCAGCGTGTAGATGCTCTCCGGAGGGGTGAGGCAACGGCTGGATTCCAGCGCCTGCTTCACCGGTTTTCGGTACATTTCGATATATCGGATCACTATCGGGTTCAGGAAACCCAACATTTTGCTCTTCCCTAAGTGATCCGCCTTATAAATCGGGTTGTATAAGCAATAGAACATGAAGTCGAGAAAATCGGGCACTACCGCTTCGCCGCCTTCGGCTTCGATCACCTCTACGATCCGGTTATTGGCATCGGGATGGAATTTGATCAGAATTTCACCGACGATACCAACCCGTGGTTTGGTAGCCCCCGTTTGCGGAAGAGCTTCGAACTCCGCAACCATACTTCGGATATTCCCCTTGTATTCCTGAGAAGAGAACTCCCGCAGGGAATGCTTGCATAGTACCATCCATTTGCGGAACAACAGCTCGGTATCGCCAGAGTTGCGCTCGTTTGGCCGGAAGCGGTACAAGAGCCGCATCAGCAAATCGCCGTAGCAGGCTGCCGCAATTAACCGGTTGATCAGCTTTAAATTAAGCTTGAAGCCCGGCTGGCTTTCGATCCCCGTCGCGTTTAACGAAATAACCGGGATTTGCGACATTCCCGCTTCCTTCAGCGCCTTGCGCAGCAAAGCGATATAGTTCGTCGCCCGGCAACCACCCCCGGTTTGGGTCAGAATGACGGCCGTTCGTTCCGGATCGTAGTCGCCGCCGCGCAGCGCCGCCATGATTTGCCCAATCGTCATGATCGCTGGATAGCAGGCGTCGTTGTTTACGAACTTCAGGCCTTCCTCCGTCGAATGCTTGCTGGCCTTCTCCAGCACCTTCAGCCGGTAACCGGCCCCGCGGAATACCGTTTCGAACAGCTCGAAATGGATCGGCGAGAGCTGCGGGGCAAGAATCGTGTATCCGCTTTTCATTTCTTTGGTAAAAGAGGCCGGCGAAACCGGTACGGACACCGTCCGGGCGGTATTCTGCGACGGTTCCCGTTCCTTCATCGCCGCGAGCAGCGAGCGCAGCCGGATCCGTGCCGCCCCTAGGTTGCTGATCTCATCCACCTTAATCAGGGTGAACGTCTTATGGTGACGCTCCAAGATCTCCTGAATCGTATCCGCGGTAATCGCATCGATCCCGCAGCCAAACGAAGTGAGCTGCACCAGCTCCAGGTCGGCCCGACCGCTAACGAAATAAGCCGCGCGGTACATCCGCCCATGGTACGTCCATTGATTGACGACGGGTAGGGGATGCTTGACGCTGCCCAGATGGCACACCGCATCCTCCGTCAACACCGCCAACCCCATCCCGGCAATCAGATCGGCGATACCGTGATTGATCTCGGGATCGCTGTGGTACGGGTGGCCGCAGAGCACGACGCCTTTGGCTCCCGTCTCCTCCAGCAGCTTCAGCGTCGCTTCGCCTTGAGCGCGGATATCGCCGCGAGCCCGCTCTGCTTCTTGCAGCCCCGCGTCAACCGCCGCCTCCAGTTCCTCTGTCGGAATGCGAGGAAACGTGGTTTGCAGTGTTTTTTTCAAAGCCGGCACATGATCGATGTTCAGGAATGGACTTATCAACGGAATGCCTTGCTCCCTCAACCGGTCCATATTGGTCCGGATGACCTCGGGATACGAGGCGACGACCGGACAGTTGAAATGATTGTCGGCCGAGGCGTCTTCCTTCTTCTCATAAATGACCGCAGGATAGAAGATGAAGTCGACTTTGCTGCGAATGAGGCTTTCAATATGGCCGTGCACCAGCTTAGCAGGATAACAGACGGACTCCGACGGAATGGTCTCCATGCCGGTTTCGTACAGTTTTTTCGAGGACTTCGGCGAGAGAACAACCCTGTACCCCAGCTGCGTAAAAAACGTGTGCCAAAACGGGTAGTTTTCGAATAGATTCAGCACCCGCGGTAAGCCGACTGTCCCTCGCGTGGCCTGCTCCGGAGGGAGCGAGGCGTAGCTGAACATCCGCTCGTATTTGGATTCGACGAGATTGGGAAGACCGGTCTTCGACGTCTTTTGCGTCGCGCCGCGTTCGCAGCGGTTGCCGCTGACATGGAAGCTCTTGTCGGGAAACCGATTGATCGTCATGGCACAATAGTTACTGCATAACGAGCAGCGGGCATGCGAGACCTCATAGGTGAACGAATGCAGTTCTTCGCAAGGCAGCAGGCTGCTGCAACCTACTCCGTCATATTGCTCGCGAGCTAGCAGCGCGCAACCATAAGCGCCCATGATGCCGGCGATATCGGGGCGAACGGCTTCCCTGCCCGTGAGTAGTTCAAAGGCGCGCAGCACGGCATCATTGTAGAAGGTTCCGCCCTGCACGACGATGCGCCGTCCGAGCTCCTCAGGATTGCGGATTTTGATTACTTTTTGCAGTGCGTTCTTTACGACAGAATAAGCCAGGCCAGCCGAAAGGTCGGGCAGGGACGCACCTTCCTTCTGCACCTGCTTAACCTTGGAGTTCATAAACACCGTGCACCGCGAGCCGAGATCCACCGGATGGACCGACTCCAGGGCGGCGGAGGCAAACTCTTCGATACCCAGCCCAAGCGCCCCGGCAAAACTCTCGAGAAAAGAACCGCAGCCCGCCGAGCAGGCTTCATTTAGCAGCAAGCTGTCGATTGTACCTCCGCGGATTTTGATACATTTCATATCCTGGCCGCCGATATCGAGAATAAAGTCGACATCCGGCATAAAGCGGGCCGCCGCTTTATAGTGGGCTACCGTCTCGACCTCGCCGGCATCCACGCGGAACGCGGCCTTCATCAAGCTTTCGCCGTAACCCGTAACACAGGCGCGAGCAACATACGCATTCTCCGGCAACCGGGCATACATCTCCTGCAGCGCTTCCGCTAGGGAAGCTAGCGGGTTGCCTTTATTGCCACGATAAAACGTATGTAGAATTTGGTCTTTAGCGCCGGTCAATACCAGCTTGGTCGTGGTCGATCCGGCATCGATGCCGAGAAAGCAGGGACCGCTATAGCTTGCCAAGTCCGCTTGGGATGCGCTTGCCGCATCGTGCCGCTTCCGGAAGTCGGTGTACTCCTGTTCGTCCGCGAACAGGGGGGCAAGCCGGTTCTCGCCGTCAGGAGCAATCGTCCATTCGGCATTCTCCATGCGCTCCAGCCAATCGCTGAGCGGGAGAGATAAAGGGCCGGAGCCTTGGAATGCGGCTCCGATCGCCACGAAATATTGGGCATCGTCCGGGAACACGACATCTTCCGGCGCGAGCTGAAGAGTTTCAATGAAACGCTTCCGCAATTGCGGCAGGAACGTGAGCGGCCCGCCGAGAAAAGCCACCTTGCCTCGGATCGGGCGCCCGCAGGCTAGCCCGCTGATCGTCTGCGTGACGATGCTCTGAAAGATTGAGGCGGAGATATCCTCGCGACGCGCTCCTTCGTTCAGGAGCGGCTGGACGTCCGTTTTGGCGAACACCCCGCAGCGGGAGGCGATCGGGTAGATCGTTTCGCAGCGGGCAGCCCATTCGTCCAGCCCCGCCGGATCGGTCTCCAGCAGCGCGGCCATTTGGTCGATAAACGCACCGGTTCCGCCAGCGCAGGCGTTGTTCATGCGTTGATCAATGCCGCCGCGCAAATAGATGATCTTGGCGTCCTCGCCGCCGAGCTCGATCGCAGTATCCGTTTCCGGTGCCAGCCGTTGAATCGCCTTCGTGCAGGCGACAACCTCCTGCAGAAACGGAATGCCGGTCAACTCCGCCAGCTTTAGCCCGGACGAGCCGCTGATGCAAAGGCTGGCCTCCGCGTTAGGAAAGCGCTCCATGACTTCCCGCCATAATGCCGGTACTGCGTTGCGGATATCCGAATAATGGCGGACATACGCCCGGTGCACGATGCGCCCTTCGCGCAATGCTACGATTTTTGCCGTGGTGGATCCGATATCAAGTCCGATCTGCAGCAACATGATGTTCCTCCGTCTCCGTAATTCCTACGGCAAATTTATCCCGAATCGTCAGCAAAGACTGCAAAAACACCTGCAGTTGTTGCTCAGGAAAATCGCCGAGGATCGTTTGAAAGAGATGGTTGCGCTTGGCTATCATCTCTTCAAGGACCAAGCGGCCGTTCGCCGTCAAATCGATCCAGCAGATGCGTTTATCCACGGTATCCCGAACCCGGTCCAGCAATCCTTCCTTGACCATTTTATTAATGGCGATCGTATTGGCACTGGACGATAAACCAACCAGCTCGGCGATTTGGGTTACCGTCGATTTACCGTTCCGGTAAACCGCGAGTAAGATAAAAAACTTGCTAGGCAATATCTGCTCCCCATCGTTAAAAAACAACCGACCCATGCTGTGGGCGATATCCAATGTCGTCTCGCAGATTCCGATGCACATTTCCTGATGCTCCTTCATCGCGATTCCTACCCTCCCCAGACAAAAAAACTTTTACCGTAAAGCTTTATATTCAAACCATATCACCGGGCGGGAACCCACGAATATTAAAAATGTAATAAGGACAAGGAAATTCGGGGTACGCTAGCCGCGAAAAGTTTATTGAGAAATCCAGTTGACACCCCTGCTACTCGGTGTTACAATGTACCTGTAATAAGCAATACTGAATAGCGGGAGTGAGGTACTCAGAAAGCTATTCGGTTCCTTTTTCCCAGGTACTAAGTTATACAGAATATTAGTCAGACAGAATAGTGGGCTTTCATTGCCCCGAACTTTCGAGATAAAGGAGAAGAGCGTCATGAATTTTTGGGACAAAATTACGGGCAACGACATGACAAGGGAATTTAAAGGGTTTGAGGCGCGTGCCCACAAGCTGCCGGCCGATTATCAAGCGGCATGGGTGGAGATTAAAACGAATCTTTGGGCACACTCCGATTTCACCGGCCGCAACCTCATGCCCATTCTTGACGGAGCGCTTAGTTGGCTCGAAGAAACGGCGGCGGACGGTCAGCGCGTTCATGAGGTGTTGGGTGACGATATCCAAGGTTTCTGTTCATCGCTAGCCGGCGAAGAAGGGGCAAAGTCGCTTCGCGACAAATGGCGCGAGCAGCTCAATCGAAATGTCGCGAGAAAATTAGGAAAATTGGAGGGATAACATGAATATTCAACAAATGCTCCAAGGCAAAAAAGAATGGCGAGCCCACGTCGCGCGGGTCAAAGCACTTCCGCAGGATTATCAAATCGTCTATAACGAGATTCAGAAATATCTGTTTAAGGTTGGCCCCGCTGAACTCATGGACGGATTCGGCTTGCTTGCGGGGATTGTTGATCTGTTCGAAGAGGGCGCGCACTTGGGGAAAGGCGTCCTTGAAGTCACGGGGAATGATGTGGCAGCTTTCTGCGACGATCTGATCAAAGATTCAAAAACTTACGCCGATATTTATCAAGACTCCGTTAACCAAGCAATGAACAAGGCCACGAAAAAGGTGACCGACAAAACGAAATAAAAGGGTGTAAAATATGGAAAATTTAACTGAAATGCTGAAGGGTTCGCTGGAAGGTTGCGTACTGGAAATCATCAGCCGCCGTGAAACGTACGGTTACGAGATTACCCGGCGCCTGAACGATCTGGGATTTACTGAAGTGGTGGAAGGGACGGTATACACCATCCTTGTGCGATTAGAGAAGAAAAACCTGGTGAATATCGAAAAGAAACCGTCGGATATGGGGCCGCCGCGCAAATTCTACACCCTCAATCAGGCGGGGCGCCAAGAACTTGATCTATTTTGGGAAAAATGGGATTTCCTATCGTCAAAAATCAACGCTTTGAAGTCCAATTAGTGTCATAAGATATTCCGAACGCTAATTGGAACATCTCATGAAGATTCGACCCAAAGGAGGAGAAGCAACATGATGGAAATGTTCAAAAAATTAATCGGCGATAAGAGAGAATACAAGATGATGATGGCAAGGGTGGATGCTTTGCCGGAGGATTACCAGTATGTGTTTAAGAAAATCCAAAACTATATGTGGAATTTCTCGGCGGGCAACGGGATGGATATGCTGCACATGCAATACGAATTAATCGATTTGTTTGAGGCCGGCGCGGCGGAAGGAAGACAAGTGCTGGAGATCACCGGGGAAGACGTGGCGTCGTTTGCCGATGGCCTCGTGACCAATGCGAAGACCTACTTCGCTAAATATCGGGAAGATTTAAATCAAAGCATTCTGGAGCGATTAAAAAAATAAAAACTAGGCCAGATCATATCGTAGATCAAACCGACTGAATGGCTGGTTCCGAATGGATACTTTCACCTTTGCTATTCAGTTTCATTTTAACTCGGTAGTAAGTGATACGTGTTACCAGTGCTACTAAATAGTTGAATATGGGAGGAAAAAAGGATGAGCAATGCAGTGATTTCCGTAAAAGGGCTTAAAAAATCATTTAAAGATAAGGAAGTCTTGAAGGGAGTGGATTTTGAGGTGCGACGCGGCGAAATTTTCGCGTTGCTGGGCTCCAATGGAGCGGGGAAAACGACAACCGTTAACATCCTATCGACGCTGATGAAGGCGGATGACGGTGAAGCGACGGTCAGTGGCTTAGACGTGAAGCGCCAGCCGGATTCGGTTCGCCAAACCATTAGCCTGACGGGGCAATTCGCCGCTTTAGACGGGATGCTTACCGGTCGGGAGAATCTGGTGATGATCGCTAAGCTGCGCGGAGTCCCGAAGCCGGCACAAGTTGCCGACAGTCTGCTTGCCAGATTCAGCCTAAACGATGCCGCTAACCTCCGGGCGGATAAATACTCCGGGGGAATGAAACGCAGGCTGGATATTGCCATGAGCTTGATCGGTACGCCGGCCGTTATTTTTCTTGACGAACCGACGACAGGGCTTGACCCCGAAGCTCGGATTGAGGTGTGGAATACCGTCAAAGAGCTCGCAGGGAGCGGTACAACCATCTTGCTGACGACCCAATACCTAGAAGAAGCCGAACAATTGGCGGATCGAATCGCCATCCTGCATGGTGGTAAGGTCATTACGACCGGAACGCTCGCAGAGCTCAAAGAGATGTTCCCCCCGGCGAAAGTAGAATATATCGAGAAGCAGCCGAGCTTGGAGGAAATCTTCCTCGCGATCATCGGCAAGAAGGAGGAGAAATAAATGAAGAACAAAACAGGGGTATTGCTCGGTCGATTAATGCGCAACATCCTGCGCAGCCCAGATACGATCATCACGGTCGCGATCACGCCGATTATGATGATGCTGTTGTTTGTTTATGTTTTTGGCGGAGCCATTGATTCAGGTACGAACAACTATGTGAATTATTTGTTGCCGGGAATCCTGTTGATGGCGATCGCTTCCGGCGTTGCTTACACTTCCTTAAGGTTGTTTAATGATATCAAAAGCGGGCTGATGTCGCGTTTCATCACCATGCCGATCAAGCGTTCTTCGGTGCTGTGGGCTCATGTGTTGACCTCGCTCTTTTCCAATGCGTTAACTCTCGTGGTGGTGTTCCTTGTCGCACTCTTGATGGGCTTCCGTTCGGGCGCTCCACTCCTGGATTGGCTTGCGGTAGTTGGGATTCTTGGCCTGTTCACGCTGGCGCTGACCTGGTTGTCGATTATTCCCGGATTAACCGCGAAGTCGATGGAAGGAGCGACAGCCTACTCGTACCCGCTGATTTTCCTTCCATTTATCAGCTCGGCTTTTGTTCCTACCGAAACCATGCCTAAAGTTATCCGTGCATTCGCCGAGAACCAGCCCGTCACCTCCATCGTGAATGCCGTTCGTACCCTTCTCTACGGAGGTACGGTGGGGAACGAGATTTGGATCGCGCTTGGCTGGTGCTGCGGAATCATGTTCCTCGCGTACATCTTTGCGAGCAGAGCATTTAAACGCAAGTTAGGGTAAGCAAGCAAGCAAGCCCTTGCCCTCTCCTCAAACGGAGAGGGCAAGGGCTTCTATATTTCATCAGCTTTAGAATGTTAATTGACCGCAGTATGAAAAGAAGATATATTAACTTTATACATATAATTCCAGACCTCGTGTATCAAAGGAATGTGTGGTGATAACGAATGAGTACATCGACGATCCTGGAGGAAGTTCATTCCTTTATGAAAGACAATGAATTGAATCTGAGTCAATTCTCGATGAGGTTAAATATTAACGTGGGAACGCTGAGTTATTTGCTGAACGGGAACCGAACCTTAACCATGGATCACTTGGACCGGATTTCGGAGATCATGGGCGTACCCATAGGACATTATTACGAGAATTACATTCATGATTATCTTCAGGAGAGGAATCCCGACTGGCGGAGAGTGGGCCCTTTCCTACGTAAATGCGCCGAACTGGACAAGCTGGATTGTATACGAAGAACGATTAGCTTACTTATGGATAATTTGATGTACTCCACCTCGTTATTTGAACTGGCGGAGGAGTTTTATGAGAAAGGGCTGTACGCTGCCGCAGAAATCCTGTATGAGAATGTGGCGATGAGCGAAACCAGGCAATATTCCGAGCGGCTCGCGGTATGCCAGTATCGCCTGTTCAAGATCCGAATCGGAACGGACCAGGCCCATAACCTCAAAATCGCCTATCAGTTCGAACCTTATGTGGATCGGTTGGATGAAGTTCTGCAGCTGGATGCGCTCAAGGATTTGGCTAACTTATTCCGTTCACTTCGTAATTGGGATCGGCTTGAGGTTTTAGCTCTCGAGATGGAACGTAAGGCGCGCCTCCTCTATTTCAGTACCAGACGCTCGGAAAAAGAATTTCACGAAATGCAACGTCGCCTTAGCAGACCGATGTTTGTATACATTGTTTATGCCAAATTATTGTGTGCAGAAGTATATGAGGGTAGAGAAGACTATGCTAAAGCTTTGGAATACACTTATCAATATGCCGATTTAAGTTGGGTACAGGAAGAGGACGAGGATACTCTATATTGGTTAAGGTTATTTCAAAAATGGTCGAGTGCCAATATCTATGTCAATCGACTCATGAGCGGTGAAATTGAATATCTTTCCGATTACGTATCATTTATGATAGAAAATCCTGATGAAGTAATATCGTCGATTTCAAACGTTATGTCTGCAGCTAACCGACACCATATTGATGTAGATCATATATTACTTCAATTTAATTCGGAGATCGAAGCATACATAAACCGTAAACAAACTAACGACTTGTATAAAGACCAGGTTCTACTTGATAAGTACAATCAATTTCTGTACGATCTGACTTATTACTATCTACACCAAAATGATTTCACATTGGGGTTTAATTATTTGATGCAAGGACTTGAGAATTCAGTTAAAATGAATAATAAGGAAACACTTCTTGATTTTATGATATTATTAGAACATCATAGGCAGTTTGCTACAATAGATATATGTGAGAAGTATAAGAATATCGTATGTGAGGTGAAAAGGAGTTTATGAAATCTAAAGTCGTTGTTGTTTTAGCGGTTCTTTTTTCTTTAATCTTTACTACTCCCGGTACGATTAATGTTGATCAACCAATTTTCACTGCCTTTGGTCAAAATGGTGGCGCATAAAAATCTACATAAGAGGACATAAGTGAAAACGCCTATTCGTTTATTTATAACGAATAGGCGTTTTTATTAAGATATCGAAAAGTATATAATTCGAGGCTTTACACGATTATCCCCTTTGATCAGATATCTCTAAGAACTGGAGAAGAGTTCGCCCTCACTCTGGGCCCCTGTCCCCCTGAATAAAAGGGATAATCGCGCAAAGGCAGCATAAGAGGGACATCAAGGATACCTACCGAGGACACCGCCACACGGCGTCTTTTTCGTTCACCTTATCACAATAATCTGCCGCAAATCGCGGGAATCTCCGTTCAGCTTGGTTTCGGTAGCGTTGAGCTGCGCCGAACCGTCGCCGTCAAGGAAGATGCCATCGACGAGCTGGCCGTCCGCGAGCGTCGCCTTGACGGCGCTGCGGAACGCTTCGGCCGTGCAGCGCGTAGGCGTGACGATCAGCCATAGCTGACCGTCCGCATCATAGGCGAGACCGGAGCGGAGCCGGTCTTCATCCGGATTTGGCAGATGCTCCGCCTCAACCGCCGCTCGCCAGCCGGCAGCATCCTGTAGTTTCATGCTAACGCCGCCTTGAGCGAAATAGCGAGAGCGATCCGTGACGGAAAGCTCGTCTGCGGCGGAAGCCACCTGGACCGAGAAGCCGCCTGTGGCGCCGTCCCATACGAGCGTGCCGCGGGCGTATTTGGCGTTGTACCAGCCGGAGCCGTAAGCGCCAGCCGTGCCTTGAATCGGCTGGTCATTGTTCACCGCGATCGACAATACGGCATCGTTGTAGAAAAAACCGCCGTTGATGCCGTACACGCGGTAACGCCCTAGTGGTTGATCCGCCGCTCGGAGCTCAATCCGTTCCGGATCGACGACCAAGACATGCAGCTTGACGCCGTTCACCGCAGTAAGCTTATGATATTCATAATGATGGGGGAGCAAATAGCGGCTGCCCCAGCCGATCATCAGCAGGATACCGAGAAAGATCGCCCCAGCCGAAGCCGTGGCGATCCCCCAGCGCCGCCAATTAATCGGCCACATACGCGGCCAACAGGCGGGTTGTATTGATGACCGCCTGTTTATGGGTCCGTTCCATGGCATGCGAAGCATGCACGCCCGGCCCGATCAATGCGGCGCGAATATTGTGACCACCGTGCAACGCTGCCGAGGCATCGGAACCGTAGTGCGGATAAATATCGACCGCATGAGGGATGCCAAGGCCACGGGCGAGCTCGATCAACCGGCTGGTCATGTCATAGTCGTAAGGGCCGGTGGAGTCCTTGGCGCAAATGGAGACATCGGTCTCTTTGCAACTCAAATCATCGCCCATCGCGCCCATGTCGACGGCGATCATTTCATTCACGCCGTCCGGGATCCAGGAGGCGCCATGCCCAACTTCTTCATAGTTGGAGATAAGGAAGACGAGGTCGTGCCGCGGCGTCCAGGCTTCTCGGCGGCTCGATTCCATCAGGCCGAACAGAGCAGCCACGCTGGCTTTGTCGTCCAGATGGCGGGACTTGATGTATCCGCTGGGTGTCATTACGGCACGGGCATCAAACGAAATGAAGTCGCCAACGGCAATGCCTAGCTTCAATACGTCGTCTTTGTTCTCCACGAGCTCGTCGATCCGCACCTCCATGTTCTTCTCCTCGCGTTTGAAGTCACGCGCATCGCTGTACACGTGAACGGAAGGATGGGTCGACAGGATTGTGCCGGTAAAGACCTGGCCGCTGCGGGTGTGGATCTGGCAGTATTCGTTCTCGATACTGTGCATCATAAATCCGCCAACGGATGTGATTGCCAGCGTCCCGTTCGAGCGGATGGCGCGCACCATGGCGCCGAGCGTATCAACATGGGCGCTGAGGGCGATGCGCCGGGAGGAATCACGGCCGGGCAGAGTCAAGATCGCACCGCCCTTTTCGTTAAAGCTGCAAGGCACGCCCAGCGCTTCGGCTTCACGCTCAATCAGCGACATGATCCCACGCGTGAACCCGCTTGGGCTTGGCGTATCCAGCAAGGTTTTCAGTAAATTTAACATATAGGTTTCATTTGGTTGAATATTCATGGGAAACCTCCTTCAGGGGTTTAGTCCGTGGTGCTCCATAACAGATTACGGCTGGTTAGAATCCTCTGCCGACTCGGTACCATTTCCGGTCTCCGTGTCGGTATCGGCAGTTCTCTTCTTCTTGCCGCGTTCCGTTTTCTCTGGTTCCGGGAAGACATAGCCGGTTGCTTCTTGGATATGTACAAGCTTGGCATGCAAGCCTTTGACTTCGCGTTGCAGCCGGTAACCGCGGTATATGCCAAACGACCCGACGATAATGCCGCCGAGCAGCGTACTGCCGAGAATCAGCAAAATCAGCGGGAAGCTGACCGAGCCAAACAGCAGATTCACCTGGACCGGGTCGACGTTGATCACGGCAAACACAGCGGTAATCAAGGCGAAGATCAGAGCTAAAATCAAGGACCATTGAATTTTCATGAGGGTACACCTCCTTCTAGAACAGTATAAAATCCCTTGTCCGCTTGGGGCAAGGGATTTTGTGGAAGCCTTTAGCCTAGGTTACTTCGTCAATTGTTCCATTTGCTCGATGACGTTCTCGAACACGCTCATCGCTTCGCGGATCGGCTCCGGCGAGGACATGTCGACACCGGCTTTTTTCAGAATATTAATCGAGTAGTCGCTGCCACCGCTCTTCAGGAAACCGAGGTAACGCTCAACCGCCGGCTTGCCATCTTCAAGGATTTGTTTAGAGAAGCTCGTCGCTGCGGAAAAACCGGTAGCGTACTTATACACGTAAAAGCTCGTATAGAAATGGGGGATACGTGCCCATTCCATTTCGATATCTTGGTCAACGACCATGTCTTTACCGTGGTATTTTATGTTCAACTTGTAGTAAATCTCAGACAGCTCTTGCGGCGTCAGCGATTCTCCGGCTTCGGCGCGCTCGTGGATGAGCTTCTCGAATTCGGCGAACATCGTTTGCCGGAATAACGTCGTCCGGAACTGATCGGCGTAGTAGGTCAGCAGGTACAGCTTTTGCTTCGGATCGGTTGATTTTTTCAATAAGTAATCCATTAACAGCGCTTCATTGGTCGTCGAAGCGACCTCGGCCAGGAAGATGGTGTATTGAGCGTCCCGGTATTTCAAAGCTTCGTCCGAAAAATAAGAATGCAGCGCGTGGCCCATCTCATGCGCCAACGTGAACATGCTGTTCAGATTGTCCTTGTGGTTGAGCAGCACGTAAGGATGGGTGCCGTAGGCGCCCCAGCTGTATGCGCCGGTACGTTTGCCTTCGTTCTCGTACACGTCGATCCAGCGGTTCTCGAAGCCCTCGCGCAGCACCTTCAGGTAATCCTCACCCAGCGGCTGAAGGCCTTCCTCGACCATGCTCTTCGCATCATCATAAGTGATATCCCACTTGTATTCCTCGACTAACGGGGCGAACAGGTCATACATATGAAGTTCGTCGACGCCTAATAGCTTCTTGCGCAGCTTCATATAGCGTTGCAGGAGCGGCAAGCTCTCATGGACGGCATCGATCAGGTTCGTATACACTTCCTTCGGAATGTTGTCGCCATATAGGGACATTTCCAGCACAGAAGGGTATTTGCGGACCCGCGAATAGAACATGTTCTTATTCACATTCGCGCTCAGCGTGGAGGCGATGGTATTTTTTTGCTTACGATAGGTTTCGTAAACGGCTTTGAATGCCCGCTCGCGTACTTCGCGGTTGGGGTTCTCCAGGAACTGAATGTAGCTGCCGTGGGTTAAATCTACTTCGTTCCCGTTTTCGTCCTTGATTTTCGGGAATTTCATATCGGCATTGTTGATCATGCCAAAAATTTGCTGCGGCGCTTGCGACAAATTGCCAACCTGGGCGAGCAGCGCTTCTTCCGTTTTGCTCAGCACATGCGCTTTCTCGCGTTTGATTTCCTGCAAGGTGAACTTGTAGTCCGCAAGGGCAGGATCTTGAATCAGCTTGTCGAGCTCCTGCTCCGACAAAGCCAGAATTTCCGGGGTAATAAAAGACAAGGCCTCGCTGACTTCCACGCTTAATTTCTTGGCTTTTTGCACAAGGGCCTGATATGTAGGGTTCGTTGTATCCTCGTCGTGATTGAGATGGGCGTAAACGTAAAGCCGCTCAATTTGCAACGATAACTCGTCTTCCAGCTCGAATACGGCTTTGATGCTCTCCGCATTGGTGAGCTTGCCTTCGAATTCGGCGGCTTTGTCTTTCAGCGTCTTAAGATCGTTGTACGATTTGTCCCAAGCGGCTTGGTCGGAAAACAAATCTTGCAGCTTCCACGTATTCTCCTGTGGTACCTCTGAACGTTTCAATACGGTGCTCATCGGAATCCTCCTTTGGGTTGGGTAAGATGATGAGGCAGGCTGACCAATCGCGGCGCTGCCTGGGAATGCGGCTGCCAGAAGGCAACCGGTCAACAGCAGGGGAATCGCACGTGGGGTGCGCTTGTGTCTCATACCGGAAAACCTCCCTTATTCGTGTCGGGAGCCCGATGTTAAGCTGGATCTCATGATCCAGTTGGCTTTGGGCATTTTCCTAGTATGGCCGTCTGCTGCAGGAAATATAGGGAATTGTCAGGCAAGGAAGCTGTAAATCATCAGCCCAAACGCCACCGCGATCATAATGACGGAGGCTAGGGCCAGGCCGCGCCGAAGGCGAGGCTGCAGGCGATCCTTGTTTAGGACAACCACGACGCCTAGCGCAAACGCGCAGATGATAAAAATAAGAAGGTTGGAACTATCCATCATAATTAATACTCCGTTTCGTACTGGAATGGTCCGGAGGGACGGGTTAAACCTGCTTAAAGGCGTTCATGATATCATCCCATTCCGCCTCGTTACCCGCGTATTCCTCCTTGGGAAACCGGCGTTTCACCCAATCCATGAGCGCGGGACGGCTAAGGAACGTATGCGACTCCTCGCCCCACTGGTCGGAAATTTCACGGAGTACGATGTACTTGCCTTGAACCTCTACCGTCATCATGTTCCATTTGTCTTTTTTGTATATCTCGTGCTTTTTGATCATCTCAGGCGTTCTCCAATCTTTGGCTTCGGTTTGCAGGTATGAAACCCGCGGATTAATGGTAATATTTTATGTAAAATGATAACTCACGCCCCCGAGGAAAGCAAATGAAACCGTACGTTCTAGCGCGGGTTTTGGACCGTAAAGTTTGGGCGAACTGACACGTTGCATTGTCGTTGGGCATAGAGTATAATATGGGTATTCGTCAAAGATGACGATTATTTTTAGGAGGTTGTTCATTTGAAAGGTACAGTTAAATGGTTTAACGCAGAAAAAGGCTATGGCTTCATCCAAGTTGAAGGTGGCGAAGACGTATTCGTACACTTCTCCGCAATTCAAGGCGACGGATTCAAAACTCTAGAAGAAGGCCAAGCCGTTGAGTTCGAAATCACTGACGGTAACCGTGGTCCTCAAGCTGCTAATGTAATCAAATTATAAGATCACTTCCGTTTAACGGATCACTTATAAAGTTTGGTTCCAAGCGCGATAATGAAAGGCACAGCTCTTTATAGGGCTGTGTTTTTTTGTATACATAGGATAATGGGTGACATTCTGTTGTCACCATTGCTTTGTTAAAGTGGAATTAACGGGAGGGGACGTAAGCGATGAAGCGGATGGATCGGATGATGGCGATCGTGATAGCGTTGCAGCAGCGGCCGGAGACGGCTCAGTCCTTGGCTGACAAGCTGGAGGTGTCCAAGCGGACGGTGCTCCGCGATATGCAGGCTCTGGCTGAGATCGGCATTCCGTTGTATGCGCTCTCAGGCCCTGGCGGCGGCTTCCGCCTCATGGACGGCTTCCGGCTGCCGCCGCTGCAGCTTGACGCCGGCGAGGCCCTGACCGTCCTGCTGGCCTTGGACGGCATGGGCAAATACAGCGGCAGTCCCTTCCGCGAGGCGAAATGGACCGTCGCCGACAAGATCCGCTCCGCTTTGCCCGAGCAGATGCTAGGGCAAATAGCTCCATTGCTCCGGCACGTGGAGATGGAGGTGCCGGAGCGCGGGACCCAGGCGCCGTTCCTCAGCGCCTTGATGGCTTATGCCGCCGGCGGGCAGTGGATCCGAGCGGAGTATCGCTCGGTGAATTATCGCCGGCAGCTGACGCTGAAACCTTTGCGCGTGTACGCTGCGCACGGGTTCTGGTATTGCGAAGCCGAGTCGCTTGCGCACGGCGAGAAGCGAACGTTCCGCGTCGACCGGTTCGTAGAGGTCGACGAGACGTCTCCCCCACCGGATGCGGGTGCGGGAAGGGGAGAGGCCGCCATGCAGAGGCAACCCCTAACACGGGCCCCAAGGGAGGACTTCCGACTCCTTGTAAAACTGACGTACCGGGGCTCACTGCTGGCGGAGCAGGATCCGCATTTTGGCCAGGAGGTGCACCAAATAGGAGAGGAAGAATGGCGACTCGATTGCATCCTGCCAGGCTCGGAATGGGATTGGGCCGTATCGCATTTCTTCAGTTTAGGTCATGATGCGGAAGTGCTTGAGCCTTTGGCTCTGCGCGAGGAGCTTCATCAGCGGGCTGCGGAGCTGGCCGAGCTGTACCGGACAGGCCGGGTTACTCCGGCCCGTGAGACGGACGTAGGATACGAGAAGACTGGAGGGAGCAAGAATGATGAAACCTAGAATGACGGTGTTAACGATCGGTGTGGAGGATTTGGAAAGGGCGCTGCGATTTTACCGGGATGGACTCGGCTGGGCGACCGACGGGATCGTGGGCCAGGAGTTCGAGCACGGGGCCGTCGCCTTTTTCGATTTGCAGGCGGGACTGAAGCTGGCGTTGTGGAAACGGGAAAGTATCGCGCATGATACCGGCCTTATCGTGCATGCTCCAAGCTCCACGGAGTTTACGCTAGGCCACAATGTGGCGAGCAAATCGGAAGTGGATCAGGTCATGGAGCAAGCTGAAGCGGCAGGGGCCAAGATTGCCGTTCCTCCCCATGATACGTTCTGGGGCGGGTACTCAGGGTATTTTCAAGATCCGGACGGACATTTGTGGGAGGTTGTCTGGAATCCCGAGTGGATATTCGAAGCTTAATTGGCGAGGAGGAAGAGGGTTATGAGTGAACGGGGAGTGTTGGAACGGGCCGCAACTTTCATTTATTCGAATGCCCGGTTGTTGGATCGCAAACGGTTTGCTTATCATTTTGATGGAGGGACTGCGGAGGAGGTGCTGGGTGCGCTTCGACCGTACCAGAACGAGGATGGCGGCTTCGGCCATGCGCTTGAGGCGGATATGCGCGGCCCGCACAGCCAGCCGGTGGCCACTGAAACGGCGTTGTTGGTGATGCGTGAGGTCGGCGGTTTTGGATCGGATCTGCTGGACGGGGTGATCCGATATTTGCGCAGCATCACGCTTCCGGGCGGCGGCCTGCCGCGGGCAACGACGGAAGTGAACCGATATCCGCATGCGCCATGGTGGGTCACTGAACAGGACGGGGTTCCTTCCATCAACCCGACCGGAAGTATCGTGGGCATGTTGCTGGAGCAGCAGGAACGTACGGATATCATTCGCGAGGAATGGTTTCAAAGACATATCGACTTTTTGTGGAACCACGTCGAACAGGGACTGCCCGGAGATTATCACGATGCTGCCCAGTGGATCTCCTTCTTGCAGCATGTTCCCGACCGCGAGCGGGCGGCCATGCATCTATCTAGGTTGGATGAATGGCTGACAGGTCCAAGCGGAATCGAAACCAATCCCTTGGCCGAAGGGTACGTCCACAAAGTGCTGGACTACGCGCCAACGCCGGATAGTTATGCGGCCAAGCTTGTCTCGGATCAGGAGGTGCAGCGGCATTTGGATTGGATGCTGAGCACGCAGCAGGAAGATGGCGGTTGGGCGCTTACGTTTCCGGGGACGAGCCCGGCTGCCGAGCAGGAATGGCGCGGCTGGCTTACCGTGGAAAATTTGAAAATACTGAGGGCTTACGGTCGTTTGTCCTAAGCGCAACAAAAAAAGAGGTTCCTTCCAGCATCAAGCTGAAAGGAGCCTCTTTGGGTTATCGATTAATCGACGATCCGCAAAATATCAGCGATTTCCTTGCGGGGCACCGGCTTCGGCGAAATCGCCGGATGACCCAGCGCGATCACCATGTTCACTCCACGGTTGGCGGGGATGTCGAGGAATTCGCGCAGCTTCTTTTCCGCCAGCAGCACCGGACCGGTCATCGGGCAAGTGGCCAGGCCTTTGGCATGCGCGGCGAGCATCAGGTTCTGGGCGGCTAGACAGCTGCTCTTCAGTCCTTCCTCTTCCCAAACCTCGGGAGCCACGAAGGCAATCGGGTCAAAAATTCTTTCCCGGAACTTGGACGTGTACGGGGTGGACAAGCACACGATTAACGCCGGCGCACCGGAAAAGGCGGTAGCGTAAGGGCCAAATGACTTCACCAATAGCTTGGCTTCCCGTTCCAGCCCTTGCTCCGCGGCGCGCGCTGCGGTTTCATGCAGGCTCTCCCAGGTGAAGTCCTCGATTTGTTTGATTTTATCGGTGTTCGTAACGACGATGAATTCCCAGGTTTGCGAATTCGTGTCGCTGGGCGCATAACGGGCGCAATCGATGAGATCCTCAATATCGGCGAGGCTGACGGTTTCTTCGGTAAATTCCCGGATACTGCGGCGGGTTTTTAAGGTGTCCCGGAACAAAGCGAAATCCATGCGTTTTCACCTGCTTCTTCATATTTAATACCAGGTACTATCATCTGATAGTAACTATTATATAGGAAGATATGTCCTTTGAACAGAGATAGAGTTAGAGTAGGGCCTGGTGAATGAGAAAGCCATATTTGGGGAGGGAGATCCGCATAGCGTGGACTCAGTTGACCAATCCGGGTACCGAAAAAGCTTAAGCGAGTAATGTATATGAAATATCGAATAGAAGTCGACATTTCAGGCGATTTCGGCAGAATGAGTATGAAATTTCATATAGAATTGTGTTCAAGGAAGACGGTGGTCGGAATTCTATATGAAATATCGAATAGAAATTGCTTTTTTGGGCTTCAGCGGAAAATTGGATATGAAAAATCGAATATAATTCAACATCGTATCGAATTTTCCATTTCTTAAGCTAAGCCTTATGTTCGAATTTCGAGGGACTGTTCGCTCCCGGCCCCTTCTGGAAATATCGGCTACCGAACCCGATGAACGCGACCGCTGCCGCGCCCATCGCGGTCAGGTAGAACGGCTGGCGGCCAAGCTGTTCGAACATCACACCGCCGAAGGTGCCGCTAAGAAGCCCGGCCAAGCTGGACCATACGATGGTGTACAAGGCCATGCCGGTCGCCCGGAATTCATCGGGGATCAGCCGGGTGAGCATGCGGATGGCCGTGACATAGAAGATGCCGAACGTTACGCCGTGCATCGCCTGGATGGCGAGGATGCCGTAGGCGGATCCGGTTAGTCCCATCAACAGGAACCGGACGGCGAACAGCAGGCTGGCTAGCAGTAGGAGCGGCAGTTCCTTATATTTTTCCCCATGGAAGCTGAGGTAGATGAACACAGGGATTTCCGACAGCGACGAGGCGAGCATCGCCCAGCCGATGAGATTTTCGCTCGCGCCGAGCTCCTTCAGGCTGATCGAGATAAACGCTTCGTTCATCCGCATGCCAATGGCCAGGCAGAAGACGCAGCCGAAGAACCAAAGAAGCTCTTTTTGACGCAGGATCGCCCAAATGCCCGACAGGTCCATCTTGGCTACGGATGTAGGCTGGTCCTTCACGAACAGGATGAACCCCAGCGCGAGTCCGGCGATCGCGATCGATACCCACATCGTGTTTGAGGAGCCTACCCGGGTCAAAACGTAACCGATAAGTAAGGCAAAGAAGGCGTATCCGAACGAACCAAACAGGCGGATGGAGATGAAATGGATGCCGTGCTGCTTGGCCGTAGAGATCACGATGGTGTCGGACAACGGGAAGACCGGATAGAAGAAGAAGTAAAATACGGTTATAACCGCCATGATGATAGAAAATGAGGTGGAGGCGGATAAGATAAACGTCAACGCGATTTGGCCGACCAGCAAGATGAGCAGGATCTTCTTAATCGTTTGGTAACGGTCGCTGGCTATACTCCACAGTAAATTGGAGACAAGCGAAATCATGGGGCCTAGGGCGTATAGCAAACCGATTTGGCTGGTCGAAAATCCAAGCTGGGCGTAAAATAGTGGGAAATAGGAGGAAACAAGGACACTTGTTCCGTATATTGTAAAGGTAAAGGCTCGTAGCCATCCGATTTCGGGGCTGACCGTAGTTTTCCGATTCATGGGGTTCTGTACTCCGTTTCTGCAGTCAGATCATTGTGCGCTTAGTGCGGTTATGGTTAGTATGCTTGCAAGTATACCAGAAATTAAGAGGTTCGGCGGCAACAAATTTACGCTCCGTTTATGTAAAACCCTTATACTGATCTCTAGGAGGTTATCGCCATGAAGGATTGTTTTGTTTACGATGAGCGCCTGGGCATTCACGTGCCGGTGCTGGAGCGTCCCTTTGACGAATACGAGCGGGAGGAACGGCTGGCGATGATCGCCTATTGGGAAGAGATCCGCGGACGGATTCCAAGCAAAGTCATGGTGCTGGAACGGTCGATTGAGCACATGCTGGGCGAGATGAGTAATGAGTCCGATTTCGAGCGCAGCTGTCGTCTCAACGGCGAAATCGCCGAGCTGGCCAGCCGAATTAACGATCTGCATATTTGGTACCGGACAACCCAGGATGAGCCCTCCGTCAAAAGGCATTTGTGATTTTGTTTATTTGTGCTAAAAGTTGGATCATATTATAATATAGAATGGTTTTCAGAAAGGCCGTTTTTTAACAACGCAGTGGAGGCAGGCCATTGATTGAACTTGAGCAAAGCCGAAACCAATTCCCGAAGGAGCCGATCCGGCTGATGAGTCGGGTTTATAAGTTTATTTTGCCGGATGTCCGTCAGGAACTGGATCGTTGGAGGAAGGATGCCGAGGAGATCCCCGATCCTGAGCTGCGGCGGCAAGCTTTGGCCAGCATCGCCACGAAAGAGTTCCATTGCCAGGGCGGTGCCGTATATGCGGCCGCAAACTTGCGGATGCGCCACGTATTGATCCCTCTCATCGTTGCGTTCCAAACCATCAGCGATTATTTGGACAATTTATGCGACCGAAGCACTTCCAAGGACCCTGAGGATTTCCGACTCTTGCACCAGAGTATGCTGGATGCGGTAGACCCTGATGCGGCGCTGCGGAACTACTATGCCCTTCGCGAGGAGCAGGACGATGGTGGTTATCTGCACCGGCTGGTTGGGACTTGCCAAGCGAACATCGATGAGCTCCGCGGATACCCGGCGGCGATGCCGTACATCGTTGACCTTGTAGGACTTTATACGGATCTGCAGGTGTACAAGCACATCGACCCGCAGGAGCGCGAGGCTAAGCTGCTAAGCTGGTGGGCGAACCACGAGTATCGTGCGCCGCAATTGCGATGGAACGAGTTCGCGGCAGCGACGGGTTCAACTCTCGGGGTGTTTATGTTGTTCTTGGCGGCAAGTCACGACGGGTTGGACGAGAAAAGCGCAAAAACGATCCACGACGCTTATTTTCCGTATGTTTGCGGGCTACATATTATGTTGGACTATCTGATCGATCAAGCGGAAGATGAGCTTGGCGGGGATTTGAACTTTTGCAGTTACTACGATAGCAAGGAAACGATGTTGGGCCGAATTACGTTGATCGTCGAGGGAGCGCGGCAGGATATTCGGAAGTTGCCCGCTTCCTCGTTTCATAGGATGATCATTGAAGGCTTGCTGGCCCTCTATTTATCCGACCCGAAGGTCAGCCAGCAGGACGAAATTCGCGAGGTATCCAAACGGTTGATGCGGCGAAGCCCGCTTATGCGGTTGTTCTTCTTCGCTAACAGCCTGTGGATTCGCAAGCATCTTTAGAAAACTGGAGCAATGCTAACTTTACTTACAACCGAATTAGGAGGAATTATCATGTCAGCAGTTAAAAAAATCGCAGTCCTTACCAGCGGAGGAGACTCCCAGGGCATGAACGCGGCCTTACGCGCCGTTGTACGAAGCGGGTTGTTCTACGGCCTGGAAGTGTACGGCATTCAACGCGGATATCAAGGTTTGCTCAACAATGATATTTTTCAAATGGACATCCGCAGCGTCGGCGATATCATTCAACGTGGGGGGACGATTCTCCAATCCGCACGTTGCCTGGAGTTCAAAACGCCGGAAGGCCAACAACGGGGCGCGGAGATTCTGCGCGAACACGGGATCGATGGTCTGGTCGTTATCGGCGGCGACGGTTCTTATCAAGGTGCTGAGAAGCTGAGCAAGCTCGGTATCAAAACGATGGGGCTGCCAGGGACCATCGACAATGACATCTCCTTTACGGATTACACCATCGGTTTCGATACGGCGGTGAGCATCGTGGTGGATGCGGTGAACAAGCTGCGTGACACGATGTCCTCCCATGAACGGGCTTCGGTTGTGGAAGTGATGGGCCGTCATTGCGGCGACATCGCATTGCATGCCGGGTTGGCTGCCGGTGCGGAAACGATCCTCGTACCAGAGGTACCGTTTGACCTGAACGAAGTAGCGGACCGCATGAAGCAGAATTTTGAAAAAGGCAAACGCCACAGTATCGTGATCGTAGCCGAAGGCGTGGGCAGCGGCGAGGACGTGGTGCAGGCGATCAAGCAACGCCAGCCTTCCGTGGAGCCGCGTGCAACCGTGTTGGGTCATATCCAACGCGGCGGATCGCCAACGCCGTTCGACCGCAACCTGGCCAGCCGCCTCGGCGACTTCGCCGTGCGCAGCCTGATCGCCGGCGAGTCGAACAAAGCCTGCGGCATGATTGGCGGCGAAATGATCTTGACCGACATCGAGAAGGTTGTCAGCACGAAGAAGCCGTTTAACATGGAGCTGTACGAGCTGGCATCGCGTTTGTCGCAATAAATAGATGAGTTAGATCGTTAGAGGAGCCGAGCCGGGAGGAATCCCGGCTCGGCGTGTTGTTCTGGAGTATGGCGGAGCCTCTACCTTTTCGGGTGGAAATGTTGCAAATTAGGCAAAATGATCAATTTGTTCGGAGCGGAAAAGCTCAGTCTAGGCGAACCCTCCCGCTTCTGCTACAATCGAACGCATAGCTGATAAAGGGGGAAGGTACATATGTATCTGTATCGATTGGAGGCGGAAACCTCCGCCGGTGCATTCGTGATCGTCATCGCCGCCGAGGAAGAGGAGAAGGCATTTGCCGCAGCCGAGGGGCATTTGCAGCGGCAGGTGTTGCCCGCACCCGCAGTCACGGAGTTGTCGATCGTGGAGAAGAAACGGATCGCGCCCGGGGCCGGCTACGTAGTGGCAACCGACAGCATGCCGCGTTAAAAAGAGAAGCCCGTGACCTTCCATCGGTCACGGGCTTCTCATCATTTATTGCGCATCCGCCGGACGAATCTGTCGGCTGCTAAACCGACGCTGGATCACGACCAGACGATACAGCAACAGGACGGCGGCTACGGCTAGGCCGGTAATGAGGCCAATCCAGTAGCCGTATGGGCCCTGCGGAGTGTAGTTGGCTAGGACGAAGCCAAACGGCAGCCCGATGACCCAATAGGCCAACAGAGAGATCCAGAAGCCGGGGCTAACGTCCTTGTACCCACGCAGCACGCCTTGCGTTGGCGTGGCGATGGCATCCGAGATCTGGAAGAAGATCGCATACACCAGGAAGTGCTTGATCAGCGAGACGACTTCGAGTTCGCTCGAATAGAGCTGCGCGACACCTTGGCGGAACAACAGCAACAGGACGGCGGTGGCCAAAGACAAGGCCGCGGCAGTCCCAATGCCAAGGGCCGCGTATTGCCGGGCATCCTTCAGCCGGGAAGCGCCGGTCTCGAAGCCGACGAGGATCGTTAGCGCCAGACAGATGCTGAGCGGGATCATATATAGCGTCGAGGCGAAATTGTTCGCCGCTTGATGAGCAGCGATCGTCAGCGTGTCGAATCGGCTCATCAGCAGCGTTACGGCGGCGAAAACGGCCGTCTCGAAGAAGATCGCGAAGCCGATCGGCACACCCAGTTTCATCAGTTCGCTCCATTTGGCCAGCGAGATGCGATGCAGCTTGCGAAAGACGCCGTATGAGGCGAACGGTTCTTGCCGATGTACGATCCACAAAGCGATAAGAAAGATGCACCAATACGTAAAGGCCGTGGCGATTCCGGAACCGATGCCGCCAAGACGAGGGAAGCCGCCGTGTCCAAATATAAGCAAGTATCCAGCGCCCACGTTTAGCGGGAGGGAGATCAGCGTAATCATCATCGATATCCGGGTTTGTCCCAGCGCATCGATAAACGAGCGCAGTACGATATAGCCGAACAACGGAACAATTCCCGTGGAAATCGCCACTAGGAAATAGAAGGCGACATGATGCACCTTGGGTTCCAGGTCCATCGTGTTCAGCAGGGGAGAGATCGAGAATGCCCCGACGAGCAGCACGACCAAGCTCACAGCCACCGACAACCATATTGCCTGGATGACGTGATAGCCGACCTTGTTACTCTGACCGCCGCCAACCAATTGCGAAACGATGGGCGTGATGCCCATGAGGATACCGCTAAGTCCGGTTTGTACCGGGATCCAAAGGCTTGAGCCGATGGCCGTACCCGCAAGGTCAGCCGGACTGGCATGGCCGGACATCATCGTATCGAAGAAGGTCATCAGGGACATCGTCACCTGGGTGACCAGGATGGGGATCAAAATGCGTAAAAATTGCCCATATTTTTGTTTTAACGTGTATGTTTGATTCATAAGCCGACATATCTCCGATCCTCAAAGGGTTACTTTACGTTCAAGCGAAACCAAACCCGGGCAGAAAGGCCCGGGTTTGATGGCTTTGCAGCATTATTATTCATAAGCGACGCCGGAAGTATAACGGTTGGAGGCGTTCCACAACAGAAACTCATCCACCTTCATTTCCTTCAGCGCCCGGATTTGTTCTTCCACTTCATGTTTGCCGTATTTGATGTAATGTCCGCTTCCCAGCCAACTGGCGGTAAAGTCCTGAATCCAAGGCCGGATAATCGGCTGCTTTTCTCCCAACTCCGAAAGCTTTGTTTGCGTATCCTGTACCGCGCCCTTGATCGTCTGATAAGGGGCTTTGTCGGGATCCTTGGCATTAAACCATCCGGTTGTGTAATGGCTTGGATAGATCATCGGACAAATCACGTCGACATTGTCGGAGATTTTCACGAAATCCTGACCAATTCCTTCGGCCGCTGGCACCGATGCCGCGTATCCGAAGATATCCACCGAAACCCGGATCCCTAACGGTTCGAGCTCATCTTTGGCATACTTGACGAAGGAGGAGACGGCGTCGACGCGGCTCATCTCACTTTTTGTATAGCTCAGACTATCCGCCCGTTTCTCAAAGCCTTCGGGGAACCGAACGTAGTCAAATTGGATTTCCTTGAAGCCGAGCTTAGCCGCTTCCTTGGCGATGGCGATATTATAGTCCCAAACCTCTTTACTGTAGGGATTCACAAAGCTGTCGCCTTTGCCGTTGCTCCACACGGATCCATCCTTGTGACGGAACGAGAGCTCCGGATGCTTCTTGGCCAGAATCGTATCCTTAAACACCACGATTCGGGCGATCGGATAAATATCATGCTTCTGCAAGCGAGCCATTAATGCATCGATGTCACGGATGAATGGCTGCGGTTTCCCCAATTTATTCAGCTCGGCGTTATCCGTCTTGTACGTGATATAACCCAGATCATCCTTGATATCGATCACCATCGCGTTCAGCTCGGTCTTGTCGACGAGATCGACCAGTTGGCTCATACGGGATCCCCCGGCACTGTATGCAGTAACATAAATGCCTTTGACTTTGGGAGCGTCGACCTGAGGATCTTCTTTCAGATCGGATGGTTTGATAGGATTGTCCAGGCGCCCCTCCGCTAGATTCACCGAGAAGGTGTGGGTAACGGATGCCATCATGGAGTTCGCCGGTTCCATCCCCGCGGCTTGCTCCTGCGGCGCTGCTCCACTGCCTGTACTCAAGGCCAGAAGTAGTAGTGTCCAGATGATGTTCATGATATCTCTCCCTTGTTTGCAATCGCTACTTATTATATCGGAAGAACGGCCTTCAGAAGGAACAGGAATGTCACAATTGGTAAAAAGTTTCAGAGATTCATAGAAGAAAAAAACGCAAAAAAGTCGTTTCCTTTGCCGAAGCAAAAGAAACGACTCCGTCGTGCTTGTAAGCGTTACATATTTAATGAAGAAACGCCGGGTTTTGATGCTCGCAGATGCTGAATTGAATAATCTCCAGCGCGTCCTGCGGTTCCAAGATGGTCATGCCATCCCGGAGGAGGATCGTCGAATTCAGTTCCCTTTGGTTCAGAAATAGCAACATATCCGGAAACCACTTCTTAACGATCTGTTCCAGTTTTACCGTTTCCATTTCCATTTCCACATCCATCACCCTTTCCTTTCAGAATCATTCACTGCGGAATCAATCCTAAATCGGAAAAGCAAAAAGCCTGTGAAATACGGGGTAAAGCTGAACCCTTTGAAGTTACAAAGGAACCGCTGTGATTATTATAACAAAGAAGCAGCCGATTGGAAACGGCCGCTTCTTTCAGGAAAACGCTTAACGACGGCGGAACGAGCCCATTACCCCGACGGTTTCCACAATATTGACGAAGGCGCTGGAATCGGTTTGTTTGATGATTTCCCGCAGTTCCGCCAGTTCATAACGGGTTGTGACGGTCATCAGCATATCTTTTTCTTTATGGGAAAAAGCGCCCTGAGTCTTGATCAATGTCACGCCGCGGGGCAGCGACAATAGCCGCTCGAGCATCACTTCCGTTTTGTCGGTGATAATAAACAACGTCACTTTGATATGGCTGATATGGATCAGATCGACGACCTTGCCGGAAATATAGATGGAGACCATCGAGGCCAACGCCAGATCCCAATTCCCTTCCAGATAGCCCATCGCTAGAATGACGATGCCGTTAAGTCCGACAATGACGTTGCCGACCGGAAAATCGCGAAAGCGGGTTACGATCGAACCCACAATGTCGAATCCGCCGGACGAGCCCCCGACGCGGAACGAGATGCCGCTGCCGATGCCCACCAGCACACCGCCAAATACTGCCGAGAGCAGCGTATCCGATGACAAAAGCTTGTCCGGTGTCGGAATCAGGGCAATGAGCCAGGTCGTGGTCGCAACCGATAAGATGCTTAAACCGATAAACCGTTTCCCCAGCAAGAATAATCCGGCGATTAAAAGCGGCACGTTATATGCCAGATACATCGTACTGATGCTGAGCGGAGAAAAATAGGCGGTCAGCATCGCCAAACCGGACACTCCGCCGCTGAGCAAATGGAGCGGTACGAGGAACAGATTAAAACCCGCGGCGATCATGGCAGCCCCGAGCACAATGACTATTGCATTCCTAATTTCCTTAAACACAATCTTTCACCTCACGAAAATAAAGGAAGTATCCCAACCCGCTTGCTGGTATTCCGTTTATATTTTGTGCTATAATACTTGAGATGTTCTTGAGTAGGTACTCTTTTCCAGTTTTCAGACTAGACCTATGTAAAATTTACAGGCGGATTGGACAGCCTATAAACGATTAAATTGAAGTTCAAAAGATGTTTTTTGAACAACCTTTTAAACGCTACTTAAGAATACCGTTAAGCCGGTGGAATGTCCACTATATAGAAGGAGCATGATACATTGAACACATTCACAGATTTCGGCCTAGAGCCTAAAGTATTGCAAGCCATTACGGAACTTGGATTTGAAGAAGCGACGCCGATTCAGGCCAAATCGATCCCGATCGCTATGGCAGGGCGCGACATGATCGGACAGGCGCAAACCGGGACAGGAAAGACCGCAGCCTTCGGCTTGCCGCTCATTAACAAAATTCCTAAAGAAGAAGATCGTATCGTCGCACTGATTATGACGCCAACCCGCGAGCTGGCCATTCAGGTCGCCGAAGAAATCGGTAAGCTCTCCCGTTTTAAAGGTACGCGTTCTCTTCCCATCTACGGCGGACAAGACATCGTACGCCAAATTCGCGCTTTGAAGAAGAAGCCTCAAATTATTATCGGCACACCGGGCCGTTTGCTTGACCACATTAACCGGAAAACGATTAAACTTGACGATGTACAAACCGTCGTTCTCGACGAAGCCGACGAAATGTTGGATATGGGCTTCATGGAGGACATTCAATCGATCCTGAAGCTGGTGCCTGAAGAGCGTCAAACCATGCTGTTCTCCGCAACGATGCCGGCGAATATCCAGAAGTTAGCCCAACAATTCCTGAAGGATCCGGAGCATGTGTCGGTCATTCCGAAACAAGTTAGCGCCCCGTTGATTGACCAAGCGTACATCGAGGTTCAAGAACGCCAGAAATTCGACGCTTTGACCCGTTTGCTTGACATGGAATCGCCGGAGCTCGCGATCGTGTTCGGCCGGACGAAACGCCGTGTCGACGAATTGTCCGAAGCCTTGCAGAAACAAGGCTATTCCGCCGATGGTCTGCACGGCGACCTGTCGCAGAACCAGCGCGATAACGTGATGCGTAAATTCCGTGACGGAAGTATCGACGTGCTGGTAGCAACCGACGTAGCCGCACGTGGTTTGGACGTATCCGGCGTGACCCACGTCGTGAACTTCGACCTGCCGCAGGATCCGGAAAGTTATGTGCATCGGATCGGCCGTACCGGCCGTGCCGGCAAAGAAGGGGCGGCTTGGTCCTTTGTGACGCCGCGCGAAATCGATCACCTGCGCTTTATCGAGCGGATTACACGCCATAAGATCGCCCGCAAGCCGCTGCCGAGCATCGCTGAAGCGATTGAAGGCAAACAGCGCATTATTGCTGAGCGTTTGATTGAGCTGGTGGAGAACAATGAAATGAACGAAAATAAAGGCATCGCGATCCAATTGCTGGAGCAATACGATTCGGTGAACCTGCTGGCAGCTGCATTCAAGCTGATTACAGGGGACAAGAACGAGAAAACCAATGTTGAACTGACTCCGGAAGAACCGATTCGCGTCAAACGTCGCAATCCGGATATCCGTTCCAGCGGACGGAAGCCGTCGGGTTACGGCAACCGCACGGGCGGAGGCGGAGGCGGGGGCTACCGCCGCGATTCCCAAAGCGGCAGCCGCGGGGGTTACAACAAAGGCGGAGGCTATAGCCGCGATGGTGGACGCGACTCCTACCGTTCTTCTGACCGCAAGCCACGGACCGGTTCGGGGGGCGGAGAACGCAGACCTTCTTCCAAATACAATGACAACCCTTCGTTCGACAACTAAGGTGAGTCTGTCATAATCTCAACAAAAAGAAGACGGAGGAATCTCCGTCTTCTTCGTTTTTGTTCATTACAGAAGGATCGTACGGCTCACGATAACGAGCAGAATGAACAATACCAGAATCGTACCCGTAGAGGTCCAGAAACCTCCGCCATATCCTACACCGGACATGTGATAACCTCCTTTGATGATGTTGAAGTTTTGAAGTTACGGTATATACTATGGCACAGGGGCCCTCTTAGATTAGACGCTTACCCAAAGCAGAGCAAATTAGGCGCTGGAACGAGTTGGACGAATCATGTATAGTTAATATAGGCAGAGCTATTGCACTATACAATGCTTGAGAGGAGATCTTTACTTGGAATACAAAGGTTTTATGGGTGGATTTTATAGAATCACCGAATGGATTATGCGGATCGCCGGCAGTAACCTGTTGTGGCTGCTGTGTTCGTCGCCGTTTATGATCGTACTTGCGATGAAGCTGTTGCTGGTGCTGCAGTCGCCGACTCCTCAGCCGGAGACGTTGACGATTTGGATTATGGGTATATTGGCACCGTTTACACTGTTTCCGGCAACCGCCGCTTTATTTTCCGTGACTCGGAAATGGGTGATGGGAGAAAGCGATTTGAGCATCATCAAAGTCTATTTCAAAGGATACAAGGAAAACTACAAGCAGAGCATGATCGGCGGCATTTTCTATACGGTTTTGTTTGCGATTATGTACGTGGATTATGAAGTCTACATGAACCAGATGAACAATCTGCAGATGATCGGCATGGTGATGCTGTTCTTCCTGTTGATTCTGTTCCTGTCTTTGTTTAACTTCTTTTCGCTTGTTGCACATTACCATCTTGGAGCGTTTCAACTGATCAAAAATGCAATCCTGTTCACCATTCTCCGGCCGTTCCGAACCTTGTCCACGCTCATTTGTGCGGGCGTACTTGGGTTTCTGACCTTACGCTTTGGCTGGTTGATCTTCTTTGGTTTTGGCAGCTTGACCGCATTCGTTGCGTTCTACAATTTCTATATTGCTTACAACAAGATACAGGAGAAGGTAGAGCGGATGCGCCAATCTGAAGATGCGTCGAATGTCAGCAATTCGGCACAGGACGACGAGGATTTGGCCCTGGATTTGCCGACAAGCGAGGAGAAGGAAAAGGATTGACTTTACGGCCTGACTTTACCATCATCTTCCTTGCCCGGTGAGTTTACAATTGCTTAACGAAGCCGTATAATAGGTTTACGTCCTGCGATGTGCGTTTCGATTTCTGTTATTTTGAACCAATGACGGTTATCTCGGGAGACCTATATTGCGCCATGGCTGAAAGGCCCTATCCATTGGATGCGGGGACTTCAAAAACGTCGCTGCGGTCACCCACCTGCGGGTGCAGGTTCGAGATAATGTAATCGGACGGCATAGGCGGGTCTATGATGAAACATGTGAGCGGCACCTTGTACTCTTTTCATAAAGAAAAGGGACAAGGTGCTTTTTTTGTTTGCGCCGAAATGCGCATGCTCGCTTTTGTTTGTCATCCAAGAATGTTAAACTAATAATTAAGAAAACGCATACCCATGCAAATGGGGTCAGGAACGTGAAGGAGGAAGAACCGTTGTCATTCAAGAGAACACTTACCGGCATTTTCCGCAGCCAGGAAGGAACCAGCGACCGCGCGAAAGTGCCCGAACTCAAAACCAGGTATTATTCATTGTCCAAAGAGAAATGCTGGGAGGAAGTCTCCTCGACTTTGAAGAAAATCCCCGGCTATAAAGTTCTACACGAGGTGCAGTCCGTTGGCGAGATTACGTTGGAGAAACGGACCAGCCTTGGGCGCGTGATGGATATCACCGTATCGATCGTATCCACCGGCCCGGTGCGAAGCGCGGTTGATATTTATTCCGCGACGCGTGGATCGATGGGAGACCTAGGCGCGAATTATCGCAACATCCTCCAGCTCTTCTCGGTGTTGGACAAGAAGCTGGCAGCTCACAAAGTGTCCTCGAACTTGTAAAATTCGTTAAGCAACGCAAAAAAAAGCGAGCAGGGAGAATCCTCTCCTACTCGCTTTTCGTTTGGGCTCTGGAATTAAGAGAGCAGCGCTTTAACGGCAGCTACCGGTTTTTCGTAATCCGGATGCTCCGTCATTTCCTTCAATACTTCCACGTATTGGATTTTGTTGTCTTTATCCAGTACAAACACGGCACGCATGTCGAGCGCGAACTCTTTGATCAGCACGCCATAGGCTTTGCCGAAGGAATTGTCTTTGTAATCCGACAAGGTGACCACCCGATCAACGCCGGCGGCACCGCACCAGCGGGCTTGGGCAAATGGAAGATCGGCGCTGACGGTCAGGATAACCACGTCTTCGCCAAGGCCAGCGGCCTCTTGGTTAAATCGGCGCGTTTGCGCGTCGCAGACACCCGTATCGAGCGAAGGTACAACGCTGATCAGCTTGATTTTGCCGGCGTAGTCCTGCAGTGTTGCTTCTTCAAGCAGGTTTTTATTCAAGCGGAAATCGGGAGCCGTATCGCCGAATTTGAGTTCCGGGCCGATCAGCGTGATCGGATTGCCTTTAAATGTAGCTACATTTGCGCGTTCTTGGGCCATGTTCATTTCCTCCTAGACAGATGGATTTATTCACTCAAATTTAATTATAATCGTTTTGAAAAGAAAATGTCCAACATAAGGAAAAACCAAGGTAAAGGAAGGTTCCGATGATTTTCATAAGATACGAAAACTGGAGAAGTTATCTGCGGTATTATCCCGTGACCTGCTTGCTCCTGGCTGCCAACATCATCATGTTTATCGTGTTGGCGGTGAATGGAGGATCGACGAATCCCTATACACTACTCAAGTTTGGAGCGTTGACCAATATTCCGGAATTAGCCGGCGAGAGCTGGCGATTGTTCTCCTCCATGTTCCTGCACCGGGGCTTTGATCACCTGTTCTCGAATTCCTTTGCGATCCTGGTGTTTGCGCCGCCGCTGGAGCGTCTGTTGGGTTGGTGGCGATACGCGTTGCTCTATTTGGGGAGCGGGCTCGTCGGGAACCTCATCAGCATGGGAATCTATCAGGTTGGTGCGGATGTTCATATCTCCGTAGGGGCTTCAGGCGCCGTCTATGGGGTCTATGGCGCATTTCTCTACATTGCTTTACTGCAGCGAAATCTGATGGATGAAAGCTCGCGTAAAACGCTATACAGCCTGCTCATTATCGGCGTGATCTATTCGGTGTTGGTTCCACAGATCAACCTGGCAGCTCATCTCGGCGGACTCGTTGGTGGTTTCTTTATCTACGGGTTGATTATCCGGTTGTTAAAACGGCGTTGAACCTAAGGAGTGTAAATGGTACATTAAATTTAGAATAGGTTCGAGCACATGCGAAATGGAGCGATCAGATTCGTGGAATTAAGACAACTGCAGTATTTTGTGAAAGTGGCGAGAAAAGAGCACGTGACTCAGGCTGCCGAGGAGCTGCACGTCGCCCAATCGGCGGTAAGCCGGCAAATTCACCAGCTCGAGCAGGAGCTTGGCGTTAATTTGTTTATGCAGAAGGGCAGGAATCTCCATCTCACCGCCGTTGGGCAACTGTTCTGCAGCCGAGTGGAGATGATTCTTAAGGATCTCGACCGGGCCGTGAGCGAGGTGCACGAATTTCTTGATCCGGAGCAGGGGGAAATCCGTTTAGGATTCCCGAACAGTCTGGGGATTCATATGATTCCCAGCGTAGTGGCGGAGTTCCGCAAGCTGTATCCCAATGTGAAGTTTCGTTTTAGACAAGGCACTTATCCTACATTAATTCGCGATGTCGTATCCGGGGAAATTGATTTAGCTTTTATCTCTCCATTTCCAGAAAATCATGATCAAGTCACCGGCAATGTGGTGTTGACGGAGGATTTGGTAGGCATTCTTCCGCCGGGGCATCCATTGGCTGGCGAGCAAAGCATCAAGCTAAGCCAACTCAAGGATGAGAAGTTCATTTTGTTCAGCAAGGGCTATTCGCTGCGACCGATTGTTTGGCATGCCTGTCTGGAGGCCGGTTTTACGCCGAAAATCGCTTTCGAAGGCGAAGAAACCGATACGATAAGAGGATTGGTTGCCGCCGGCATGGGCGTTAGCTTGTTGCCGGAGATGGCGTTGTTTCAAAGCTTTACGCTCCAGCCGATCCGCGTACGGATCTCCGAACCGAAGGTGACGCGCACGATCGGATTGATTCACCGTGCCGACGAGAAGCTGCCGCTTGTGGCGCAATCGTTCCGGATGTTCCTGCTGGAATACTTTGGCCTTCAGGTCGATACGCTGCCAAATCCGTGAATGGATTGTTATGTAAACGTTTGCTGAATCGGCTGAAAACAAAAAAAGGCTGCACGATTCCGAGCCGATGGGCTCGGAAACCGTGCAGCCTTTGTTACGTGAAGTCGATTAGTCGCGGTTACTCGTGAAAATCAGAATGTAGCGAAGCAATTCCAGAATGGAGATCAAAGCGGCAGCTACATAAGTTAAAGCCGCGGCGTTTAACACTTTGCCGACTCCGCGCGATTCATTCGGAGAGATAAAGCCCTGCTCGAGCATCACCTTTCGAGCCCGGCTGCTGGCGTTAAATTCGACCGGCAGGGTGACGATCTGGAACAAGACGGCGGCGGAGAAGAAGATAATCCCGAGTCCGATCAAGTTCAGCGCGCCAAAGAGGAAACCGGCCAACAGCAGGAAGGGGGCAACTCCGGAAGCGAAGTTCACCAGCGGGAACATCCGATGGCGAAGCACCAGCATGGGGTATTTCTGCTTGTGCTGAATTGCGTGTCCGACTTCGTGACAGGCGACGGCGACGGCGGATATGGAACTCTCGTAGTATACCGGCTCTGACAACCGGACTACACGGTGAATTGGATCATAGTGGTCTGTCAGGGCACCGCGTACCGGCTCGATCGGGACATCATAGAGGCCGTTGGCGTCGAGCATACGTCTTGCTGCGTCGTGACCAGTTAAACCATAAAGGTTTGAAACTTTTGCCCATTTGTTAAAAGTGCCTTTGACCCGAAACTGCGCCCATAGCGAGAGCCCAAATGCGATCAGAATCGGGATAAGCATCACGTCTGAATACATGAATCATTCCTCCATATGATTTAGTTGTCAAGGATGCAAACAGAGGTTGATTAGAAATATAGGTTAGGAAAAAGGCCCGTGGTTCATTAACAGCCGGATCGCTTCCATACAGGCTAAGCTTTGCGGTAACAAATTCGCGAATGCGCGTTTGGCCTGATTCGGCTGTAAGCTGGAAATGAGCGGCTCCAGCTCCTTGACCTCGCGTTCCAACTGCTGCATATGGAGCTCCAGCGAACTCAACTTCTCGGTCACTTGTACCTCGTGAGTCACCCGGTTCCATTGGTCCAGCTTCTCGCGGATCTCTTCCAACGTATATTTCTCCTGTTTCATTTGATTAATACGTTCAAGCCTGGTCAAGGTTTCAGCACTGTATAAACGATAGTTGGTCTGGGTACGCTTCTCCGGGGAGATCAGCCCTAGTTTCGTGTAATAATCGATCGTCCGCTCACTGACGTCGGCGGCTTTAGCCAATTCTCCGATCCGGTACAGTTTATTTACTCCAATTCCATCACCTCTTCCGACATATCCAAAAGATTGCTTCTATATTTATTTTATTTATCCTCATGATACTTAACAACAAGCATACAGTCAAACGTTATGCTTTATTTTTATCAGTAACTATAAGACGATATAACCATAAACCTAACATAATATGTTAGGAAGTATGTAGTAAATCTATTTTTTTTCAAAAAACTATTGTCATTCCTGCGCCTTTCGTCTTATAATCACTTTAACAATTCATTTTGTGTAAGGAAACTTAACATTAGGGGAGTGTTAAAGATGAAGAAGAAGTGGCTTTATGGTGGACTCATTTTTCTCGCGTCATTTGCTTTTCCGGTCTCGGCATTCGCAGCGGAGGGAGAGGTTACTGCCCCGGTTCTGGAGCTGGGCCTGAATTCGCTTTTCGTATTCGTCGCAGCCATGCTGGTGTTCTTTATGCAAGCCGGCTTCGCTTTACTTGAAGCAGGTACCGTTCGGATGAAGAACGCCGGGCACGTAGCCGGCAAAACGGTCCTTACTCTGGGAATATCCGTTCTTGCTTGGTGGCTGCTTGGCTTCGGTTTCGCTTTCGGCGACGGGAACAGCTTCCTGGGTACGACCGGATTCCTGTTCGGCGGCGAAGGGGATATCGGTTCCTTTAGCGTATTCTCCGAAATTGGTGTACCGCTCAATTTGATGTTCTTGTTCCAAATGGCGTTTGCGGCTGTATCGCTCGCGATCGCTTGCGGCGGGATGGCGGAACGCGCCAAACTTAGCGTTTATATCATCTTCGGTACGATCTTCATTGTCCTGATTTATCCGATCGTAGCTCACTGGGTATGGGGCGGCGGTTGGCTTGGTAATCTGGGGATGCAAGATTACGCCGGTTCGACGGTCGTTCACTTAACCGGTGCTACAGCGGCTCTTGCAGCAACTATTCTGCTTAAACCACGTCTGGGTAAATACAATAAAGATGGGAAACCGAACAACATTCCTGGCCATAACCAAGTGTTGACGGTACTCGGCGTCATTATCCTGTGGATCGGCTGGTTCGGTTTCAACCCGGGCAGCGCATTAACTCCTTTGAACGATGGATTCTTTGGTTATGTCCTGATGACAACCAATCTGGCCGCAGCCGCCGGTGCGGTTGCCGCACTGCTCATTTCCTGGGCGGTAATGGGCAAATCGGATATTCCGAGCATGCTGAACGGCGTGCTGGCCGCTCTTGTAGCAATTACCGGTTCTTGTGCTTTCGTTGACGCTTGGGCTTCCATTATCATCGGTGCGGTTGCCGGGATTTTGACCTTCTTTACGGCAAGATGGTTTGAACGCGCTGGGTTGGATGATCCGATTTACGCTTTCTCCGTACACGGGATCGCCGGGGTATGGGGTGCGATTTCCACCGGTTTGTTCGCAACGCCGGAATTGGCTGAGAAGACGGGCGTAGGCAAAGCTGGCTTGTTCTATGGCGGCGGCTTCGGACAATTAGGCGTACAGCTGCTTGGGGTGATCGGTACTTTCGCCTTCGTACTGGTTGTTTCCTTCTTAGTCTTAGGGATCATGAAGTGGACGACTGGGCTACGTGTCACGGAGGAAGAAGAAACAATGGGTCTGGATATCAGCGAGCATGGCACTTACGGTTATCCAGAACAAATGAACTTGCTGAACAAGAATACTTCGTCCGGCATTCCTGCCGAATAAGAGAGAGGAAAGGAAGTTGGGGGCCATGAGTCATGACACGGCCATGAACAACGCAAGCTTGAACGCGATCCGGTCCGCTGCGACTCCCGCTATGCTAAAGGCGGCCCGAGTCGATGAGCAGGACCGCTTATACGGCAAGCTGACATCGATGCCGATTCAAGCATGGAACCGGGAGGTCTCGGACCTGCATGATGCTGTCATGACCCAAGCTTGCCGATGCTGCGAAGAAGAGATGATCCGGGAGGGCTACGGCCCTCCTCCTTCGCATTATGCCTTTATTGCTTTTGGAAGCGCTGGTCGAGCGGAACCGACTTTATGGAGCGACCAGGATAACGGATTGATCTACGGGGAGGGCGACGTAGAGCAGTTGGAGCTCTATTTTGAACGATTCAGCCACAAGCTTTCAGCGATTCTTGAGCAGGTCGGCTATCCTCCGTGCCCTGGCAGCGTCATGTTGTCTAATAAGTTATGGCGAGGCAACCTAGTTTCGTGGGAGAGACAGTTGCTAGAGTGGCGAAATATTCTAGCCTGGGAACAAGTTCGCTATTTGATGATTGCCGCTGATTTGCGCCATGTATACGGTGATGCGGCGCTGACAGCCGCTTTGCGCAAAAAGATGAAGACCGTCATGGAAGAAGATCAAGGTAACGATCGCGATGTCGTGGCAGCGATCCTGCGAAATACCGTCCGTCACAAAGCAGCATTAAATATTCTGGGTCAGGTGATAACGGAACAGAGCGGCGAGCATGCCGGTGATTTTGACGTCAAGTACGGCTTGTACATTCCGATTGTTAATGCCGTTCGTTATTTGGCTTTGCAATATGGGGTCGAATCCTCGTCAACTTGGGAACGCATTTCTCAGCTGGTTCAGCTTGAGGCGGTTCCTACCCGTTGGCTGGAATCCTGTAGTCGGGCGTTTGAGACGGCGGTGAGGCTTAGGTCCCTTGTTCCCCCGGAAACGGACAACGGGTTGCTGACAGGAACCCATTATTTGCCTCAAGAGATGTTAAAACAGAAAGAGCTCCGGCGCGAACTGCGGGAATCACTTAGCACGGTCAAGGTCATGTACCGCACTCTCCAAAGGCAGCACCGGTATGCGGAAAGGAAATGGTTATGAAAGAACCGATGAAGGGAAACGGTGGTTTTTGGGATGCCTTCAAGGGCGGCGGAGTGTCGCCAAGGATCGCCTCGATGCTTGGCGCGCCCAGCGCGCAGCAAATCGCATTCGTTCGTTCTTTGACCAAAGGGCAGCGTCGTCCCGAGACGCTTCACGTTCCGCTGAGCGAATTAAAAACGGCAGTCTTCGATTTGGAGACGACAGGATTTCATTACCATTACGGTGATGAAATTTTGTCCTTTGGGGCGGTTAAGGTGGAGGGGGAGCGCATCAGCGAAGAAGTGTATTATTCCCTCGCTAAACCGGTTTGCCAAATTCCCGAACGGATTATCGAGTTAACCGGAATTACGCCGGAGATGACCCAATCTGCCCCCACTTTGCTGGAGGCGCTGCGTGAATTCATGGCTTTTGTTGATGACCGGGTGCTCGTCGCGCACGGGAGTGCACATGATAAAGCCTTCCTGGACGTGGCGTTATGGAAAACAACTAAAGCCCATCTCGGGCACCGGGTGCTGGATACGATGATGATTGCCCGCAAGCTGGAACCGGAGCGCCGCATCTCGGGAGGGCTGGACGAATGGCTGGCTGTATATGGGATCCCGGTTACCCAGCGTCATCACGCATTGGAGGATTCCAAAATGACCGCTCGTCTTTGGATCGCGTTAATCGACCGGTTGAGAGAACAAAACGTCTTAACCTTAGGTGATCTGTATACTTTTTTGAGTAAAACGTAACGTAACCTCTTATCGGCTTGTACTTATTCACCATTCTGATTTTCCTGATGTACGGGCAAAAGGGTATACCCCGTGCCGTTCGAATCGATCCCATAAGCTTGAATCCTGAAGCCGTCCGGTCCGCTGGGCGGCTTATCGTTTGCGAAGGAAACCCTGCCCCCAATCAGGTAGAGGCGAATTTGGGCAGCGAAGATGGGCAGTTGACGCAGATCCTCCGGCGATGGCAGTGGTGGTGAGCTGGGGTGGGTATGGTAAAGCCCGATCAATTGCGGATCAAAGCAACTTCGGACCCACACGGCCGGATCGAGCTCAAAAGCGTGCTGCGGAGTCTTGGAGTGATTGGCGACGGAAAGGTAACGTTGGATTGTTCCTTGGCGGCCGTCAAACGTACCGAACAGGAGGCCGCAAGCCTCCTCGGGGTGCCGCTGTAGCCCATCTCGTAGCATTTCGTCCCGAATTTTCGCTGGCAACATCCAGAACTGATTCATTTTGCGAACTCCTGTCCATGAATTAAGTTTCAAAGGTTCACCTTTTTCACGCTCCATTGTAACAAATCGTTAAAAAAGGGTACAATATTTACGGTAAACGTAATCTTAAAACAATTGAGGGCATAAAAGGACGGACATACGATGAATCGTAATCGATGGATATTGGCTGCGCTATTGGTGTTGCTGGCGATCGCCTTGCTAGATCGTGGGGGACAGGACGGCTGGTTTTCGAGCCTGAGCGGCGACTCCAAGGGAAGTGAGAAGGAACCTTCCCTCAGTGCTATGGCGGCGGAGGGGGCACCTAAGCCTGGGACGGCTGCGCCGGCCTTTTCCTTGCCGGGACTGGATGGGAAAACATACGAAGTTGGAGGCAAGCGGGACAAAGTGCTGTTGCTGAACTTCTGGGCTTCCTGGTGTGATCCGTGTAAGGAAGAAGCTCCTGAGTTGAAGGCGCTGGCTGAGAAATATAAAGACTCCCTGGATATTTATGCCGTTAATGTCACGCTATACGATAAGCTGGATGAGGCGAAGGCTTTCGTTAAGGAATATGGTTATACCTTCCCGGTGCTGTTGGATGAAAAAGAAGAGGCTTATCGGATGTTTAACGGTATCGCCTTCCCGACCAACGTATTGATCGACGAACAGGGTGTCATACGCGATGTTATCGTTGGGGTCATTCCACCGGAAGAACTGGAAGCCAAAATCAAAAACTTGATTTAGCGTGAAGAGGCCCGAATCACCAAGTAATAGCGGTGGTTCGGGCCTTCTTATGAATATGGCGTTTGTTGGTATTAGTGGTTGACTAATCCCCGACCGGCGGAAGGGATCTCTTCATAACCCTCGCGTTTGGTTTGCCCCAGCAAAGCATAACGAATACTGTCTACGAGCGCTTCCCAGCTGGCTTCGATCACGTTGCTCGAGACGCCGACGGTATTCCAGGAATTGTGGAAATCCTGGGACTCGATCAGTACGCGCACTTTCGAAGCGGTGGCGTCTTTGTCGTCGAGTACACGAACCTTATAGTCGGATAGGTGCATGTCTTTCAAGCCCGGGTAATACGTGATCAGCGCTTTACGGAGCGCATTGTCCAGCGCGTTAACCGGACCGTTGCCTTCCGCCGCGGTGTAGATGCTAGCCCCGTCAATCTTCAGCTTGACGAAAGCTTCGGATACGACTGGCCGGTCGGCAGTTTTCTCTACCAGCATCTTAAACGATTCGAAGATGAATAGTTCCTTTAAATCACCGTTAGCTTGGCGCAACAACAATTCGAGAGAAGCGTCCGCGCCTTCGAATTGATATCCTTGATGCTCCAAATCTTTGATCTTGGCGATGACCTGCTTGGTGTTCTCGTTTTCCGGATCGAAATCGATGCCCATCTCCTGCGCTTTGGATAGGATGTTGCTTTGTCCCGCCAATTCGGAGACGAGCACACGCTGACGGTTGCCCACGAGCTCGGGAGCGATGTGTTCGTACGTTCGCGAATCGCGAAGGATCGCGGAGACATGGATGCCGCCTTTGTGAGCGAACGCGGCGTTTCCGACGTAGGGCTGATTGACCTGCATATGCACGTTGGCAATCTCGCTGATATAGCGGGCGGTGTTGGTGAGTTGCTTCAACCGGTCCGCCTCGAGCACATCGTAACCAAGCTTGAGTTGTAGATTTGGTATGATCGAGCAAAGGTTGGCATTGCCGCAACGCTCGCCGTATCCGTTCATCGTACCCTGAATTTGCGTAGCTCCGGCGCGGACGGCGCTGATCGAGTTGGCAACAGCTAGCTCGCAATCGTTATGGGTATGGATCCCCAATTTTGAGCCGGAGATCGCTCCGGACAACGTGCTGACGATATCGAACACCTCATGCGGCATCGTGCCGCCGTTCGTATCGCACATCACCAACCAGTCGGCGCCGGCTTCTTCCGCTTTGCGCATGACGGCGAGAGCGTAATCAGGGTTATTTTTATACCCGTCAAAGAAATGCTCAGCGTCAAAAACAACCTCAAGCCCCTTCTGCTTCAAATAAGCGATGGAATCGAAGATCATGGCGAGGTTCTCTTCCAATGTCGTCTGCAGGGCGGTGTGTACATGAAAATCCCACGATTTTCCGACCAGGGTCGCCGCCTGAACACCGGCTTCCACCATCCGGTGAAGGTTAGCGTCGTGTTCAGCTAGGCTGTCTTTTCGACGCGTGCTGCCAAAAGCGGTGATCTTGGCCTGCAAGTTCAGTTCCTTGACCCGCTTGAAAAATTCAATGTCTTTCCCGTTGCTGCCCGGAATTCCACCTTCAATGTAATGAACCCCAAGCTGGTCCAGCTTTCTGGCGATCTTCAGCTTGTCGTCCGCCGACAGGCTGATGCCCTCGCCTTGAGTACCGTCGCGCAAGGTGGTGTCGAAGATGGATATTGGCTTTGACATGATCGAAGTATCCCCCTTTGGCAATGTATGAGGGTGGTTAGCTCTCACCGTGTGTTTGGTTTTTAATTAATAATTATAACACTTACATTTTAAATGTAACACGCTTTTTTGAGAAAATGGTTAGTGCCGATATTGACCGTCTTTCCGGGGACGGGTATGCTGAACTTAGGAGTAACGTATGATAAATGAGGGGAAGAAAGTGAGAGATACTGCTGATTTTTACCCTGCCCGGGGAAGAGTCGTTTTGCATGTCGATATGAACGCTTTTTATTGCTCGGTTCATGAGGCGGAAGAGCCCGACAAATATCGGAACCAACCCACAGCGGTGGCCGGAAGCGTGGAATTGCGAAAGGGCGTGATCGTCACCTGCTCGTATACCGCACGCAAATTAGGAGTGTCGACAGGGATGACCGTCAGCCAAGGGCTGAAGAAGTGCCCCGAGCTTATTGTTATCCAGCCGGACTTCCACCTCTATCGCAAATATTCCAGGGCGTTCATGGATATCGCATATGAATACACGCCGCTGCTCCAGGCTGTCTCCATCGACGAATGTTATCTGGATATCTCCGGCTCCAAACAATTTGGTACCCCGCTCGAGATCGCAAACGAAATCCAGCAGCGGATTCGGCACGAGCTAGGCCTTCCCTGCTCGATTGGCATTGCCCCGAATAAGCTGCTAGCCAAAATGGCTTCGGATATGAAAAAACCGAACGGCATTACCGTTCTGCGTATACGTGATGTGTCGAAGTTACTTTGGGATAAACCGTGCAGCGACTTGTTTGGCATCGGCCGGAAGACCGCGGATAAACTAAAGTCGATGCGGATCTATACGATTGGCCAGCTAGCGGCCGCCGAGGAACGAAAGCTCATCGAACGATTTGGAGTGGCTGGATCCTGGATGAAGCGGGCGGCGAACGGAATCGACGATTCGCCGGTTAATGATGAACGTGAAAAAAACAAGTCGATCGGTCATACGACTACGCTTCCGCGCGATATTAGCCGGATGGAGGACGTGCAGCGAGTGTTGTTGAACGTCGCCGACCAGGTGGCGCGTCGGTTACGTCGACAGAATCTGATGGCGCAAACGATTCAGATTACGATCCGCACCCCGGACATGAAGACGATCACCCGCTCGCAGAGTCTGGGTACAGTAACCGAGCAGGCAGAGGAGATATACCGTGAAGCTTGTGAATTGTATCGTCGCCATTGGAGCGAAGACAAGCCGGTACGACTGCTTGGGATTACATTGCAAAATTTGGTTCCCAAAGAGGAGTCTGCGTTGCAGTTGGATTTGTTCGATTACGAACGCCAGCCCAAAAAAGAGTCGCTAACCCGTACGATGGATATGCTAAGGGACAAGTTTGGTGAAGACGCAGTTCTGACCGCTGGCATGCTGACTGACGATCCGTCGGCGTTGATCCGTAATCATCGGATTCGCGGGACTTCGCTGCAGACGGATTTCCTTCGCGAGGAGCGTGACGAAAATGCGGACGGCCCTCGTTCGATCGAGGAATGAACGATCAAGGAATGATCACCTTTTGGAATTGGTATAATACGGAAAACGCATTGAAATTGCAAACTATTTATATTATATTGGTCATGGTGATATAAAACGCACCGGACTCGTACCGTTTATTCAGGAGGCAGATAAGAGATGGCGAAATATACTTGGGTTGAGAAAGACACTTGCATCGCTTGTGGCGCTTGCGGCGCGACAGCACCGGATATCTACGATTATGACGATGAGGGTTTGGCCGAAGTGATTTACGGCGAAGACGGCAATCGCGGGGTAACGGAGATTCCGGATGATTTGCACGACGATCTCCAGGACGCTTGCGACGGCTGCCCGACGGATTCCATCAAAATTGCGGATGAGCCGTTTAATAAAGAAGGTTAAACCTTGGAATAACTGGTTCAAGGAACGCCCTACGCCGATTTCGGCGGGGGCGTTCTTTTTTTATTCTTCTTGGGAGTAGAATGTGATATGATCATAGGAATGAATACTGAATACAAATTCATCAAACGAGGTGGTTATTCCTTGATCGGTAGAAGCGGAAATCCTACTCTTCGCGATTCATCCTTTGATCGTCCGGACTCGTACTCCGGGATGCAGCAAATGACGATTGAAGGTACGGTTAACAAGGCGTTTATCACGCTGATTATCCTTCTAGGTAGTGCGTTCAGCACGTGGATGCTTTATTTTGACGGCTATAGCGTGGGCGGCATGGCGGTAGCCGGTGCGATTATCGGCATGATCCTGGCTCTGATCGTTAGCTTTGTGCCCCGGACGTCGCCCTATCTGGTTCCTCTTTATGCGATAGCGGAAGGAATGTTCCTTGGCGCAATATCCGCGACCTACGAAACGCTGTACAACGGCATTATTCTTCAGGCTGCTTTGTTGACGATGGCCGTATTCTTGGCGTTACTCTTGGCTTACAAAACGCGTTTAATCAAAGCCACGGAGAATTTCAAGTTGGGTGTGTTTGCGGCAACCGCGGGGGTTGCGTTGGTGTATTTAGCTAGCTTTATCCTCGGATTCTTCGGCATTAACATCCCGTATCTGCACAGTAACGATTGGATTGGCATCGGTATTTCGCTGGTAATCGTGGTTATCGCGGCGCTGAATTTGGTGCTGGACTTTGATTTTATCGAAAACGGTGCCCAGCGGGGCGCTCCGAAATATATGGAATGGTACGGCGCCTTTGGCTTGATGGTGACGTTGGTATGGTTGTATCTGGAACTCGTCCGCCTGTTGGCGAAGTTGGCAAGCCGCGATTAAGAATAATTTAACTTGAGGACAGGATGGTATGGGGGAGGGCGGTAGCCTAACTCGTACTACCCTGTCCTCTCTCTTTGCACCATTATCCCGTTTGATCAGGCAGAAAAAGTAAAGAGAAACAGAGATGCAGAAATACAGAAGGTAGAAAGGTAGAAAGGCAGAAAGCAGAAGGGCAGAGAGGTACAAAAGCAGAAAGCAGAAATATAGAAAGCAGAAATATAGAAAGCAGAAATGCAGAAATGCAGAGTGAAACAGAGCGCCTCAGATACTCAGAAAATTAGGCGGGCGAGAAAAGTTATGTGAGAAAAATAAGTATTAAAGAAGACAGGATTATCCAAGAATAGTGCCTCGGAACAGTGAAGCAGGTTTTGGAGAACTGCAAGAAATCCTGTAATATATGTTAAGCTGCAGCTACAAGGGGCGGATTCGGTATACGCGCAATCAGTTGATGGTATGAAATGGTTGGAATCGCCACACAAATACACAGCAACTTATGCGACATCGTCGCTTTCCCTCCAGACAAGCGTAGACGCCTACGCACAGTGTACTCGTTCAAGTACGCTTGCAGATACTTCCGTCCTAAGGCCACATAGGTACTTCTCAGCGATCCCCACGCCTCTCTTACCACTTTCCGCAAGGGTGTATACAGCCGATAGGCAATAGGAAACGACTGTATCTCCGATGTACGAATCTCCACATTCTCAGTGATGAAGGCGGCGAGTTCGCGGCGGTTTGCCCTACGGATCTCTCTTCTATTTTGCGGGACGAGTTGGATTTTGACATGCTCAGGCTCGCCTGCATCCGTTACTGTACATCCTGCCACGACTGCCGAGGAACGAGAATATAAAAGCTGGCCGCGGGACGGATCAAATCCGTACAGGTCACTATTTACCTTTACGTCTCCACTCAACAACTCACGAGTATCAAACTCTCCGATGGCATGGCGTATTTTGTGCAGCATCAACCAAGCGGTCTTGTAGGTAACGTGGATCACCCGGCTCAGCCGCATAGCCGAGATGCCGTCGGGAAGCAAGAACAACTCCATTGCCTGGAACCATTTTAATAAGGGCAGGTGGGTTCCTTCAAAAATCGTACCCACCAGAGGTGACGTTTGATACGCGCATTTACCGCACTCGAACAAAGGAATGCGTCGTGTGGTCAGACGGCTGCAATGGGGGTGAGCACAGCGTGGGCAGATGTACCCGTTTGGCCACTTCAATGCAATCAGTGCCTCCACACAATCCTGTTCACTAGTATAACGGCAGCAGTTCAGGGGTGGCAGAATCGTTTCCGGATGACCACCTTCCATGTCGGCTTCCCTCCCTCATTATTAATATACGTACATACGTTCGTTAATTTGATTATACCAAACATACGTTCCTAATACAACCAAAATTCTTCCAAAAAAATCATTTATCTACAAAGTTTCTCTAGCCTCTTTTTCTCGCCACCACCACGTCCTGATCGAAGGGGATAATCGTGCAAAGAGGCGATCAGAGGCACGTAGCCCCGCATCGCCTCGCATCGCCCCGCATAACCTCTAATCCCGTATACCCGCTTCTAAACCTACGCTAGGTATTAAGTCGCAAAAATGCGTAATTGGCGAATAATGGGTTAGAATCCCTGATCTCTCTGCCGATATAAGTAAATAATGGTGATTTCTCGACTACCTGGCATGGAGGAACTGATGGGAAACTCAGCTTATCTTAAAAAATATGTAGAAAACCATCCTAACAATAAAATGGCCTGGTATTTACTGGGCAAGGAATATGAATCGAACGGGCAAGCGGGGAAAGCCCACTATTGCTATATTCAGGCGGGCAACGTGTACGAAGCGTTTGAATCCAGCAAAATCCCGCTTCCGGAAGAGGTACTGTCCGGCTACAAGGAAGGGCTGATGCAGGAGACGCACCGGCGGGAGAAACGAAGCCGGTTCCTACGCAAGTTCAGCCTGGCGCTGTTGATCGCGCTGCTGATGTGGATTCCCTCGGCCGATGCGCCGGGGAATCGGCCGGCGATCGTGCCCGCGTCAGCTGGCGTCGAGCTCGGAGAGACGCCGGCCGATGTGCCGCCACTCGCCGAGGATGAGGCGGTGGGCGGTGCGCCTCCGGTGGCGCCGGCCTTCTCGGGGCCGGCGTTCACCGCCATCGGCTACGCCGGCGATCCCGTCGGGACGCAGGCGGAGGCCGTGGGCGGTTTGCTCGCGCTGCAGCGGCAAACCGATTTTAGCCCGCTCCATGCGGCGGCGCTTGGCATGGAGCGGGCTGGCGACTGGCTGGTCTGGTCGGACGACCTGCCAGTCGTGTTCGGCTTGGAGCAAAGTCCGGCTGACGGTCGGACGACGCTCCAAGCCTATGATCCGGCGGCCTGCGAATGTACGCCGCCGGATCCAACAGAGCTGCAGAAGCACGCGAAGGTGTGGATTCCGCAGCAGGAATCGCTAGGCGTGCTGGCCTCAGCGATGACCCATTATAAGCAGGCCAAGGGAGCCTGGCCTTCCAGCCTGCAGGATCTAACCGGGCCGTATCCTGACAATTGGATCGCGGGGACTGATCCGACCATGGTGCAGGGGTTCGGCCCGCTGTTGGCGCAGCTGAAAAATAAAGGTATCGCCGCGACGGGAAAAGAAAATGAGACAGCGGTGCTCGCGGAGGGAATGGCTCCGGGGCAGCGGCCGTATTTTGCCGAGCCATATGAGATTATCGTCGATACACAAGCGCATGTACTGGCCGTGGTTAGTGGGAATGTGATAGTTCGGAGTTATCCGGTTGGCTTGGGCGGTGACAAAACACCGGAGGGCACATTTGCGATTTCCGAGAAAGTGATGAACCCGAACGGAAGGGATAACGGAGAGTTTGGCAGCCGCGGCATGCAGCTGTCGGATACGAATTACGCGATTCACGGAACAAATGAGCCGGACAGCATCGGGAAGGATGAGTCACTGGGATGCATCCGCATGGGGAAGAAGGACGTGGAGGAGCTGTTCGATCTCGTCCCGAAGGGAACGAAGGTGGAGATTGGAAAGGGGATCTTACCGAAGCTGAAAAACGTCCCGGCGGAGCGTTTCGCCCTGGGCGATAGACAGGATCAGACCAATCCCCACCGCACATACCATTGGTTGGACTAGTTTAGGTTACGATCAGAAGGACGGCAGTCACGACGACGAGCGCAGCTACGATGGAAATCGACCAGATGAGCGCTTTCTTGTTGACTTCGTCCTTTTTTTGCTGGAATGTAGGCGGTTTGCGTTTGGTTGACATGAATATTTCCCCTCTCTAACCTAGTCTGAAGCGATAATGGAGGTGCATTCCCCCTTATTGTAACGGCTTTCATCATAAAATTCCATCACCTTGTTGTTATGTTCACGCACCGTTTAACTTTTCTTTTCCAACGGAAAAGGCTAAACTGATAATAGCAAAATCATGCAAAGCATCGGATCGGAGTGAACAGAGAAACGTGTTGTATCGTGCATTGGGAAAACCGGTGTTTTTCCGGATGGATCCGGAGGATGCCCATCATCTCGTTATCAATGGATTACATACTGCCGCTGCTATTCCCGGAATGACATCGATGTTGCGCGGGATGTACGGCGTGCCGGAGGCGCCGGAGCTGGCGCCGAACTTATTCGGTATTCATTTTCCTTCCCCGGTGGGGTTAGCCGCCGGTCTTGATAAAAATGCTGACGCGGTGCCTGGTTTTTCCGCGATCGGATTTGGATTTATGGAAGTTGGCACGGTGACGCCGTTGGGGCAACCCGGCAACGATCGTCCCCGGTTGTTCCGGCTGCCTCCCGAGGAGGCGCTGATCAACCGGATGGGGTTCAATAACCGCGGGATGGAGGCGATGGCAGAGCGCTTGCAGGCGCTGAAGCTTCGTCCGATTCCGGTCGCCGTCAATATTGGAAAGAACAAAACAACGCCAAATGAAGAAGCTTTTCGCGATTATGAGAAATGCATTTCGGCATTATACGAATACGCTGATTTTTTCGTCGTAAACATCAGTTCACCAAATACGCCGGACCTGCGTAAATTGCAGCATGGTAACGAGCTGGCAACGCTGTTGACCGCCGTGATCGACCGGATGGCGGAAGAGGCGGAGCGACACGGTAAATCGAAGGCGGTGCTGGTCAAAATTGCACCAGACGTCAGCTTTGACGAGCTGGAATATATGGTCGATACGATCCAAAACAGTGGTGTTTCGGGTCTTATCGCCACGAATACGACGTTGTCCCGAGAGGGGATTACGCATAAGAACGCCCAGGAAACGGGAGGCCTGAGCGGCAAGCCGCTTGGTATGCGATCGACGGAGATCATTTCTCGGGTCTATCGGCAAACGGGCGGGCGATTGCCGATCATTGGCTCGGGCGGAATTTTCACGGCGGACGATGCCTACGCCAAGATCAAGGCAGGTGCCAGCTTGGTTGAAATCTACACCGCGCTGATTTACGAAGGCCCGGAGATTAACCGCAAGCTGCACCGTGGACTGCGGGAACTGCTGCGGCGGGACGGCTATCGCCATATTTCCGAGGCGGTTGGGGCGGACCACCGATAAGCGGCCGGCTGAAGCCAAGCCGGGGGGATAGAAGACAGGAGGCATAAGGATGGACAGTAGAGATTGGGGAACATTTTTGCTTCCATATGAACAAGCCGTTGAGGAGCTAAAGGTCAAATTCAAGACGATGCGCTCCGAACTGAAGAAACTTGAAGAGTATGCGCCAATCGAATTCGTGACCGGAAGGGTCAAGAAAATATCCAGCATTCTAGACAAGGCGAAGCGGTACAACGTGGCTCTGGAAGATCTGGAGACCGGGATTGAAGATATCGCCGGCATCCGGATCATGTGTCAGTTCGTAGAAGATATCCGCCGGGTGGCGGAGTACATTCGGATGCGCAAGGATCTTAAGGTCCTTTACGAGAAGGACTACATTACCAACTATAAAGAAAGCGGGTATCGCAGCTTTCATATGATCGTGGAATATCCGGTACAAACCGCGCTTGGCCAGAAGCAGGTGCTAGCCGAAATCCAGATTCGCACGCTGGCGATGAATTTCTGGGCTACCATCGAGCATTCGTTGAACTACAAGTATCGCGAGAGCCTGCCCGAGGAGATGCGGGGCCGGCTCAAAAAGGCCGCGGAAGCCGCCTTCGTACTCGATAACGAAATGTCCAGCATCCGCGAGGAGATTTTGGTTGCGCAGAAGAGCTTCGAGGACGACTCCAACATCGTCTCCTCGGTACTTGCGTCGATTCATCAGTTGTATTTTTACCATCTTGTGTCCGAAGCGATTGACGCGCAGGAGCGGTTCAACCGGCTGTGGGAAACGAAGGATTTCGAAGGGATGAAGCTACTGATGGGCGAAGTGAAAGGCCTCATCAAGCAGCACAAAAAAGTAGAGGAGCCCGGGGATGAGCTATGAGCCGCAGTTTGTGGCGTACCTCGTTTACTTCAACCGAGACCGCGATTACTTCGAGTGCCATGAGGTGCTCGAGGAGCTTTGGTTGGCGCGGGGACATGACCCGCTGTACAAAGGGTTGCTTCAGATCGCTGTCGGTTTGTTCCATGCCCGGCGCGGCAATTTGTCCGGGGGGCGGAAAATGCTGCTTTCGGCCTTAGAACAGCTGTCTCCGTATCCGGAACAGTCGCTTGGCATCGACCTTGGCAAGCTGCTGCGGGAGACGGAGGCGTACATCAGAGAGCTAGCAGATGAGGGGAAGCGGGATTTTGCCTTTTACGATCTGACGATCCGTTTGTTAGATTCGGAACTGGTCCGCATGGTGGAAGTGGGATCGGAGAACATCGCCCCGAATATTCCGCAGCGGCGTACACCGCAGCGCGGTGAGAAGCATGAGGAAAGGCAGCAAAAGTTGGATCAAAGGAAAGCGCGTTGACAAGGCTGATATCGGCCCGTCCCCCATTGTAGGGGAGACGGGCGTTTTGCGGTACGAAGCAAAATGACTGAAACGAAGAATGGATGGGACAGGCATGGCGGTACAACCACCAGAAGAATTTTTGGAGCGCATGCAGGAGCTGTTGGGAGAAGAAGAATATGCGGCTTTCCGTGCCTCTTACGACAATCCGCGGTTTGCGGGGGTCCGCGTCAATACGCTAAAAATTGATTCCGAGGCCTTCAGGGAAGCGGTGCCGTTCGAATTGCGGCCGATTCCCTGGTGTCAAACGGGGTACTATGTCGATGAGCAAACGAAGCCGGGCAAACATCCGTATTATCACGCCGGGCTCTACTACATCCAAGAGCCAAGCGCTATGGCGCCGGTGGAGCTGTTGGAGGTGGCTCGCGGGGAGCGAGTGCTCGACCTCTGTGCGGCCCCGGGAGGAAAGTCAACGCAAATCGCGGCCAAGCTGCGCGGAAGCGGCATGCTTGTAACCAATGATATTAACGCGGAACGGACCAAAGCCTTGGCTAAAAATATCGAGCTGTACGGCGTACGTAACGCGGTCGTGCTCGGCGAGACACCGGAGCGAATCGCACGTGCGTTCCCGAATTTTTTCGATAAAATTCTGATCGATGCACCTTGCTCGGGGGAAGGGATGTTCCGGAAAGACGAGGATATGGCCCGGCTATGGGAACCGGAATGGATTCGGAAGTATGCCGGCATGCAACGGGATATCTTGAAGGCAGCGGCGGCTCTGTTGGCGCCGGGCGGGAGAATGGTATACTCCACCTGCACGTTTGCGCCGGAAGAGAACGAGGCGACGATCGCGGATTTCCTGTTGGAGCATCCAGAGTTTAAGGTCGTACCGCTCAAGTGGGATCCCCGGATCTCCCCTGGACGTCCGGAGTGGCTGGAATGGCTAGCCAAGCGAGAGGAAGGCCGGATATATCCGGCGGAAGTCGCTGCGCAAACTGCCATGTGCGGCCGACTTTGGCCGCATAAGGTGGAGGGTGAGGGACATTTTCTCGCCGTGCTGGAGCGACAAGGGGAAGGACAACCCCAGGAGGAAACCATAGGATTGGGTAATGCCCCCTCGGAATGGGAGGGGGAATCCCGCAGTAAACGGGAATCCCGTCAAGGCCACCGGGGCCGCCAGGGAACTGGGCGCGATGCCAAAGGCGTAGACGAGAGGGAGTTGTTAGAGAGCTGGCGGGCTTTTTCCCGGGAGCATCTCAATGAGGCGGAACTACCGGGGGAACCTCTGCTTTTTGGGGGCAACGTCTACCTGTCTCCGCTTACCAAGGAGCGTCTGGACGGGTTGAAGGTTGTCCGGCCTGGCTGGTACGTCGGGAGCGTGAAAAATGGGCGCCTTATACCAGGGCAGCCCTTGGCCACAGCACTGTCTCCATCGGAAGCGGTGAGGGTGCTGGATTTGTCCGCTTCAGACGGCGAGGCAATTCGCTATCTGAAGGGAGAAACCCTGCAGGTGGAAGCGGCGAGGATTCAATGCTCGGAGAACGCTAGCCCCAAAGGATACGTGCTGATCACGGTCGACGGCTATTCGCTGGGTTGGGGCAAATGGCAGGATGGAATGCTGAAGAACGAATATCCCGCCGGGTGGAGGTGGACGTAAGATGAGTGCCGGCAAGAAAACGCAACGGTTGGATAAAATTCTGGGAAATCTCGGTTATGGAACCCGATCGGAAATCAAAAAATACGTCAAACAAGGCCGAGTCGCGATCAACGGAGCGGTCGTTAAGGACAGCGGCATCCAGTGCGATCCTGGAACGGATGTGGTGGAGCTGGACGGGGAGCGGATTTTTTATCGGGAGTTTGTCTACTTGATGCTTCATAAACCGCCCGGTGTCATCTCAGCTACTGAGGATCGGCGGGAGAAAACCGTACTCGATTTGCTCCCGATGGATTTTCAAGTATTCTCGCCTTTCCCCGTCGGGCGACTGGACAAAGATACAGAGGGCCTACTGCTGCTGACTAACGATGGTCAACTGGCCCATGACCTGTTATCCCCCCGCAAGCATGTACCCAAAACGTACGAGGCTGTCGTCCTCGGCCATGTGGGCGATGCGGAAGCCGCGAGCTTCCGGGAGGGCGTGGAGCTCGACGATGGCTACGTCACCTTACCCGCCGAGCTAGAGGTGCTGGAACACGGAGCCGAAGCGGACGGAACCCGCATCTCCCGCATCCAACTGACCATCTCGGAGGGGAAATTCCACCAGGTCAAGCGGATGTTCGAGTCCGTCGGTTCCCGGGTCACATACCTGAAGCGCCTGTCGATGGGGCCTCTCCTTCTCGATGAGTCTCTGCCGCTCGGCGCCTTCCGCGAGCTGACCGACTCCGAGCTGGAGTCGCTGCGCACGTACAAAGGCACCGGAGCTTCAAAAGGGTAACTAGCGATTCGCTCTACAGTGAGCGATTCCCGAAGGGAGAGCGCCGGGTTTGCTGGCATGAAGCCAAGCAGCACGCCGTAGCTCCAACTAACCAGCGGTTTGTGCAACAGTGAGCGATTCCCGAAGGGAGAGCGCCTTAACAGCACGAAGTTGAAGGATATAGGCTGAACGTTGCAGTCACCGCCATGCAGGCGCGCCCGAAGTAGAGCGTGCCCGTAGGGCGACAAGCGGCTTGTAGCACGTTTGCCTGCACAGGTGAGCCGACAGAAGTAGGGATGAGCAGCACGGTTTACCAGGTTGCGGGAACGCCTAAAGTAAGACGTACCCGAAGGGGGAAAAGCGTTCCACGAGCCAACTTAAGCGAATCCCCGCAGGGGAGAGCGTGCAGGAGCACCTCATGCACTCCCACGTTCCTCCCCTTTGCGGGAGACCAGAGGGCAGCAGGCCCTCGGGCCCCCTCCCTTACGGTAAGGGAGGGATGGGGAGGGTTGAGTCAAGAAAGGAGACCACACATGAAATACAAACTGATCGCATTAGATGTAGACGGCACGCTGCTCACCGACGACCACGTGTTGACCCCGGGAACGATCGAGACGATTCGAGCCATCGCGGGGCAAGGCACGGAGTTCGTGTTATGCACCGGCCGGGCTCCGCGGAGCTCGATTCCCTATATGCGCGAGCTTGGGTTGGAGGGCTATGTGATTAGCCATAACGGGGCAGCCACGGTGGATGTGCGGACCGAGGAGATCGTCCACGAATTCGCGTTGAATCCGCATGGACTTGAGCCGTATATGGAGTACTGCCGAAAGAATCACGTTCATTTTGACGTCAATACCACCTTTGCGCTGTATGTGGAAAATGCGGCAGGGCTCACGAAGGAAGCGCTGGACATGTACCACAAATTTCTGATGGAACCGGAAGATATGCCGGGTTGGGCCGATTTCAGCGAACCGATCGTGAAATTCACTGTCGCCGGCGAGATGGATCAGCTGGACCGCGTGTACTCGGATTGGAGCCAATGGACACAGGAATTCAATATGCTGCGCAGCGGCGACTTTTTCATCGATTTAATGCATAAAGAAGCTTCCAAAGGGGCAGCCCTGCAGAAGCTGGCAGAAAAGCGCGGAATCCCTGCCGAAAACGTCATGGCGATCGGCAATTATTATAATGACTTAACGATGCTCACCTATGCCGGGTTAGGCGTAGCTATGGACAATTCTCCGCTGGATGTGAAAGCGGCGGCCAATGCCGTGACCGCCTCGAACAACGAGGAAGGCGTGAGGCAAGCGCTGGTAAAGTATGTTCTAGGAGATGTCCCATCAGGGTGAGAGGGTGGTCTTCTTCTCGGTATCGGACAGGGAGTGCTCAAATGTTCTCGGACGGTGCAGCAGCCAGCCGAGGCTTACACTGAGACCGAGCAAAACGAGGAACAATCCTCCGACGAGCCCCAAAGTTCTAGGCGTTACCACTTCAAGCAAGAAACCGGCGGCGAGCATGGCGATACCCATCAAGGTATTTTGCAAGGTGGCCAATCCGCCGAAGAACCGTCCCTGCCATTCGGTTGGAATCAACTGCATCAGAACCGTTTCGTTGCAGGCGTTGCCCACGCTAGTGGTGACTGCCGATAAGGCTAACAGCAAAATGAGCAGGAGAAACGAAGGCGATTGGCTGATCATCACTTGGAAAACCCCTTCAATCAACACGGTCAGGACAGCGGCCGTCCGCATATAGCGGGCCATTCTGCCGGTGAGTCCGGAGCCGACCAGCATCCCGGCACCCAGCGCTCCATAGAGTAATCCGATGCCGATATCTCCCATATGGAAAACTTCGGCGGCATATACGCTAATCAGTACGTTAAATATCCCGTCCCCAATCGGCCAAACGGCGAACGCGATCAACATGATCCGCAAAAAGAAGGATTGAGTGAGCAACCGTCGAAGTACAGCAGTTTGGCGGGGCCCGAGCGTCGGCGCTGGCGTCGGCGTGTATATTAGCTCGCCGGAATTGATCTCTGCGGCTGCCGACCGCTTGGCGGGATCAAGGCGGAGGAGCAGCAAGCCGGAGATCAGGAAGGACAACGCGTTGAGTACGAAAGACACCTGTCCGCCCACTACGGCAGCAAGGATACCCCCCGTGACAGATCCACCGATGAGCACGAAACCGACCATAGCCTGTTCCAGGCTATTCACCGCCAGCAGGTGATCTTGGCGTACAAGCCGGGGGATCAGCGACATGCGGGCTGGGGCGTAAATGGCCTCCCCTGCGGACAAGGCAAACGCGCTGACATAGATGATCCAGATATCCCCAGGATTGCGGACCAGTAGCGGGGTCAGCGCAAAAAACAAACGAATGACATCGGTGAAGATCATGATCGTATTCTTGGAGAAACGGTCGGCGAGCAGTCCGCCGAGCGGTCCGAAGACGAGGTATGGAAACAGGCGGACCGCAAAGGTGATGCCGACGGCTAGGCCTGAGCCGGTCAGCGATAATAGCAAGCCGAGGACGGCCACTTGGCTGAACCGGTCGCCGATGCCGTTGACCAGTCCGGCTGCAAACAGACGGCGGTAAGAGGGTTCCTGGCGTAGGATTCGTAAGGAATTCATGGGATGAGATCACTCCTTTTCAGAGAAAACAACAGTAGTGTTATAACTATCTAATTAAATGATCATCTAATTTAGTGGGCAAAAAAAGGCAACGAGGCGATAAGCGATGCCTCATTGCTTGACCGGCACAATCCGCTTGCGATTAGGATGAGCTCTTACCCCAAAGCTCCGGCGGGTTCAACTCGTAAATGTCATTTTCGCGGTACATGAAATGGTTCATGATAAACTCGCGGCGGATCGTGGCGTAATCCTCGTGGTAATTCAGAATGTATTCGTTGATTTCTTTCTCTTTATACTTGCGGTGCGGTTCCAACCCCTTGACGAGGCGTTCAAGAACGATCAGCTTTTTCTTGCGTTGGGCCGGCAGATGCTTCAAAGTGCCGTTCTTGTTGAAGAAGTTGTCCAGCACCGCGGCTTTACGCGCCGCTTCTTCGTGTTTGTCCTCGGCCGCTGGGAGCGCCTTGCCGATATTCAGGATCGCTTGAGCCTGAAGGGCAAGGCTTTTTTCGTTCAGGTAAAAATAGATCGTATTCTTATCACGGCGCTCGTACACCAAGTCGGCTTCTCGCAGCTTGGTCATGTGATGCGTGATCGTCGGCGGCGTGACCCCAAGTTTCCCCGCTAGGGCCTGACCATGGAGGGGGCCGTTCTGTAGCAGTGCGATAATGCGGATACGAGTGACATCGCCCACCGCTTTGTGGAAATTGACCAACCGGTCCAGCTGCATTCTGATCCCTCACTAATTCGATATTTGTATAATTAGATGATCGTATTATTCCATGCACTGGTTTCCTTTGTCAAGGGAGGCAAAAAAAATAGCGGTGGAATCCATGCAGGATTCCAGCCGCTTTTCAGGCATGTCGTGGCATTAAACCAAAAGGGTACGGGAAACGATAACGAGCAAGATGAACAGCACCAAAATAGCTCCCGTTGAAGTGAAGCCTCCTCCGTAGATTTCACCCATTGTTATTCCTCCCTTACATCAGGATAGGTTTCCCGTTGATCACGAGATAGTGTATTGTATGCTGCCTGGGAGGGCGCGGTCTGGACTAATGTCCACATTGGATAGATTGGGCGGGGTGCCTAATGCCGAAGGCCTTTGGGCAGGTGGTTCTTCAGCTGTCCGCCGCTGGCTTTGCCCCAGCCCAGCGGGTATTGGCCCTCGCCGCAGGCGAGGGTCACGAGGTGCCAGCCGCGTAACGTTGCTGGCACCTCCAGCGTCTCGCCGCGCAGGAAGGCAGCGGCGAGGGGAGAATCCTCGCCGAGCGTCCATACTCGCGGGGCGGCTTCGGCGGCGTTAAGCGCCATAGCTAGCGCATGAGCGGGCTCGAACCGGCCTTTGCGGACATCGCCGAGGTGCAGCCCGGCGCGTGGGACCTTCAGGCCGGTCAGGTGTTCCGCCGTTAGCGCCAAGCCTTCGCTAGCCGGCAGGAGGTATAGCGCCTCGCCGAACAGAAGCGGGGTGCCTCCGACGGGAAGTGAGAAAGCCGGGAGCTCGTCCGCCGCCCAAGCGCGGAAGCCTTCTAAGGCAGCAGCGGCGCTACGTTCCGCTGGGCCGGAGCGACCCCCACGGGCGGCACGTCCACGATCGCGCACATTGCTGCGTCCGGTGTCTGCGCGTCCGGCACTGCCGGGGTCCATCGTGCCGTCCTTTTCCGCATTATCCCGCTCAATCAGGGCGACGTAATGGCCTTCGCCCTGCTCACGGTGCGGCCAGATTCGTTTCTCGGCGATCAGACGCAGGAAAGGATACGCCGCCAGCAGGCGAGCGATGGTATCCTCGTTCTCTCGGCGATTAAACGTACAGGTAGAGTAGGCAAGGCGGCCACCGGGTTTCAGCATCGCCACGGCGTCCTGCAGGATGTCCCACTGCCGTGCGGCGCATAACTCCACCGAATCCGGCGACCATTCGCGAATCACCTCGGGATCCTTGCGGAACATGCCCTCGCCCGAGCAAGGAGCGTCCAGCATAATGCGATCGAAGGCGAGCGGAAAGCGAGCCGACAGTGCCGGCGGCGCTGCCTGTGTCACGACGGCGTTCCGGATGCCGAGGCGCTCGACGTTCTCTGCCAGGATTCGCGCCCGCTGCGGATGGATCTCATTGCTGATCAGCAGGCCTTGTCCGGCCATTTTTGCAGCGATTTGGGTCGTTTTTCCCCCGGGGGCGGCGGCCAGATCCAGCACCGTTTGACCGGGCTGCGGATCCAGCAGCTCCACGGCGGACATCGCGGACGGCTCTTGAATATAATAGAGTCCAGCGGCATGGTAGGGATGTTTGCCCGGCCGGGTCGACTCTTCGTAATAATAGCCCGTCCCGCACCAAGGCACCGGACGCAAATCAAATAGCTCCGCGAGCTTGCTTGCTGCCGTAGAAGACGGGTTCATTTTCAGTGTATTCAGTCTCAGTCCGTAGGCGCGAGGGGCGGCATAGCTTGCGAGAAAGGCCTCCGCTTCGGCCGGGCCGAGCATGGCCGTCACCGCTTCCTGATAAGCGGCCGGCAGGGATGGAATGGTCATGATTGCTGCTCCTTCCGAATAAACGGATTATCCGTCACTTCAGCAGTTTATCATATCGCTTTTTATTCTCAAAAGGGGAATGGATGTTCCTTCTTGCCTATGGCATAATGGAAAAAGAAGCGGGTTTTATCGCACAATCGTAAACGACATGCAAAGGAGAACCTCAATGAAACTGCTGCAGGCTTTATTTTTCCCGCCGGAACAACCCGGGGGCGTATCGTCGATGATTCCGTACCTGCAAGACCGGTTTAATCCTCCCCATTGGGAGATGGAATTATTTTCACTGCCGAAACGGATCCGTTCGAAGGGGAGCGATCCCGTTATTTTTCATACCTTTGATTGGCAGCAGTACGGGGAGAGCCCGATCGTGCAAAAATACGTTCAAACCTATCGCGACTACTTGTGGTGGACGAAGCTTCGGTTGAAGCAGCCTTACGATGTGATCCATGCCCATCATCCGATCGCGGGACTAGCGATGAAGGAAGTGTTTCCGCAAACCCCGGTCATCCAAAGCATTCACTCTAGTTATGAAAAAGAACTCATCTTGAACGGTCGCATCCGGGAGAACGGGCCGGAGCACCGGTTTCTTACTTCGTTGTACCGCGAGCTGGAGCATCGCGCCGACCGGATGTATACCGTCTCGCAATCTTTTGCCGATTACTTGACGCCTTATGTGGACGATGCCGCAGCCATCGGCATTATTCCAAACGGGTTTGACGAGAAACGGTTTAAGCCGATCCCCCATGATAATGAAGTCGCCCAGTTGGTCACGGTCTGCCGCCTCGTGCCGGCCAAAGGGTTGGATACGTTGCTGCAGGCCTGCGCGGAGTTGAAAAGACGCGGACATAACTATGTGCTGCATATCATCGGCGACGGTCCGATCCGCCAAGAGCTGGAGCAACTGGCGCAGCGTCTGGGCATTTATGATGAGACGATATTTTACGGGTACACGCTGCATCCGGAGGAATTCATGCCATTCTTTGATATTTTTGTGCTGCCGTCGCGGGCGGAAGCCTTCGGTTCGGTGTTCGCCGAAGCGGCGCTCTGCAGCCTAGCGCTCGTCGGGACGGAGATCGGCGGGATTGCCGAGCAAATCGAGGACGGCGTGAACGGTCTCCTGGTCCCGCCTGAAGATTCGAAAGCTTTGGCCGTAGCGTTGGAGAAGGTCATCATGGATCCGGATTACCGCTATCAGCTGGCCCGCAGCGGGTCGGAGAAAGCCAAAGCCCAATACTCGTTAAACCGGGTTGTACATGAATTGAAGAAGCTGTACTTGCAATTCAAATAAGGAAAGAGTTGTTGCACGAATGAAAGCCTTTCGTTTTCTTCACGCGGCCGATTTGCATCTGGATACCCCCTTTTCGGGGATGTCCGGCGTGCCGGATCGGCTGCGCGGGTTATTGAGGGAATCCACTTTCGCCGCCTTTGACCGGTTGGTCCGGCTTGCGATTGAGGAAGCCGTCGACTTTGTCGTGATCAGCGGGGATATCTATGATGCTTCGGACTCCTCACTGCGTGCGCAGCTACGCTTGCGCGAAGGCTGGGACAAGCTGGGGGAGCATGGCATCCCGGTCTATATGATTCGGGGGAACCATGATCCCTTATCTGGTAGACGGCTAAGATTGGCGCTGCCTGGGCATGTTTATGAGTTTGGTCCCCGCGCGGAAAGCGTCACCGCAGTAAGGCGGCACGATGGGGAGCCGGTAGCGGTGCTGACCGGGACTTCTTATCCGACTCCGGCAGTACATGATAACCTGGCGTTGCAGTATCGGCGCGAGCCGGGTTCGGTGCTCTATCACATCGGGCTGCTGCATGGAAACGTGGACGGTCAAGAGGGGCATGACGCTTACGCGCCGTGCTCGCTCCGCGATCTAGAGGCCTCGGGTTACGACTATTGGGCGCTGGGTCATATCCATAAGCGGCAGATTCTTTGCGAGTCGCCGTGGGTGGTGTACCCTGGCAACATCCAAGGTCGCAGCCTCAAGGAGACCGGCCCGAAGGGCTGTTATCTTGTAGATGTGGCGGAGAACGGGGAAGCTCGGTTAACGTTTCGGAGACTTGATCAAGTGCTATGGATGGAAAGCCGACTTTCGATTGACGGGTTGACCACCGAAGAAGCTTGGAAGGGAAGCGTAGAAGAATGGCTGGACGAGCTGCGGGAAGCCGAGCCTGGACGAATCACGGTGGCTCGTCTCACGTTCACCGGACGGGGACCGCTGCATACGCTGCTGCAGTCCGGGCCGGAAGCAGCCGAGCTGCTGCAAGAATTGCGGCGCCAGGAAAGCGGACGGCTCGAGGAAGCCGGCTTCGCTGCGGCGGATGCGGGGGGCTTGATGCCAGGGGAAGGGATCGTTTGGCCGGCAGGCTTCAAGCTCGAGACCGGGGTGGAGCTGGATCGCGAGGGCCTAATGGCGGAGGACAGCTTCCTCGGCGAGCTATTTCGACTGGGTGAGCGAACGTCGGCGGAACCCGAATATGTGGATGAACTAGTTCGTGCTGCGCTGGCACCGCTCTCGGACAATCGTCAACTGCGGCGGCTGCTGCAGGAGCAGGATCCGGAGGCCAAGCAGGACCTGCTGCGACGGGCTGAAGAACTGGCGGCTGCCCTGCTGAACGAGGATACGCCGTTTCCGCGAGAAGGGAGAGGGGCTTCATGAAGCTGGAACGCATGCAGGTCAGCGGCTTTGGTCGCCTGAACGGACTGGACGTAGAGCTTCCCGGTCAAGTGACGGTGTTGTACGGTCCCAACGAGGCGGGAAAAAGCACGCTGCTCGGTTTCGTTCGAGCGTTGTTGTTTGGCATTCCTTCTCGGGCATTGGCCGCCGAGCGTTACGAGCCGCTTCGGGGCGGAGCGCACGGCGGAGCGTTGACGGTTCTTGGCGATGACGGGGCCCGTTGGCTGATCGAGCGTTACGCGCAGCCGCCGGAGGGTCGGAATTTACCCGGTACACGCGGGGATCGGCTGCGGATCACGCGCAGCGATGCGAACGGGGAAGTGCGGGAAGCAACGCAGGAGGAGATGCAGCGAGAACTGCTCGGAGGCATGTCGAAAGCGATGTTCAAGCAGCTGTTTGCCGTGTCGTTGACCGAGCTGCAGGAAGTGGGAGCTTTGCAGTCGGAGGAGCTCAGCCGATACCTATTTCACGCGGGTATCGGCGGTGGGGCTGCGGTGCTGCGCGGGGAGAAAAGACTAGTCCAGGACATGGACAAGCTCTATCGGCCGCGCGGACGGACGCAGGAAATCGCCCAGCTCCTTCAAACGGTAGAGCGATTGGAGCGCGAGGCAGAGGCGGCTAAAGCGTTGCTGCCGCGGTACAACGATGTGCTGGAGGAGCTGGAGCGGCTGGCGGCGCAGCTGGCGGAAGCCGAAGCGGCTCGCGCGGCGAGGGGCCGGGAAACCGCCCGCCTGCAGAAGGCGGCGGCCAGCCGGGCCGATTGGTTGCAGCGCGAGGCCATCCGCGCGGAGCTGGCGGCGCTGCCGCCGGTCGCCCGCTTCCCCGCGCAGGGGGCGGCGCGCTGGCAGGCGCTGCAAGCGGAGCGTGAGCGCCTGGCGCTGGAGCGCGGCGAATGGGCCCGGCGGCGGGAGGCGCTGCAGGCGGAGCTGGCGCGGCACCGCCCGGATGCGGCGGTGCTGGCGCAGGAGCCGGCGCTGCGGCAGCTGGCCGGCCGCCTGCCGGGCTACGAGGCACGGCAGGGCGAGTTTGCGGAGCTGGCGGCGGAAGCGCTCCAGCTCGAGCGGCGGCTGGCCGAGTGCCTGCGCAGCATTAATCCGGCATGGGGCGCGGAGGAGCTGCGCGCTTTTGCCGGAACGGTGGGCGAACGGGAGAGCGTTCGCCGGTTTGCGGCGCGGTTTGCCGCGTACGACAAGGAAATGGAGCTGCTGCGAAGCGAGCGTGCCAAGCTGGAACGGGCCGCGGCAACCGCGGAGAAGACCGGCGCGGCGGCGGTCGCCCGGGTTGAGGCCAGCGCCGCGGAGGGGCGGCGGCAGTTCGCCATGCTCGTCCCGCAGCAGCCGGACGAAATCCGCGCGCTCTGGAGCGAGCTGCGCGGCGAGATGGACCGCTGGCGGGAGGGCGCGGGCCGGCAGGCATCCGAGCAGCTGGCGGCGGACGCCAGGGCGCTGGCCGCGGCACAGATGCGGGCGCTGTACCGCAAGCTGCTCGCCGGGAGCGGCGTGCTGACGGTGGCGTTGCCCGTCATTCTGTGGCTCACGGCGGAGGCGCCGTGGGGCGCCGTGGCCGCGGCAGCCGCGCTGCTCGGCCTGGACGCCGCCCTGGCGCTGGCCGCCTTCCGCAGCGCGCCGCCTGCCGGCGAGCGGCGGCTGCGCCGCGGTTCGGCCGCGCTCGGCGCCGGAGACGACGCCGGCCCGGAAGCGCGCCTTAGCGCGCTGCTGTCCCGGCTCGTCCGCCATCCGCAAAGCGCCGCGGCCGCTTCCCGGTCGCGCAGCGGGGCCGCCCCTTCGTCCGGTCCGATGGACTGGGACGAAGAGGAGCGGCAGCTGCGCCGGCTGATGGAGGCGTGGCTGCTGTGGGATCAGCGCCACGCCGCGTTGGAGGGCCAGGCGGACGTCGCCCTCCAACAGGCATCCGCAGTCCAGGACGAGCTTGCGGCTACCCAGCGCGAGTTGTCCCGGCGCGAAGCGGACTTTGACGAGCTGGCGAGAGAGTGGGAGGCCTGGTTGGTCGAGCGGAGATTGTCCGCTGATCTATCCCCGGAGGCAGCGTCGGACGTGTTCCGCTTGGCGGAGCAAGGGCGGGACGGGTTAACCCGGTTCGATGGACTGACGGCCAAGATGGCGGCCTTGCGGCAGGAAAACGAGCAGTTTGAGCAGGAATGCTTGGCTTATGGAAGCGAAGGGAAACCTGATCAGGCAGTTACGGTTCTGCGGGAAGCATTGGCCCGGCTGAACGGCGCCATCGAAGAGAAAAGCCGACTGGACCAGCTATCCGCCAAGCTGCAACCGCTGGAGGAAGAGGGGCAGCGCTTGGACGATCGTTTGTACCAGGTGCTTGAATCGGAGCAAGCTCTGCTCGCCGAAGCCGGCGCTGGAGACGGCGAGGAACTGCTGCGCCTGGACGCGGCTCGGGAACGGCGAGATGCTTTGGAACGCGATCTGCGTCAATTGGAATTGATGTTGTTCGCTGGACTTGACGAAGCCAAGCAAGCCGAGCTGGAGCGGCTTTTGCAAACGATGGAGGAATTAGAGCTCCGGCAGCAGTTGGAGATGTCGGAGCAGGATTTGCAGCAAGCGGAAGTGTTGCTGGGGCAACTGCAGGAGAAGCGAGGACGTCTGCTGCAGGAGCAGGAAAATTTAGCAGCCCGCTGCCGGCGGGACGATCTCGTACAGCAGTTGGAGGAACAGCGGGCAGCCCTTAGCGACCGTCTCGATCAGTATGCGGTCATGGCCGTTTGCCATGAGCTGATCGGCCGTGCGCGCCGGGTATATGAAGAAGAGCGACAGCCAGCGGTGCTTCAGGCGGCTTCGGGGTACTTTGCGGAAATGACCGGCGGCACTTACCGGCGCATCGTCATGAAAATGGGCACCCAGGAGCTGATGGCCGAGCATACGGAACTTGGGCCGCTCGAGAGCACGCTCCTCAGCCGGGGAACGGCGGAACAACTGTACCTGGCGATGCGGCTGGCCTTGTCCGAAGCCGTGTCGGGGCAAGGCTCGCTGCCATTATTGCTGGACGATCTGTTCGTTAACTTTGACGAAGGCCGCCTTGAAGGGGCCTTGTCGGTACTGCGTAAGGTTGCCGATCGCCAGCAGATTATGATGATGACTTGCCACGAGCATGTTGTCCGGCGAGTTCAAACGCTGCTACCGGCTGCGAACATCGTGCGGATGTAGGAGATACACACAGGGAGCCGCGGTTGCCAGAAGACCCTCGGGGCTTAGCCTCTGGGGGTTTCTTTTTGCCGATATAAGCCCAGCATCAGCGCCCATAACAAACTGAACAAGCCAAACACAGGATACAGCACGGACAGTAGGGAACTAAAGCCGAACTGGCTGGTGATATAACAGATAAACAAAATCGTGACCGATATCAGCATGGGGGGCACCTTGATCCGCTGCTGCAGCTGGAGGGTCACGCCATAAACATCGGCGACGAAGGTACTGAAGATTTCCATGAAAATAAGCAGGACATAGATCAGCTGGATGGTTGTCCCGAGCTGCTGAGCGATGCTGCCCATCGGGATTTCATACTGTACGATCCCCGGCATGTAGGCCGACAAAGCAAAATGACCGGCCATTAACATAAAACCAACCCCCAGACCGCCGAGAACGCCGCCCAGAACAATGACGCGACGGCTTTCGGTGTGGCTGCCGATGGGCACGAGCACTGCTTGGGCCATCGACAGGTTGAACGCGGCATACATCAACGGCGCCGCCCAGGCGGCGATCAGCGCGGAGTCGGTCTCCATCGTCAGAAAACGGGTTGCTCCCGGGGTACCGGCGGTATTTGATATGATCGCAAGTGACAGGATTAACATCATCGGCACAACGATGGAGTTCAACTGCAGCACCCCGTTTATCCCTCGTCCCAACAGTAAATAGGTGAAAATCAGGGTGATCCATAGGCCTGTCTGATAATGAAGCCCCAAATGCTCCATAAAGACGGAGCCGGCACCCGCGAGCATCACGCTGTTAACGCCGATCAACACGATCAAAGTGAATAAACTCAACGCCCGGCCAATCCTTTCGCCGAAGAGACGGCGGTTCAGGTCCTCGTAGGAAGCGGCTTTGATGTCGCGGGCGAGCAGCATCATTTTAGTTCCGAGCCATACGAACAGCATTGTCGACAATAGGATCGTCAAGACGCCCCATTTGCCGTACCGGGTGAAAAACTGGAGAATTTCCTGTCCCGTCGCAAAACCGGCGCCAACGACGGTGCCGATATAGGTAAAAGCGATCTGCAGAACTTTTACGGCATTTTTCATGGTTTTCCCCCCGGTTCTTGTGCTATATATAGTACAGGGTATGTTGTCCAACAACGGGACATGACTTAAACCTAATAATGAGGTCGTCCAAAAAGTCGTCTTTCGATCACGAAGTGGAATCATGGAGCTAATTCGACGTCGAATCTTGAATTCAGCCGGGCCTTCCGTTGCTCACGTAGGTCTGCCTACGCTCCGCTACTCAGTCCCTAGCTTCATCCAACCTTCTCGATGCTCGAAAGCCGCCTTTTTGGACCTTTATTGAACCGGTCGTCCCAAAAGTCGTCTTTCGATCACGAAGTGGAATCATGGAGCTAACTCGACGTCGAATCTTGAATTCAGCCGGGCCTTCCGTTGCTCACGTAGGTCTGCCTACGCTCCGCTACTCGGTCCCTAGCTTCATCCAACCTTCTCGATGCTCGAAAACCGCCTTTTTGGACCTTTATTGAACCGGTCGTCCCAAAAGTCGTCTTTCGATCACGAAGTGGAATCATGGAGCTAACTCGGCGTCGAATCTTGAATTCAGCCGGGCCTTCCGTTGCTCACGTAGGTCTGCCTACGCTCTGCTACTCGGTCCCTAGCTTCATCCAACCTTCTCGATGCTCGAAAGCCACCTTTTTGGACCTTTATTGAACCGGTCGTCCCAAAAGTCGTCTTTCGATCACGAAGTGGAATCATGGAGCTAACTCGGCGTCGAATCTTGAATTCAGCCGGGCCTTCCGATGCTCACGTAGGTCTGCCTACGCTCTGCTACTCAGTCCCTAGCTACATCCAACCTTCTCGATGCTCGAAAGCCACCTTTTTGGACCTTTATTGAACCGGTCGTCCCAAAAGTCGTCTTTCGATCACGAAGTGGAATCATGGAGCTAATTCGACGTCGAATCTTGAATTCAGCCGGGCCTTCCGTTGCTCACGTAGGTCTGCCTACGCTCCGCTACTCAGTCCCTGGCTTCATCCAACCTTCTCGATGCTCGAAAGCCGCCTTTTTGGACCTCTATTGAACCGGTCGTCCAAAAAGTCGTCTTTCGATACGAAGTGGAATCATGGAGTTCGTCAACCTAACGGAACCCAGAGACGTTATTGACCGGAGAATAGGCGGATTCACATTCTAACGGAACGAGGAGATCCTATTTGGGGGATTTCTTGCTCGTTGACCGTTAAAATGGCCTAATAAGGTCTCTGTGTTCCGTTACAGCGGGAAATATCCGGGAAATGTGCAAATAAGGGCGTTACGTTCCGTTACGCTCCGCTCCGGCGCATGTTTACCCAAACCTCAGGAACACTTGAAACAGACTTTTGAACGGAAATATTGATCTTGATCTGTGGAGGAAATCACATGGAGTTATTAAAACAAAAGATCGTAGAGCAAGGGGTTATCGTCTCAGACCAAGTGCTGAAGCTTGACGGATTGCTTAACCATCAGGTCGATCCGCAACTGACGATGCAGATGGGCAAGGAATTCGCCAAACGGTTTGGCGATCAAGGGGTTACCCGCGTCATCACCGTCGAGTCGTCGGGGATCGCCGTGGCGTTCGCCACCGCTTATGAGCTGGGTGTGCCGCTCGTGTTCGCGCGGCGGAAGAAGACGCTGCTTGCGGAGCCGGACATGCTTTGCGAGCGGGTGCCTTCGTTTACGAAAGGCATCGTCACGGATATTCTGGTATCGCGTGATTTCCTTGGGGAGAAGGATCGAGTGCTGTTTATCGACGATATTATCGCCAACGGTGACGCCGCTCGGGGATTGATCCGAATCATCGCCCGATCCGGCGCGGAACTGGTGGGAGCGGGAATCGTCATCGAGAAATGCTTTCAACCCGGCGCTCAAGCGATTCGCGAGCAAGGCATTCGGCTTGAAACGCTGGCGCGTATCGCATCTCTGGAAGGCGGCCGGATTACGTTCGTTGACTAGGACAAACGAATGAAGAAAAACCAGCCAAATTTCGGTTAATCCTTTGCAGGCCCCCTTTTTTTCGCTATAATGAGGATTACTAGGGAGAGGAGGCTTAAAGAATGGGGAAAGAACTGGCAGTAGACGCGGAGTTTTTTCTTTCGAAATTGTCCGAAGCGAAGGTTACTTTTGAACGTGCCCTGGATTGCAAACATACCGAGTTTGATGACCTTTATCCCTATATGCTTGAACATCCTCAGTTTTTCTGGTACAAACGCTATGTAGCATGGTCGCAATTGTTGACGATAGCCGGGCTGTGCCAAGAGCTTGATGTGCCCTGGAAGGAACAGTTCAGTCCGCAACAGGTAGGGTATTTGGAACAGAGAGTCATGTCGGCGAAAGTGCTTGATTTCTGGTTCGAAACGAATGACAGCCGAGAACATGCTTCTCGATAAGAGGGAACTGTACGGTTTCCGTATGCGGCCAGATCTAGATCCGGTACCGCACCGGTTGCTTTAGGCATCCATAAGTCATCACGAAGTCCCGCTGGTTCGCCGGCGGGGCTTTTTTTGCACGGAGCAGGCTCATCATGGACCTAACCCCCAACTATTGTATAATGAAATCCAGGAGGTGGACGTATTCGTATGATTTCAGACGAAACATTGGACCAATACCGGCTGTCCGGAGAAAAGGTTCGCGTCGTACGCGACGGTATTCCGGAGAACGACGTGCGGGGGATTGTAGTGGCTTGGGACGACACGCATGTGTTGGTCCGCAAACCGAACCGCAACGTGGTCAAGCTCGATCGTAATTACATTTACCAGCCTGCGAAGGAGCCACGGATTTCGCCGGTGGATTAAGCATATTTTTGACCGGGCGGGACATCGTATAAGTGCGGGTACAATAGCTAGGAAAGGATGTTTCGCATGTCGCAGGTCAGCGAGAAAATACGAGCTTACAAGGACGAAATTAACCGATTCGGGGAAGCCCTGCCGAAGGTAACCGAAGCGTACCATACGTTTACCGGCGAAAGCCTCTCGAGTGGTACACTGGATGCCAAGACGAAGCAGTTGATTGCCCTTGGGGTCGCGCTTTCGACGAACAACGAAATTTGCACGTTCTACCATGCCGAGGAGGCGAAGTCCAAGGGGGCGACCGATGCGGAGATTCTCGAGACGGTCGCCGTCGCTTCGGCTGCCTTGGCCGGGAATGCGTTATCCCAAGGCGTCACTCGGGTGCAGGAAGCGTTGAGCGTCCCGCCAGTTCAATAGATTTATCCGGAGAAGGGAACCTTAAGGAAGCGGATGCGCCTTGAGGTTCCTTTTGTCTGTTCGCTCCCGGGGTGAGCTAGGCGCTGGGGTACTGCCAGTCAAATATGCGCGCATCCGGGAGGACACCTCCCTTTGTAGGCCAGCCCACAATATCCGCATCTTCCCGTGATACCCTCGGCAGCGGTATTCGGCCTGAATCCCGTTCTCATCCTGGTGGATCCGCTCGATTTCGATGTTCCGCTCGCGGAATTTACCGTGTATTTCCGATAGAACAAGCGCAACGCGACGTTCGCCGCCGCGGATGAGGTCGACGTAAGCTTCGGGGCTCTTCAGCAGCCCGCTTTGTTCGAGAATTCGGGCATCGCGTTGAAACACTTTTTGCAAAAAACCAAGCAGTAACGCGCTCTTAATGAGGGATAGTTCCTCTTCCTTAATGCCGGGAACGGCCATAGGTCAACACCTCTTTATGCGAACTTATGTTCTTATCATACCCCAGGCTCGTGTTTTTAATCAAGGGTGTATCTTGAAAGTTTTACATTGACTTCTCTATGCAGCGCATGGTATGATCTATCTTGTCGCTGCAAAATATGATTTTTGCACGATAACCATTTTGCGGTCGTGGCGGAATTGGCAGACGCGCACGGTTCAGGTCCGTGTGGGCTAACCCCCCGTGGAGGTTCGAGTCCTCTCGACCGCATCGATTTATCCATAGAAAGCTCTTGATTCGCCTACGGCGAATGAAGAGCTTTTTTGTTTTTTGTACGTAGCGGATCTCGTTGACAAAAGTTGAAGGCTGAACTAATATCAACTTAACTTAAACGATTAAGTGGTATTGACCCATAGGAGGATGGTTATCGAATGAGCGCCGAAATCATCACACTTTCCAACGTTTACTCCAAGCTGTTGAACAACAAACGGGATATTTACGTCTATTTGCCTCCTTCTTATGAAGAAGCAATGAATCGCCGGTATCCGGTGCTTTATGCACAGGACGGACAGCATATGTTTGCATCGGATGGGATGGGAGGCTCGTGGGAGATGCATCTGACGGCAGATCGGCTAAGCAGGAAAGGCCAAATGAGAGAAGTGATTATCGTAGCCGTCTCCTCGATTTCGGATCAACGGGCATCCGAATATTTTCACAAGCATCCGAGCGTAAGCGAAGCGTTCCACGCATCCTGCAAGGGTGAGCTGTACGAACGGTTTCTCATTGAGGAATTGAAACCGATGATCGACGGCAGATTTCTCACTTTGAAGGATCGGGAGCATACCGCATTAATCGGTTCGTCCGCGGGCGGAATTGTCTCGTATCATATCGCGTTTCGCAGACCGGATGTCTTTGGTCAGGTGGCGATCATGTCGCCATTCCTGGTGCATACAGTAGTGAATGAACAAGGAGGCGATACGAACAAACAGGAACCGCTTCGTGAGCAAAAACTATATCACTCCTTCCCGGTTAAGCCGGCGGAGCTGCGGGTTTGGGTCGATGTCGGCGGAGCGGAAGGGCTAATCATGCCCCGACATGTACGGGCATTCGTCGACGAACTGATTGAGGTCGGCTTTAAGCCAGGGGAAGATCTGATGTTCTTGCTCGATGAGACGGCCGGCCATTCCCAGGCGGATTGGGCGGGGCGGTTGCATTGCCCGTTGTTGTATCTGTTCGGCGAGATTGGACGTCCTCATAACCTGCAATTGGCTGCTAGAGGGACAATCGGGCTGCAGGGCCTCCAAGGGCAGTTGAATCCGAAGGTGACTTACGACACCGGCTTCCAAATGAATTTGCTGGCAGCCGACTATACGGTGGATCGTCCGGAGGTTTTAACGGTTGACTCTAACGGCAGGGTCACTCCGCGAATCGAAGGGAAGGCCAAGGTGGCGGTACGTTATCGTGACCTTACCGGATCGACGAGCTTCGAGATCGTCCCGGAATTGCCAGATGACGTGCGGGTTGAAATCAGCGTGACCGTTCCGCCGACAACTCCGACAGACGCTCGAATCCATGCAGGATTCGAAATTCCGAAAGTTCGGGACGGCTTTTATCAGGGATGTTTTTTGCTGCCAAGAGATTTGGCATTTGATGTGAAAGTATCAAGGGGCTTTGGTTTTCATGAACGAAGAGATACGAATAGACGGTTTAATACCTCGACGCCGGTTCGCCTTCAGTTCATCGTAGAGGAGTGGGAGGACTTACTGTGAAAAAAACGACGATGAAAGACATCGCCCGTGAAGCGAAGGTATCGGTGGCGACGGTCAGCTATATTCTGAATAAGGTGGACAATCAGAAGATCACGGACGAGACGCGTTGCCGGGTGCTCGAAGCCGCTGACAAGCTGAATTATATCCCAAGTCTAACGGCACGTTCGCTTGTCCGCGGTAAGTCCGGTATGGTGGCCTTGCTCTTCAGCCGCAGCGAGCAAGACGGGTTATGGAAGAAGCTATATTACGGCATGCTGGCCGAACGAATGGACGAGCTCTGCAAACAGGCAGGCTATCACCTGCTCGTCCTGGGGATGGACGCTGAGAAGCCAACTCCGGAAATCATCCGTCAACGGGAAGTAGACGGGGTGCTGTTGGCCGGCGTGAAGAAGGAAACGTTCCGGGATATCTCGATCCACTTCAGCATCGGGGTACCGATCGTGCTGCTGGATAGCCATATCGATGATCCTTTGTTTCACAAGGTCGTGATAGATTATCGACAAGCGTTCGAGTTATGGAGAGAGCAAACGGCCGATCGAGGTGGACGGCCCTTTCTTGTGTTGGATACACTTGCTAACAAGGGTACGGTGAAGGCCATTGTTGACGCGGCTCAGCTCAACGAAGAATCGGTTTTCGTACTGACGGCAGACAATGCGGACCGCTTGCCGGATTTTTTGGCGAGGCATCAAGGCGGTTGCGGAGTGGTACTGAATGAATTCGTTGGTGCTTTCGTGGCTCACGTTTCCCGAGGGCTGGATCTGGAGTTGACCGCCTTTTGTACGAGTGGCTGTGCGGAACTGCTGCCTCCGGGTGTACGTATGTTCACTTCGGAAGAGAACCGGGGACAGCTCGAAGCTGCTTTTGAGATCATGCAGTTTTATATCGAATCGAAAGATAAGGACCCCGAACAGGTGAGATCGGAATACAGCGAGTATATTTCTATTCCTTTAAAGTAATCTTTATAAGTATAAAAAAGGATACTATATAACACGAATGTGCGTACTTACGGAAAGGTTTCCATAACGATATACTTACGGACATAAGATCCACGAATTCCAAAGGAGGAAATCGAATGTCTGGAAACAAGATGAAAGCAGTCGGTTTAACCAAGTATTTACCCATCAATGATCCTGATAGCCTACTGGATGTGGAGATCGAGAAGCCTACGCCAACTGGCCAAGACTTGCTAGTCCGGGTTCATGCGATCTCCGTCAATCCGGTAGATGTGAAGGTACGGGGGCCAAAGAACCGGACGGAAAGCAAGCCAAGAGTGCTCGGTTGGGACGTGGCCGGCGTTGTTGAGCAGACGGGACCGGATTGCACGCTTTTTAAACCAGGAGATGAAGTGTATTATGCCGGGAGCATCACGCGGCCGGGCGGAAATAGTGAATTCCATCTCGTTGACGAGCGGATCGTCGGCCTGAAGCCGAGCACGCTGGACTTTGCGCAGGCAGCAGCGTTGCCCTTGACTTCGATCACCGCTTGGGAAGGATTGTTCCACCGTCTGGGCCTTTCTTCCGTCGAAGACGCTAACTCCGGGAAAACGATTCTGATCATCGGGGCCGCTGGCGGCGTTGGCTCGATCGCGACCCAATTGGCCAAATATGCGGGGCTTACGGTGATCGGCACCGCCTCCCGTCCGGAATCGGCAGCATGGGCAAAGGAACTTGGCGCCGATCATATCCTCAACCATTACGAAGAATTCGTTCCTCAGTTGAAGGCACTTGGCTTTGCGAATGTAGATTATATCTTCTGCCTGAACAGTACCGAGAAGCACTGGAAGAACATGGCGGACGCGATTGCGCCGCAGGGGAAAATCTGCTCGATCGTCGAGACGGACGAACGACTTGATCTGACAATGCTGAAAGACAAAAGCGTCACTTTCGTATGGGAGCTGATGTTTACCCGTCCGATGTTCGGAACGGCTGATATGATCGAGCAGCATAAGCTTCTGAACGAGCTGGCAGGCTTGGTGGACCGGGGGATTATCCGCACGACGGTGGCCGAAAAGCTAACTCCGATTGATGCGGCTAATCTGCGAAAAGCCCATGCGATGCTGGAAACGGGACGTTCGGTGGGTAAAGTGGTGCTGCAAGATTTCGAATAAATATACCAAACCAGGGGCAGAGAATCTATCACCTGAGCATACGGGATAATCATGGAAAACGCCGCCTAGCAGGACTAGTCGCGGCGTTTTGTGTTCGAGTAGCGCAAGAAGCGTTGTCAGAGACCTAGATCGTTTCCCGAACCTTACCCGGCAAATGTGTTGCGGCGGTCTCCCTGAACTGCCCCGGCGTCATTCCCTCCACTTTGCGGAAGGAGCGGATGAAATTCTGCGAGTTGTTGTAGCGGAGCTTGGCCGCGATTTCCTTGACGGGCATTTCCGTTTCGCGCAGCCAAAGTTTAGCCATCTTGAACCGGTACATCGTGAGGTATTCGCTGAACGAGTACCCCGTTTCTTTCCGGAAGATACTGCTGATATAATTCGCATTGTAATGAAGGCGGGCAGCACAGGCCTCTAAGGTCAGATCGGCGTCGTATTCGTGTTGGATCAAATCGATGATTTTCTCCGAGATGTTCTGGTACTGGGCATTTTGCCGGTTGTTGAAGATACGGATCATCGGGTGGATGACCGTCGTCCAGTACCAATCTTCGATTTCGGCTTTGGTATGTAACCCCAGCATCTCTTCAAACAATGAACCGCCCGTAGGCTGGATTTGATGCAACGCAATTCCCGCTTCCTGCATCGTCACCAGTAGATTGTTCAGCAGGCGGGTTAAGGGGATTTGATATTCTTGCGGCGACAGCTCTTGACCGAATAAGGAATGGAATAGCCGTCCAGTGAGTTCTTTCGCTTTCTCCACCTCCGCCAGCTTAATCGCGTCCAATAAGTCATTTTCTTTATGGGTCGGGTAATTTACGTTCAGCACATGCTTTCCGGAGTTGATGTTCTCGTATTGAATAATGACCCCGGTGCCTAGCTTAATCCGGTATTTCAGCGCCTCAATCCCTTCGCGGTAAGCGATGGACAGCTTATGGATCGCCTGGAAAGGCAAGCTTAAGCCAATGCTGGCTTGCAGCTTCAGGCACTGATGGATTTCATGTTGCAGCTTCTCGGTCCAGGCATACACGGTTTGGTGAAACGAATCGGGCTCCCCGTCTGGACTTCCGATCAACGTCACAATCGTTTGATCCATGATCACCGGGGCGAACCGGCTTTGGGGATCAAGCAACTCTTCAATGATATTTTGCGCGGCGAACAGGAGCAGGTTGAGGTCCTTTTTTCCGTAAGCCGAATCATCCGTAAAATCAAGGGCCAACGTGAACACCGTCATCATTTGCCAGGCATCGATTTGCTCATTGTAGCCGTATTGTTCAAGTTTCTCGAGCAATTGGCGTTTGGTGTAATGCCCTTGATACGCTTCGATCAAGGAAAAGGTACGCACCTGTCTAATATGTTGGTGTACCTCTGTTTCAAGCTGAGATTTGGACTGAAAGAGACGGTGATATTCTTCGCCGATTAACTCAAATTCATTGGCATGACGCCGTCGGATATCGGTCTTCCGCCGGCCGATCAGATGCAGAAGACGCTCGATCGGCGAGTACATTCGACGCGAACCGAACCAGGCCAAACCAATCGACAACATCAGCATCAACAGGCAAACATAGAAGGTATAAAGCCCGATTTTCCCCGCCTCCCGGGTAAGGCTGCCGATGGAGGTCACCGAGAAATATACCCATCCGTTCAACTGCGAACGCAAATAGGTGGCGGAATATTCCTGCTTGCCGATGAACGTCTGAAATTGTCCGGCAGGCTGCGCTTCGTCTGCGATCAGGGACGTATCTCCCCATCCGGATTCCTTCAACTGCCGGCCGATGAGCGATGGATCCGGGTGCATCAGGACTTGCTGGCGTTCGTTCACGATGATTACGCTGTCTGGACGCTCGCTGTCGGTCGCCACGACATCCTGCAGGCTGCAAGCCGGAATGTTCGCTAGCGCCAATCCGTACTTGTGCAAACCAGCGACCGGCAGCTTCTTGATCAGGCTGATGCTGTAGCTGCACGGCGCGGAATTGGCGTTCTCCTCGCTGTAAAACCAGGAGGACGGGGTTAAAATCCAGGAGGTATCGTCAGGCGTGTTCATCAACCGTTCGAGCCCTTCGCGGTCCTTATACTCACTCATCCGGTACAAGCCCGAATTCTTTACCATCCAGTCCTGCTGCAGGTTGATCAATACGACATCCTCCAGTTTCGTATCGAAGGACTGCATGTTCCGGATTTCGTTTCGCAGATCGTTGTATAGTTTGAAATCGCTTTCACTTAACGGGTTTTGAAGAGCCTTTTTCAGTACGGTCGAGTTGACCACTTGATTTAAGGTTTGGTTGACAGTCGTTAATTTACGCTCTACATTGGAGTTGATTTGAGAGATCAGCTCCATTTTGCTTTGGTTGACATTTTTTTGGATCTCCCGGGTTGAGGTCAAATACGAAAAGGAACCGATGAACAGGACGGGCAGTGTACTCACGGCGATCGTAAAAATCATCAGTTTGCTTAAGAAGCTTAAGGGTTTCACCAAAATCAGCACCTGACCTTATCGATGAGAAGTCGTTATGTTCAAGTGTAAAGCGTCTGTCAAATAATAGCAATAATCATCTCGTGTGGCAATAATCATTTTGTATTATTCTTCGATGTGGGGGGCTATAACGAATGTTCAGTACAAAAAGCGGGAAGCGCGGCTTCTCCGCGCTTATCCTTCTCCTGATTGTCGTTTGCTTGCTTGGCGGTTGCATGAACCGGGAAACGAAGCTCAAGGCGACAAGCGTGGACCGGCCTTTTTTATCCATATTGGCGCCGCTGCATTTTCCGCAGCCGCCATCCAAGGAGATTGTGGCGGAGATCGAGGAGAAGACCGAGGTTCGGCTGGATCTCAGGTGGGTGCCTGAGGGCGTCTATACCGACAAAATGATGACTGGGCTGACGACCAACTCCTTAGCTAAGGTCAGCTTCGTGAAATTTTCCGATTACCATCTGGTCAAGAACGCCATCCGCTCGGATGTTTTCTGGGAAATCGGACCTTACCTGGCAGAGTTTCCGAACTTAAGCAAGCTGGATCCGGAAATTTTGGATCAGGCTGCGGTTGACGGAAAGATCTACGGATTGTACACCGAGCGTCCGTCCTCGCGGCAAGGCCTCATTTTGCGCAAGGATTGGCTGGACCGTCTCGGCTTAGAAGAACCTCAGACGCTTGAAGAGCTCTATGAGGTGTTGAGACAATTTACATACGGTGATCCGGACGGCAACGGGAAGCAGGATACACTAGGTATCGTGGACCGGAACGATCTGGTTTACGGCATCTTCAAGACGTTAAGCTCCTATTTCGGCACGCCAAACAATTGGAAAGTCGAGGACGGCCGGGTCATTCCGGAATTTATGACGGACGAATATATGGATACGATGAATTATGTGAAAAAGCTGTACGACGAGAAGCTGATCAATCTGGATTTCCCGCTCACGAGCAAAGAAGTGCAGCGCGACCGGTTCATTCGCGGTGAGGCGGGCGTATTGATCGGAAGCATGACCGATGTACAACGCCTCTCCATTGAGGCACGGGCGATGAACCCAAACGCTGATTTCACCCTGGTCAACCGGATTAATGGTCCGTACGGTTACAAGGTATGGTCGATTCCTAATTTCAATGGACTTTATTTGTTTTCCAAGAAAATGATCCCAACGGAGCAGGATCTAAAGGTCGCGCTGGGCTTTTTCGACCGGACGATGGATAAGGATGTCGCCAATTTGATGATGTACGGCTTGGAAGGAAGGCACTACAAGATAGAAAACGGGAAGGTCATCTTGCCGGAGGAGACCTCGCAGCTGCGAGTGAATGAGGTAAACCCGCTCTATTCGCTGATGATTGCGGATATCGGCAACCCCAATCTGATGGATGTCGCGCAAAAAGAGCATTTGACTCAAATCGCCGAACAGCTCAGTAAAGACAACGAAGCGTTCCTGGTTGACGATCCAACGGTCCGGCTCAGCTCGCCGACGTACGACGAGAAGAGCGCAGAGCTGTCAACGATCATTAGCGATGCCACGTACCATTACATCCTGGGGCGCATCGATGCCGAAGGTTTTCGGCAAGAGATAGTACGGTGGAAGCAAAGCGGCGGCCAAGCGGTCATCCGCGAGTTCGAGGATGCGCTATCACACCCATAATCATTTGTTCAGGTCCGCCGCTTGGCGTAGCCGTTATGAGGAAATGATTGTTTCCGTTATGCCTTTGGAAGGTTACCGTGGAAGGGTAAGCAATCCAAACCATGGGAGGTCCAAAGGTATGAAGAAACAATCATTCATCCTCATCCTGACCGCACTGTTATCACTTAGCGTTGTGCTGGCTGGTTGTGGAAGCGCTAACAATAGGGGGAGCGGCAGCCCGGCGGCAACAGAACCTGCTGCGTCCACCACGGACAACGGCGGGAACGCGCCTGTAGAGGCGGAGAAACCGACAGAAATCACGATTATGTTACCGCTAAATACGTCGGAAACACCCCCCGATACGATCAAAACCGAGCTGGAGAAGCTGACGAACACGAAGCTGACCTATCAGTTTTTTCCGGCGGACACGTATGAAGAAAAGCTGAACACCTCGTTTGCCACAGGCTCCTTACCCCAAGTGACCTACCTCAAAAACCAGACCACGTTTATTCAAATGAAAGATGCGATCAAGGACGGGCAGTTTTGGGAAATTGGCCCTTACTTGACCGAATTCCCGAACCTTAACAAATTGAAACCGGAAATCCTTAACAATACGAAGGTGGAGGGGAAGCTGTACTCCCTCTATATCGGCAGACCGCTGGCGCGTCAAGGGATTATTTACCGCAAGGATTGGGCGGATAAGCTGGGGCTTTCCGCACCGGCCAATGTCGATGACTTGTTTGAAATGGCCAAGGCCTTCACGGAGAAAGACCCGGACGGCAATGGCCAAAAAGATACGACCGGCCTCGCGGACCGAAACGAACTGGTTTACGGCGCATTCAAGACAGTATCCGCCTGGTTCGGCACGCCTAATAACTGGGGCGAGCAGGACGGTCAGCTTCAGCCGGAATTTATGTTCCCGCAGTACATCGATACGATGGATTTCTTCAAGAAGCTGCGGGATAACGGCTACATGAACCAAGACTTTGCGGCGACAAGCAAAACCGATGCCGTCAATATGTTTACAAGCGGGAAGGCTGGTCTCTACATCGGCGGGTCCATGCAGGATATCGATTCGCTGAATAAGGATTTGATTAAGAACGTGCCAGATGCCGTACTCGATACGCACAGCATGGTTGCCGGACCAGACGGTGGATTCGCTCAATGGATGATTCCGGGGTACAACAATATCATTCTGTTCCCGAAATCGGCGGTCAAGGATGAAGCGGAGCTCAAGAAGATCCTTGCGTTCTTCGACAAGATGATGACGCCGGAAGTGGCTAATTTGATGTACTGGGGCATTGAAGGCACACATTATACCGTAGTGGAAGGCAAAGCCAAGGTTGCGGACGATAAGGAATTGATCGAACGCGAAGTGAAGCCGTTCAAGGACAGCGTCATCGGTGAAGCCGAAACGAATGGCATGTATGAGAGCTATAATACGCTGCCGGGCCGAATTCATGCTGAAGAGCTGATCAAGGAAAACGTGAAGGTAGGCGTTCCGGATCCGACTGCGGCGCTGGATTCGCAAACCTTTACGGATAAAGGCGTAGAACTGCAGCAATTGATTACGGACGCCACCTATCAATATATCTACGGCCAGATCGACAAGGCCGGCTTCGAGAAAGCGGTTGAGCAATGGAAGAGTCGGGGCGGTTCGAAGATTATCGAGGAATATAACGCGGCCATTAATTAAAATTCAAAAAGTCAGGTTTTCAGGATCAAGAAGGTTGGATGAAGCTAGGGCCTGAGTAGCGGAGCGTACTTTAGAGTACGTGAGCAACGGAGGGCCCGGCTGAATTCAAGATTCGACGCCGAATCTACGTCTTGAACTCCTTCGTCATGGAAAGATGAACTTTTTGAAGGACCTCATTGGAGAGAGGAAGATACGTATGAGTGAAGCGACCGCTCCATCCTCCGTCACGCCGAAGACTCCGCCCGGGAGACGCACGAAGACCGGACTTCTCCGAAAGCGACTATGGAGAAATAAATGGCTGTACCTGATGCTACTGCCCGGCGTGCTGTATTTCATCATCATCAAATATTTCCCGATGTACGGGTTGATCATTTCCTTTCAGGATTATAAGCCGTATGACGGCATCCGAGGCAGCGAATGGGTCGGTTTGGAGCATTTCAGACGGCTGTTTACCGAGCCGGATTTCATGATCATTTTGAAAAACACGGTGATCTTGTTTGCGCTGAACCTGTTTATCTACTTTCCGGTACCGATCATTCTGGCATTGATGTTGAATGAGCTCAGGGGCCACTTCTTTAAGAGGTTGTTCCAGACGTTCGTCTACTTGCCGCACTTTATGTCCTGGGTCATCATCGTATCGATTACCTACGTGATGGTGACGATGGACGGCGGGATCATCAACGAGCTGCTGGTGTACTTTGGTCTTGAGAAAATCAATTTCCTGTTGAATCCCGAGTGGTTTCGGCCTATGTACATCCTCCAGGTCATTTGGAGGGAGGCCGGCTGGGGAACGATCATTTATCTGGCAGGCATGGCGGCTATCGATCCGGGATTGTATGAAGCGGCGCGGATGGATGGAGCCGGCCGGATGCGCCAGGTGTGGCATATTACGTTACCGTCGATCCGGGGCGTTATTATTACGCTGTTTATTTTGAAAATCGGGCATGTGCTGGATCTGGGCTTTGAGCATGTCTATCTGCTGCTCAACTCCATGAACCGACAAGTCGCCGAGATCATCGATACGTATGTGTATACCGCGGGGCTAAGGCAGGGCCAATATAGCTACAGCACGGCAATCGGTTTCTTCAAATCCGTTATCGGGCTGATTCTAGTGATGCTGGTGAATAAACTATCCAAGAAAATCGGGGAGGAGGGCGTTTACTGATGGTGGAGGACCGATCTGTCAGCGGCAGGATTTACGCTGCCCTCAATTTTACGCTGCTGGCCATCATTGCGTTGATTACGGTGTTGCCTTTCGTTCATGTCGTGGCCGGTTCGTTTACGACGAACGCCGAGCTCGCGGCCAATAAATTCGTGCTGATTCCTAAAGTGTGGAGCCTGGAAGCTTATCGATTTATTTTCTCGACCAATACGATCTTTAAGGCGATGGGCGTTTCGATTGGTGTGACGCTGATCGGCACGGTGTTCAGCATGTTGCTGACGGCGCTGATGGCTTACGGACTGGCGCGCAAGGATCTCGATGGCCGGAGAACGATCAACTTCTTGGTCGTCTTCACGATGTTGTTCAACGGCGGGCTGATTCCCACATTTCTGGTCGTCAAGGAACTGGGGATGATCGATACGTTCGCCTCCCTGATTATTCCGTCCTCGATCAGCGCGTTTAACATGATTATCCTCAAGAACTTCTTCCAGAACATTCCGGAGGGCTTGGAGGAGTCCGCCCGCATTGACGGCTGCAATGATTTTGGTATCCTGTTCAAAATCGTCTTGCCGCTCTCGATGCCTGCAATCGCTACGATCTCGCTGTTTTATGCGGTAACGTACTGGAACACGTACATGTCGGCCATTTTGTATCTTAACGACAGCGCGAAATGGCCGATCCAAGTGTTGCTGCGGCAAATCGTCGTGTTGGCGAGCGGACTGGACCACAGTGCCGAGCTGGACGGGACTGTTCCGCCGCCGGACCAGACGATCAAGATGGCGGTAATTGTAGTTGCAACCCTGCCGATCTTGCTCGTGTATCCGTATCTGCAGAAGCATTTTGCCAAAGGGGCATTGTTGGGATCGATGAAGGGGTAAACGGGGCAAAGGGGATTCAATCGATGGGAATCCAATTCTGAGACGGAAGGAGCTTGGGAATGACGATGCATGGTCCGAACACACCGCTCGAATGGGCGAGGAAGGCTTGCGATTCGTTGATGGACACCTACGCCGACGCGGGAAGCTTGCCTCCTGCGCATCGTTGGCATTACCATCAAGGTGTCTTCCTGTGCGGCATGGAGCAGTTGTGGGAGGTCGCTCAGGAAGAGAAGTACATCAGGTACATTCAACAATATGTCGATGATCTGGTGGATGAACGGGGCAACCTGTACTTCGCCCGCGATGAGCTGGATGCCGTGCAGGCCGGATTGCTCCTGTTCACGTTAGACGAACGAACCGGGGCAGCCAAATATCGGATTGCGGCCGACAAGCTGAGAAACCAGCTGCTGACGTTAAATCGCACGTCCGAGGGCGGTTATTGGCATAAGGATAAATATCCGTATCAAATGTGGCTAGACGGGTTGTATATGGCGGGTGTATTTTCCCTGAAATATGCGAATGCATTCGGAGAAACGGGGCTCCGGGCGGAGGTGCTCCGACAGGAGAAGCTGATGCGGAAATACATGCGGGACGAAAAATCCGGCTTGCTGTACCATGCCTGGGACGAGAGCCGGCAGATGCCGTGGGCTGATCCGGAGACCGGCTGTTCTCCGGAATTTTGGAGCCGCTCCCTTGGCTGGTATGGCTTGGCCGTATCTCAATTTCTCGATTTGCTCCCGGCAGAGGAGCCTGGGAGAGAGGAGCTTGCGGGTGCGCTGTCCGGTTTCGTGGACGCGCTAATCCGTTATCAACACAAGGAGAGCGGGCTGTGGTATCAGGTCGTCGATAAAGGCGAACGGCCGGATAACTGGCTGGAAACATCGGGCTCTTGCCTGTTTGTTTATACTCTGGCAAAAGCGGTACAGCTGGGCATTGTAGGCGAGGAAGCAGCGCAAGCCGCAATGCGGGGGTATGAAGGGCTTACCCGGGTCGTGGAATGGGATGAACTAGGCCGTCTGGTGGTGCCGGACATCTGTATTGGCACGTCTGCCGGCGACTATGACCATTACGCCGCCCGCCCTAAGGTGAAAAACGATCTGCACGGCGTCGGCGCGTTCGTGATGGCCTGCACGCAAATGGAAACGTTAATCAGCCGAATGGAGAATCAAGCCGATGTGCATGTATAATATCGCCGATTATGGTGCGGTGAAGGACAGCGGAGCTCCGGCAACCGCGGCCATCGCCGCTGCAATCGCGGCCGCAAGCGAAGCCGGGGGCGGCACGGTGGTCGTGCCGGCCGGGACGTTCTTGACGGGGGCGATCATCCTGAAGAGCCATGTCGAGCTTAGGCTAAGTCCCGGGGCGGTGTTATCCTTCAGCACCAATCCGGACGATTATCCGATGGTGAAATCCAGGTGGGAAGGAGTTCAAAGAGAGGTTCATGCCTCCTGTATTTACGGGGAGGATCTCGAGAATGTATCCGTAACGGGGAGCGGCTGCCTGCAGGGGAACGGACAGCCTTGGTGGGAGAAGCACCGAAACCGCCCGGAGGAGCTTCAGTATCCGCGTCCCAAGCTGATTAGCTTCGACCGCTGCAGGAGGGTGACGATCAAGGACGTATCGATGGTCGATTCCCCCAGTTGGACGGTAAATCCGATTCGTTGCCGCGATGTGACCATCGACAACGTATCGATTCTGAATCCGGCGGATTCGCCCAATACGGATGGGATTAATCCCGAATCCTGCTCGAACGTGCGAATCAGTAATTGCCATATCGATGTCGGAGACGATTGCATCGCCATTAAGGCAGGTACCGAGGAGACGGCGGAGCGGGTTTCCTGCGAGAACATTACGATTACGAATTGCACGATGATCCATGGGCATGGTGGCGTTGTCATTGGGAGCGAGATGAGCGGGAATATCCGCAACGTGACGATTTCGAATTGCGTCTTCCAACAAACGGACCGTGGCATCCGGCTCAAGTCCCGACGCGGTCGCGGCGGTATCGTCGAAGACATCCGGATCAACAACATCGTCATGGAAAACGTGATTTGTCCATTTATTATGAATCTCTATTACTTCTGTGGACCACGCGGCAAGGAAAAATACGTGTGGGACAAAAATCCTTATCCGGTCACGGATGAGACGCCGCATTTTCGACGGATTCATTTCTCCGACATCACCGCTCGTGAGGTTCATGCCTCCGCTGGGTTTCTATACGGCTTAGCAGAGCGGTATATTTCGGAAGTTACCTTCGATCACATCGAAATCTCGATGGCGAAGGACGCGATTCCCGGCCGCCCCGCAATGATGGCCGGGATTGAGGATATGGCGCGGCGAGGATTCTACTTGGGGAATGTGCAGGACGTGAGGTTTAACCAGGTGGCGATCGAAAATCATGAAGGTCCCGCCTTTTATATCGAGAACGGGGAGGACATCGAATTGACGGCTTGCCGCTCGAAGGGGACCGCCAAGCCGGAGAAGCTGGTGGAACGAGTGACAATCCCGTCGAATAAAGCAAGCTTCCCCGGGGAGTTGCCAGAATAACCGAAACAATGGAGAGGTGCACGTTTTTCGGGTCGTGGTCACAAATATCGGGACGGCGATTGCTCGAGGGAATCGGATGCTATAATGGTTCCGATTCATTGATCTAATCGAGATTACCGATAAGCAGCGGGAGGAGACTAACGATGCACGAAAAAACGGATCGCTCGCGGGTGAAAGGCTTTCTCCGCGCAGAGGGAACAAGGATCGTGAACGGCGAGGGAGAGGAGATCCTGCTCACAGGCTGGGGGCTGGGAAATTGGCTGCTATGCGAAGGGTACATGTGGTTGTCCCATAACCCCCGGTTTGACCGCCCACGGCGAATCGAAGCGGTCATTCGGGAAGTTGCCGGCAGTTCCTATGCCGAACAGTTCTGGAAGCGTTTCCGAGAAAACTATGTGACTCGCGAGGATATTCGGCTGATGGCGGAGCAGGGCTACAATTCGGTTCGCATTCCTTTCGGATGGCGGATTCTGATGGAGGACGAGCCGGGGATTCGTTGGAAAGAGGATGGTTTTGCACTGATCGACCGTTGCCTGGATTGGTGCGAGGAATTTGGCCTTTATGCCTTCTTGGACTTACACGGTGCGCCCGGCGGGCAGACCGGAGCCAACATCGACGACTCGGTTGATGATTTCCCTCGCTTATTCACCGATGAAGACAGTTGGAACAAAGGGATCGAGCTGTGGAAGGAGCTCGCCCGACGGTACTGCGATCGCTGGATCGTAGGTGGTTACGACCTGCTGAACGAGCCGGTTCGACCAGGGTTGATGGAGGGAAAACACGAGGATTACCTCGTTCGACGGTTGGCGGCTTTTTATGAGGAAGCGATCGCCGCCATTCGGGAAATCGATAACCGGCATCTGCTATCGGTGGAGGGGCATCATTGGGCGACGAATACGGCCATATTTTATAAACGTTATGACCCCAACATGGTTATTCATTTCCATCGGTATGCCTGCAAGCCCGGCAAAGAGGCGTACGAGGAGTTCCTGGCGCTTTCCGAGGCGCTGGATCTGCCCTTATGGCTGGGCGAGACCGGGGAGAACGACCTGGAGTGGTTTGCTGCGATGTATCCGCTCGCTTTGTCGCTGGGAATCGGCTACAATTTATGGCCATGGAAGAAGATGGAGCGCGCGACCTCGCCTTATACCGTGAACAAGCCCGAGAGATGGGACGAGTTTCTTGCTTATACAGAAGGGGGAGCACGGCCAAGTTATGAACGCGTGCAGCAAATTCTTGATGCCTATCTGGAGAATATCAAGGTAGAGAACTGCACCCTGCGGCCGGAGGTGACGGCGGCGGTGTTCCGTACTCCGGGCTGCCGGGTTCGCGGCACGGATTACGACGAACTGCCGGGGAGAGGTGTCTCCTACAGCGGAACCCGTACGGAAGGGAACATCTATAAGTACCGGGCCCGAACGGGGATGAAAATCGTCCCGATTGTAGACGAGCCCCAAACGAAGAAGTTTGGGTTCGACAGCGGCTGGCAGAACCTCGCTTTGGAGTTAACAGACGGCGAGTTTGCAGCCTACTCCTTCCGCGGCATCGATGCAGGTCATACAGCGACGCTGGAGCTAATTTGCAAGGAGGCTGCGCTCGTAACCGTCATGCAGGATGGGGTGGAGAGAGCATGCATAACGCTCTCCCCGGGCAGTGATCTGCGCCGCGTTAGCGCCGAGTTGACTTCGGCTGCCGCATCCACGCTGGTTGTGAGCGTGCAAGGTGGACGTATCGACTTGCATTCCATCGCGGTGGAGTAAAAAGGGTTGACTCTTTTCGCGGCGCATGATATTTTATATCTTGTCGCCGCGAAAAACGGGTTATGGATTTCGCGGATTTTAGACACCAAGCGGTCGTGGCGGAATTGGCAGACGCGCACGGTTCAGGTCCGTGTGGGCTAACCCCCCGTGGAGGTTCGAGTCCTCTCGACCGCACCACCTTAAGAATGAACAAGCTCTTGAACCTGTCCTTGTGACGGTTCAGGAGCTTTTTGTTTGATTGGGATTTGCAAAGCGAATCGAAATCTGCGCAGTTCACGTCATTAGTAGAGAAGTTCATCTAAAGAAAGTTATTGCAAAAAGGAATGTAATCCTTTATTATGGACACCGTAGATCTATAATTGTAATGTTATTGAGGGAGGGGGAGAAACAGGGATAAGGCGTTCAAGCAATCATTTCATATATTCTAATTGTGGATATTGAAGATCTGTGGAGGATATATTTATTATGGAAAAACAACTTTTTGATGTGTGGCACGGTTACCTTAATATAGAGGCTTGGGGGAAAAAAGGATGATCGACTTAAATAAAATAAAGCGCGGCCCAATCCTGTTTGCTCTGATTATCGGCATGTTCGTCGCCGGTTTGAATGAGACTTTAATGGGCAATGCCCTTCCTGAATTTATGAAATCGTTTGGCGTGTCTGCTGCAACGGGGCAGTGGCTTTCCACCGCCTATATGCTCGTTGTTGGCGTGCTTGTTCCGGTAACGGCAATCGTGCAGCAGTGGTTTACGACCCGGCAAATATTTCTGTCGGCGATGAGTTTGTTCCTTGTCGGCACGGTCACCTCGGCGGTGTCGCCAGATTTCAGTGTGCTGTTGGTCGGGCGGATTATTCAGGCGATGGGAACCGGCATGCTGATGCCGCTTGTAATGAACGTTATCATGACCATTTATCCGCCGGAAAAGCGCGGAGGTGCAATGGGCATTTTTGGGCTCGTCGTCATGTTCGCCCCGGCAATTGGCCCAACTATCTCAGGATTAATCATTGACGGATTATCATGGCGCTGGCTATTTTACCTTGTAATACCGTTTGCGCTGCTCTCCATTATCATAGGAGCCGTTGTGTTGAAGAATGTGTCGAAAGTTACCAAACCGCGAGTGGACCTCCTATCCATTGTGTTGTCAACGATCGGATTTGGCGGAATCGTTTATGGGTTCAGTAATGCCGGCGAACACGGTTGGTCGGAACCGGCAGTCGTCTGGACGATCGCTGCAGGCGTTATTTCCTTATTGCTGTTCGTGTGGAGGCAGTTATTGTTAAAGGAACCTGTTATGGATTTACGTGCTTTCCGGTATCCGACATTTACGCTTATCGTGGCGCTTATGCTTGTGCTAATGATGACATTTTTCTCCTCGGCGATTATGCTTCCAATATTTATGCAAGGTGTACTCATGGTAACGGCATTTAAATCAGGCTTGATTCTGCTTCCTGGAGGGTTTGCGAACGGGCTCATGGCTCCGATTTCAGGCAAGCTGTTTGATAAGTTTGGACCTCGCATAACGATCATCCCAGGCCTGGCCCTTGTTGCCATCTCATTATGGCAATTTACCCGATTCGATGAAACGACGAGCACGGGGTTCCTCGTCGCCGTTCACGTCGCACTGATGATTGGTTCCGCGCTTGTCATGATGCCCGCACAAACAGCGGGGCTCAACCAACTGCCAAACCATCTGCACCCGCACGGGACAGCGATCTTGAATACGCTGCAGCAGGTGTCCGGCGCAATTGGCACTGCTCTGTACATCAGTATTATGTCGGGCGGACAGAAGCATTATTTGAGCGGGGTGAGCGATCCGCAGGCTCCGGCGGAAATTGCCAACGGGCTCGCAGCTGGCATCAACAATGCGTTTGTTTTCGGCGGCATCATCGCCCTTGTTGCGTTTGTACTTGGTCTCTTTCTCCGTAAAGGGAAGTCGCCGGGACTAGAACAGGAAGCAGAAATAGGGGAGTCCCTAAGCTAAAAGGAAAGAGCGAGGGATGATCATGAACGATTTTTACAATGCATCCGTTTGGGAAAAAGCATGGAAAGACGATTCCGATACCATCGTAAACAAGATGAGAAGAGCCGGGATCGATCCTGCCAGATCCTTTGAACGTAAGGCCAAGACTTTCAACGAACAATCATGCCGATAATTCCTGCAGAGCATAGCCTTGTGAACGAAGTTTGGCCTCTCCTCACGGGTCAGCCTTTTCATACGAAACCTACGGAAAGGGGATACTTGCTGCATTTGTTGTATCTTAAAGGTTATGCTTATGAATCGCTAATCACATGGGAAAAGAAAACAAAGGAGGTCACCAGAGAAACGGCAATGCAGGAAACGATGTCTTGGCTTGGCCATCACCGTCTGCCAGTAGATGAGCGGAATCGGAATATCATTGCTGACTATTTGGATCAAGCATATCCGTCCGGCAAAGTAGTCATTCAGGAGGGCGGACGTTTTGGCAAAGTACTGATTCGATTACAGAATCAGAACATGAATAGTTCCCAGTAACTGCTCGCTATATTAGTTAGTATGCTCGGAAATAGCGGTGTAGCGCGCATCCGTTAGCTCAATACGCGTACTTGTTCGCTCTTTGCACGATTATCCCGTTGGATCAGATGCTAGTAAGTGAATCATGGCGCATGATTAACGTCCGTTCTATGATCTCCACCTCGATCTCCACCCAGCTCAAGCCCAACTCTGCCCCAACCCTCAACTCTACTCTGCTCCCTGAGTGAAGGGGATAATCGTGCAAAGAAGCGAGCAAGAGGAGGGAAACCCTGCGTTGCGTTATAATGGAACAATGAGAAGAAAGCAACGGAGGTGAGGCAGGATGTTTCGAGTAGCGGTTTGCGATGATGATGAGCAGCAACGAGACCAACTGCGGCAGATATTGCTGGCTTTATCGTTTAAAGCCAATATCGAATTTGAAATCGAATTGTTCCCCTCCGGCGAACAGTTAGTGTCCCATTATGAACAGGAGAAATCGCCGTTCCATATTCTCATATTGGATGTGGAGATGAGCGGGATAAACGGGATTTCCGTAGCCCGGAGAATCAGGGAGCTTCAGCATCTGGATGAGCAAATCATCTTTTTGACGAGTTATCCTGAATATATGGTGGAGAGATTTGATGTGTTTATTTTTCAATACTTGATCAAGCCTGTCGCGCCGTCGGTACTGGAGGAGAAGGTCATTCGGTTGTGCCGTTATTTTCAAGCGCAGGAGAAGAAGTTCTTGATCGTTCAATCCGGCTATGAAGATGTGGTGCTCAAGCATGATGAAATTATCGCGATTGAATCCGCCAAGAGCCTAACAGTGAAGAACAAGTTGAAGTTCATAACCGTATCTCAAGTTGTTGAAAGTAAAGGACTGATCTCGAAGTATGCGGAGTCTCTAAAAGACAGTCAGTTCTTGCAGATTCATCGCTCAATCATCATTAATATGAACCATGTGAACAAATTTGCTGGGAGTGTCGTACAGATGTCAAACGGATTGGAAATGCCGATCGGACGATCGAAAATCAAAGAAGTGAAAGATTTCTATACGAAATTCAAGGTAATGAAGGACAACTTATGATTCCATTTCATCTTCCGATTCTGATCAGCATCGTATTCGTGCTAGGTTACCAGCTTCTCCTATATTTTGACTCGGTGTTTGGGCGGTCGGCTCGTAAACCGCATCGGATCGTGCATTTTATCGTATTCGTATTGGTGAGCACGGTCTATTTGACTGTCGACATGGGGTGGGGCGCCGCCTCCGGTGTAGCCTTATTGCTGATTTACAGTTTAGCGGACTCCTACCAGGTTGAACTCAAAAACAAGTTGATGTATACGGTCTTGTACGCGGTGTTGATGTCCATCGTCAATTCGCTCTCTTTGTTTGTTTTCTACACCCTCAATTCGGACGAATTTCGGAATTTTGAACCTTCGAGCTTTTCGGCGTCCGCCAAAACTCTGTTGCTCTCCTGCACGTTTATGTTTGTTGTAGTTCAGCTGATCCGACTCATGGCCAAACGTCGAACGTATCCGTTAAAGCCTTCATACTACCTTCTATTTCTGTTCGTCCCCGTGTTCAGCATTTATCAGGTAAATAGGTTGGCTGCGTTTAGCGAAAAAAACCTGCATTTCTTTATTTGGGTCATCGGACTGTTGTTACTCAATGTGTTGGTGATCTATATGTTCGACACGATGATGGAGAAGTTTCAATTCCAACAGGAGAATTTTCAATTGCAGCGACAGATGGACTACCAAGACGCGAACTATGAAAAAACGGTGCATAGCTTCAAATCCATCAAACGCATCATCCACGATACGAACCAACAATTTCTGTATGTTGAGGAGTGCATCAAGCGGGGGGACCCGGCTGCGGCATTAGAACATATAAGAGTCACGCTAAATAAAGTCGAAGACGCTTATCATCGAGTGAATACGGGCCATCTTGTAATCGATGCCCTTGTCACAAACGCACTGAATATCGGCGAGGCGAATGGGATTCGAATCGACACACAGCTGAGTCTCTACTCGCAGGATCTGAACATCGATCGTTACGACCTTTGCGTCGTGCTCGGCAATATGCTGGATAACGCTTTGGAAGCTTCCAAGAAAGTCAAGATCGCAGAAGATCGCTATATCCTGATTCGCATCCGCTCGGACGAGTCTGCTCTGTCCATTCAGATTAAGAACCAAACCGAGCACGAGGTGATTCGTTTACAAAGCCAGAAGCCAAACCGGGAGTTTCACGGGATCGGCCTCACCAATATCTCCAGAATATGCGAGAAATACGGAGGCAACATGACCATCGAGACGGGCAGTAAGTCCTTTAATAATATGGTGCTCCTGCCGTTCGGGGATTGATATTTGCGTTTCAGAACGAGTAGCCTTCATCCGCTTCTTCCTTCATGTACGATAAGACCTGTATCCAATAGATAAAGATACAGGGAGGAATCGGAAATGAACAAATGGATGATTGGTTTCCTTACGTTGTTGCTGGTGCTCATCATGCCGGCGGGTCAAGGAAACGTTCAGGCAAGTGCAAACCCGGTAAAGGATAAAGCGCAAACGCTGGCTCATACCGTCATCTCGGATTATGGCGTAACCAGCCTGCAATACGCCATTAGGGATCATGGAGCGATCACGTTATCTGACGGCGCCGGAGCATCTAATCAGGAAACGGGTGCGCCCGTCACCCGGGAGACGATGTACGGAATAGGCTCGGTCAGCAAAATGGTTGTCGCCGCAGCAACCATGCAATTGGTCGATGCGAAGCTCGTGGACTTGGATCAACCGCTCACGACGTATGTCAAGGACTTTCAAATGGCGGACAAAAGGTATCGCCAAATTACGCCGCGGATGTTGTTAAACCATTCATCGGGTTTGTATGGTTCCCACTACGAGAACAGCATGTTATTTGATGATAACGACACGCAAAACCATGACGAATTGCTGAGCAAGCTGCGGTCCGAGCACCTGAAATCTGACCCCGGCGCGTATTCCGTCTATTGCAATGATGGCTTTACGCTGCTGGAGATTCTGGTGGAACGCGTAAGTGGAGTCAGCTATTCAGATTACCTGGATCAACATTTCAGCAAGCCTTTGGGACTCGGAAGCACCAAAACGCCACTCGATACGTTTGACCGAGAGAAGCTGGCCAAAACTTATTTTCCAGGAATAGATCATGTTTTACCTGTGGAAAATGCCAATGTGCTTGGTGCGGGCGGCATCTATTCTACTGCTGAAGAATTAACGAAATTTGCCGAAGTCCTGATGGGAGACCGGCCGGAGTTGCTTTCCAAGGCTGCGTCGAAATTGATGCAAGCCCACGAATATCGCAACGGAATTTGGGTGGAGGAAGAAACGAATATTTTTAACTACGGATTGGGCTGGGATGCTGTAGAGCTGGCTCCGTTTGGAGAATACGGCATCACCGCTTTATCGAAAGGCGGCGATACGATCGTGTATCACGCCGGAATGATCGTCTTGCCGGAGCAGCATATCTCGATCGCCGTGCTTTCTTCGGGAGGAAGCTCGTTCTATAACAGTGCCTTCGCCGCCGGGGTATTGCTGGAGTATTTGGACGAAAAAGGCCTGATTGACGAGATTCAACCGACTCCGACCTTCGAGGCTCCCGTTAAGATGGAAATGCCTAAGGAGCTGCAAGCTTATTCCGGATTATACGGAATGGTCGGCGAAACAATGAAGGTTGTCATTCAACAAGGGCAAATGGAATTGGCAGCCCAAATGGGCGGTTTAATTCCGGCACAAACGTATGTATATACGGGCAACGGCCGGTTTACGAGCAGCGATGGCACGGCCAACGTTAGCTTTGTGAAGGAGACCAACGGCAAGACCTATTTGAAGCTGGATGCATATTTGAACTTCCCGGGGCTTAGCCAAATGCATATGGTATCCTACGAATATCAGAAGCTGGAAGCTCAACCGCTGAGTCAAGCGATGAAAGAAAAGTGGAAAACCAGAGATGGAAAAATGTATTATGCTTTGGATGAGAAAATCAATTCCCTGTTCTTCCTGGCCACGTCGGTTCTCAATAAAACGATCTCACTTGATCTTGAATACGGTTATGCCAACGGCGCTAAAATCGTGGATGCCAATCAGGCGGTGAACATTATGGAAATTCCGAATATGAACAGCCGGGACGCTTTTGATTTCAAATTCTCGGAGTTGAGTGGCGCGGAGATTTTGGATGTAAATGGTCAAACCTTTATCCGTGAGGATGGAATTCCTAACCTCTACGCCGGAGCGCAATCGAAGATCACCATTCTACCAAGCGGCCAGGCAAGATGGTTTAACATACAGCCGTCCTTGGCAGAGCGGACGATGACCGTGAAAACGGAAGGAAGCGGCGGCTTCATCGTATATGACGAACAAGGGTTGCTGGTTCACTCGTCGATTATTAGTAAGCAGCCTTCCTTTAAACTGCCGGCCGGCGGGAAGATCGTGTTCGGCGGGCAACCCGGAGACGTGTTCCGTATTCATCTGAGCCAATAATTTCTCTTAGAGAAAACCGCTAGCCGTGCATTGACGGCTAGCGGTTCTTCGGTTCTCAACGATGTTAGCCCGGATTCGGGCAAAACGAAGTGCTCAAGGAGGATAAATAATCGGTGTATGCCGAATCAAGCTTAGCCAACTCTGCGAAATAGCTGTCGATGACATGATTGGAGGATAACGAGGTGTCGGCGAAATACAGCGGGTAGGAAACGGAGACATGGCGGTAATAGTAGGTTTTATCTAGTTTTGGCAGCTTGAAAATCGTAGGGGGGATATGCGTCACGGCGTCGAATTCATTGTGAATCCGATAACTGTTTGGGACGTACTGGGTAAATGCGTTAACAAAATTCGGATCCCCGACACGAGGAGATCCGAACGTAAACAGGATGGGCACGCGAGGCGTGTTAGCGGCGATGTCCATGGCACACAACGTTGCCAGGGCGGCTCCGAGGCTATGGCCCGTTAGATATAGCGTCTTATCCTCCGGTAGCCGGCGCAGCGCCGAGTGAATTTGGCGGCGGGCCGATGCATAAATGCCGGTGAATCCCCGGTGCGTGGCGCCGGCATCCTTGGCCCATTTGAACTTCTGCTGCGTGGCGATGGCATCGGCAATCCAGTTGGACGTTGAGCTAGTGCCCCGGAAGGCGATCACGATCTCGTCCGCCGAATGCCATATAAACCCGAAGCGTTCCCACTGGCCGATCAGGGATTTTGCTTCGAGGGTCTCATACAGTGAATAAGGCGGCGGGAGGACAAACGTACCGTCCGAATTCGTGAATTGCGCGTAGGTCTGGCCGCAAACCGCCGCCAAGAACAACGCGCGCTGGACTTGAGCCTGGTTTAATTCCATGATCCATCCCCCTTCGCCTTCCTGATTCCAATATATTAAGAGCGAAGAAAGAAGATGCTATAGTGCGCGATTGGCCCAGGCTGATTATAATAGGGACAACGACTTCTTTAGGAAGGTGATTGTATGGCATGGTTAATCCTAGTCATCATTTTGATTTTGGCGTTTGCTTTGATCGCGACGATAAGAATCGGGCAATCGCAAAGCAACCGGGAAGAAAATCCGCGTTACACCCAACAAACTGGCCGGAATTGGCTACGTCTAGGCGTGATGTATGCCGTTGGTGTTCTTGCGGTTGTGTTGATCTTAATGATGTTTATGTAGTGAGCCGACATAACTTAACCCGGTCACCCTGATGAAATCGAGTTCCTCCGCGGTCATGAGCCCAGATTGATACAAGTTCAGGTATTCTTGTGAGACGCTTTGGTTGAAGATCAACAGATCATCCGTGTTTATGGTAACGGGAACCCCGTAATCGTAAAGTTTGCGCAGGGGATGTCTCGCGTAGCTGTCCGCTACCCGTAGCAGGATGTTGCTCGTTGGACAGACATTTAACCGGATGTGATGATCAGCCAGCCAATTCATTACGGAGACGGATCGTGCCGCCGCAATGCCGTGGTGAACCTCATCCAGTTCCAACTCCTCCACAGCTTCTCGAACATCGTCCGGTGAGCCGAACTCCCCGACATGCGCTCTAAGCCTTAGCCCCGCTACCTTGGCAATCCGGTAGACCGGCTTGAAATGGCGGATCGGCTGGGCGAATTCATCATTGCAAATGTCGATGGAAGCAAACCAACGATATGCCAATACCTCATCAATCTCTTTTAAAATATCTTCGATCCGGCTTTCCCTGCCTAATGACAGCTCAGGGAAAAACGACGTGCCGGGAGTCAAACATCTGTGCAATTCTTCTATGATCCCCATAAACGTCTTCATCCCGCCCAAGGTGGAGATTTCATCGAGGCCGAAACTAAGTGCCAATACCTCGATTCGGTCGGCCGGGGGGCTCGATTTTAGTACCGGACCAGGCTTCAATGTAGGAGATGTTGCCGCCGCGCCCGGCATGACTATGCAAATCGCTTTTCGGTATGCGTTTCAATTCATCCAGCGCGTTAAGGTGTAAAGCCTCTGTAAAGGAAAGGCTCATCCACACCACCTCCATCCTAATTAACGATATCCTAGCATAGCGCATCATTAATTTCTATTGATCTAAAAGGGGGAGCAAACATGGACATTCGAATTTTGCCCTTAAGTCCGGAGCGGATGGAGGACTTTAAGACATACTGTCGCAAGCATCGCCAAGAGGTGGACGACTCCTTCTTGTATGAAGAGGATTTGGCTGAGTTCCAAATTCATGAGGAGCATCCCACTTACATAGCCGTCAATGAGAAGGGGGAACTGATCGGCGCGGCTTCGATCATCGCCGATGCTTACCAGCGAAAGGGACAGCAGGCGCGTTTTCGCATTTTGCACAGCGAAACCGGGGATGAGGCCGTTTACCATCGCTTACTTGCTGAAATCGTGAAGCATGGCGAGGGCTTGGCGAAGATGTTCATCTTTGTGCCGTCGGTTAATCCCGGACTGATGGAGATCGTTTCACAGCTTGGTTTCCAGGTGGAAAGATATTCTTTCCTGCTGGTGAACGAACCGCTGAACCCCGCGCCGTATGACCTTCCGGAAGGCTATAACTTCCGTGCGTTCCGCCCTGGGGAGGACGAGGAAGCTTGGTGCGTCGTGCGGAATGCTGGATTTTCTCAACTGAAGGGCAGCCAAACGCCAATTACGCCGGACATGGTGGCGAAGTATCCCGGAGAATCGGATTATCTGAACGGCGGTATGCTGTTCTTGGTCCATGAGGATCGGCCGATTGGCATTGTACGTTGCGCGGACGACGAATACGTGGATGCGCCGATCATGAACATCGGGCCTCTCGCGCTGCTCCCTGAATACCAAGGGAAGGGACTCGGCCGCTTGCTGCTTCGTCGGGCGATGGAGTTTGGCTGGGAAACCGGATATAGCCGGGTCATCCTGTGCGTTAATGCGGAAAATGAACGGGCCAAAGCGTTATATCTTCAGGAAGGGTTTAAAGAAGCGGAGTATGCGGTGAATTACCGATTGGATCTGCAGTGATGCGAAGCGGCGGGAGACCGCCGTTTTGCTCTTTTGTGTAAACGCTAACATTTCGAACGGAACTTGATTGGATCCTGGGGGGATAAAGACATGAGCGAGCTCTGCCGGATAATGATTGTTGATGATGAACTGTTGGTGCGTCAGGGGATCAAGCACCATCTGGATTGGGAGACGCATGGGTTCCGCATTGTCGGCGAGGCCGCAAACGGCAAGGAAGCGCTGGAGATGATGGAACCGTTGTCGCCTCATATCGTCATTACGGATATCGTCATGCCGGTGATGGACGGGGAGGAATTGACTCGCGTGCTGAAAGCCCGCTACCCGCAGGTGGAGGTGATCGTGCTGAGCAGCTTTGGGGAATTCGAGTATGTGCGTTCCACGTTCCAAAGCGGTGTCGCGGACTATATCCTCAAGCCAAAGCTGGAGACGGAGGAGCTCTTGCAGGTATTGCAAAGAACCGCTCGCAAAATTCCTGGGTTTTCACTCGGAGAAATCGAACGCGGGGACTTGCCACTGGAACGCCTGCTCGAGCGTCTAATCGACGGATACGAATCGGAGGAGGGGGATCAACGGGATCAACGGCTGTCCGAAGCTTTTCCGTATGATCGGTTTCTGCTGACCGGTACGGATGCCAGCCAAATAGCGGGGGAACCGGATGGGTATCTATCCGGTCTTGCGGCAGGATTGGAGAGCCGATTGTACGAGCTGACCGTTTCGATGCGGATTCAGCGCATCTATTCCGAAGGCAGGCAACTGTTAATGTTGCTGAATTTTCCCGGTCAGCACAGAGTTGAAGTGACTGACGCTGTGTACGGATACCCGCTGGCCAAAGCAGCGCTGATGCCGGATTTGACGTGGGTGATCGGCAGCGAATTTGCGGAGCTTCGCGATTTGGGGAACGCGTACCGGGAAGAGTGGCAGAAGCTGTTGCAATTTCGGTTTTATTTTCCTGGAAAGACCGTCCTGCAAACAGAAGAGCTACCCCCGGCTACCGCGCTTCCTACATTCGACATGAAGGAATTGATGTCTGGAATTAAGAAGGGGCAGGCGGAGGAAGCGTTCGGGAGATTGCGAGGACTCGCTGCCGAAGCGGCCGGGAGTTATCGGCAAACGCCCTTTGAGTTCAAATCGTTCTTGGGGAACGCCGTATTCCACGTGACGATTGCAGCCTTGGAGCTCCACCGCGAAGCGAAAGAGCTGGAAGCATCGAAGTTCACCTATTTTAAAGCCATTGATGAAGCGCAGGACGTAGCCGGTGCTTTACAGGCGTTCCACGCTTTCTTGAGTGAAGCGGAAGCGCTGATATCGGCCCGTGTCCCGCTGCCCGGCGACGGCAACATGAAGCTGCTGCTTGAGTATATCGGTGAACACTATGGAGAGCCGCTTTCTTTAAGCTCACTCAGCCGGCATTTTCACTTTAATCCGTCGTATTTGTCGAGCTACTTCTCTACTCACAACGATGAGGGGTTTAGCGAATATTTAAATCGGATCCGTATCGCCAAGGCGATGGAGCTACTCCGTACCGACGTGTTGCCCATTTCGGAGATCGGCAGCCAAGTGGGTTATTCGGATCCCAGTTATTTCACCAAAGTGTTCAAAAAGCAAACGGGGTTGTCGCCGCGGGAATATCGCCGGCAGCAGCTCGCCAAGAGGGGATAACGGATGAATTTAATCGAAAAGTTTCGCAGCAGCCATCTCATCTCCAAGCTCTTTGTCGTCATGACGGTAAGCATCGTCGCGGTGTGCCTTCTCACCTCGCTAATCACCATCCGCATGGCGGAGCGGTTGTTTGCCGAAACGTTCAGCATCACCAACGGGAAAGTTCTGAACCAGATCAATACCGGGATGGAGTCGTTTAACGATTCCGTCGTTAACGCGGTCACCTTTGCCTCGCAAAGCGGCTCGGTGAAGACGTATTTGACCGGCGGGGACACGGATTCGGTGGCGATGTCGAAGGTGTATTACCGCATGGCGGAGCAGATGGAGCAAATCGCGTCCAATCTGGGGGCTTACGATGTGGCGGTCACCATCATCGGTGTGAACGGGCGCAGTTACTCGACCGACTCGAACTACTGGCCGGTGTCTTCTCAGGAACTTGCTGACGATCCGTTAACCCGTTATACTGCTGCGGAGCCGCGACGGGTGTTGTATCAATATGACGAGCGGGACGGTAAAGCAGGCAAGGAGCGATTTATCGTCGCCTCCAAAGCGTTGGTGGATCGTACGGGCGGGCTCAGTTATGGGATGCTGTATATCGCGATTCGAGAAACGGAATTTCGCCGGTTCTTCGCCAACTTTACGAGTAGCGGAAACGATGTGCTCGTGCTTGACCCGGCCGGATTACTTGAAGGGGACGGCATTTGGCAAAGAAGCGATCATTCTGGCGAATGACCTGCCGCCCTATCGATTGTATCTCGTGAACCTGATCGATCGGCAGTACACCGCCGGGCAGATCATCAACATTCGCCAAGTCGCGTTGATCTGCCTGGTCATTATTGGAGCTGCGCTGCTCCTTGTGTTCGTGATTTCCCGCCGGTTAACGCTGTCGCTGACACGTCTGGTCCGGCTGATGTCGACCATCACGAAGAAGGATTTCCGCAACTACATCTCGGTCAGCGGCAGCTATGAAGTCAAAGAGCTGAGCAAAGCGTTTAACTACATGCTGGACGAGCTAAACGATTACGTTCACAAGCTGCTAGAAACGCAGAAGGAACAGCGGAACGCTGAGCTCGCCGCACTGCAGCGGCAGATCAATCCGCATTTCCTGTACAACACCTTAGCCTCGATCAAGCTGTTGGTCCAGAAGGGCAGCAAGGAAACCGCGGCCGAGACGATTAACGCGTTGATTTCCCTGCTGCAAAATACGATCAGCAATGCCAACGAAACAATCACGGTTGAGCAGGAGCTCGAGAACCTGAGAAACTACGTATTTATCAATCAAGTCCGTTACGGCGACCGGATCAAGGTGAGCTATTTCGTATCTCCAGACTGTATCCGGTGCGAGCTGCCCAAGCTGATTCTGCAGCCCTTTATCGAAAACGCCTTTTTTCATGCTTTTAACGTTAAAACCGAAGGAACGATTTACATCCTGATTTCGAAAACGGATCATTCCCTTGTTTGCGAAGTGGCGGATAACGGGGACGGTATGGAATTTGACCCGAACGACTGGGTTCCCGATCATCCGAAGAACCGCAGCCAGCTATTAACGGGGATTGGCATTCAAAATGTGAATCACCGGATTAAGCTGCTGCACGGGGAGTCCTACGGCGTCCGGATCACCAGCGTGAAGGGAGAAGGGACGCAAATTCGCATCGTACTTCCGCTGATTGAGGATTTGGAGGTAACCGGGGATGCGGTCTAAAGATTTTCCCATTTTCCAAAAAAAAGACCAGTGTCGTCTTGCGGTAAACTCGACATGGACAAGAAAATCACCAAACCGCACAAAGATATTCCTAACGGGCCGTTCCGCCGCAATGCTATCCTAAAAGCGATAAAAGGAAGCGCTTTCTTAATGAGGCGCTGCCCATCACGATAACAGGGGGATGAACCGAAATGAGAAAAAGCTTGATGCTATTGATGGTCAGTCTAGTGCTGACGCTGGTGGTGTCCGCTTGTTCCGGGAGTTCCGGAAACGCTGGCAATTCCGGCAACTCGGAGAGTACGGGGGACACTGCGGGGTCGACTGCAGGGAATGGCGGGGACGGCTCGAAAGGCGCCCAGGAGATCACCGTTTGGGCCTGGGATCCGAACTTTAATATCGCCGCATTAAATTTGGCCAAAGAAAGATATGAAGCGAAGCACACGGACATCAAGGTGAACATCGTAGAATACGCGCAGGACGACATCGTCCAGAAGTTGAACACCGGGCTGAACTCAGGAACGACTAAAGGGCTGCCAAACATCGTGCTGATCGAGGATTATCGGGCCCAAAATTTCTTGCAGGCTTATCCCGATTCGTTTCGCGACATGTCCGATCTCATCAAACCGGAGGATTTCGCAGAGTACAAAATCGGACCGACGAGCTATAACGGCAAACAATACGGCGTACCGTTCGATTCCGGGGCTACGGCGCTTTACGTGCGGACGGATTACCTGGAGCAAGCGGGATATACCGTGGAGGATGTAACCAATATCGATTGGAACAAGTACATCGAAATCGGCAAGAAAGTCAAGGAAGTTACGGGCAAAGACATGCTGACTCAGGATCCCAATGACATCGGGCTAATCCGCGTGATGGCGCAGTCGGCAGGAACGTGGTACTTGAAGGAAGACGGTAAAACGCCAAATCTGGCGGACAATCCGGTGATCAAGGAAGCCCTCGAAACCTATAAAGCGATGTTCGACGCCAATATCGTGAAATTAAATTCGGACTGGAGCCAATTCCTGGCGGCGTTTAACAACGGAGATGTTGCGTCTGTCCCAACCGGCAACTGGATTACGCCGTCTGTTAAAGCGGAGGCTTCCCAATCCGGTAAATGGGCGGTCGTGCCGACGCCGAAGCTGGCGAATAGCGCAGCATCGGTGAACGCCTCGAATCTAGGGGGGAGCTCCTGGTATGTGATGAATATGGACGGTCAGGACGCGGCTGCGAATTTCCTGGCGGAAACCTTTGGCTCCGATAGCGAATTATATTCCCTACTGCTGGAGAAAATCGGCGCGATCGGCTCGCTGAAGGCCGCATCCAGCGGAGCGGCTTACGATAAAGCCGACGAGTTCTTCGGCGGTCAGAAGATTTATGCCGATTTCGCCAAATGGACCGAAGAGGTGCCTAAGGTCAATTACGGCTTGCACACTTACGCAATCGATGACATTCTGGCCATTGAAATCCAGAACTACTTGAATGGCAAAGACGTGGACAGCGTCATCCGCGACGCCCAGGCTCAAGCCGAATCTCAATTGCAATGATGAGAGCAACTGGCTCTGTTTTGCGCTGGAAGGCTTCCGCAGTCGGTTGGTTGTTTGTGACAGCAGCCGTGGTGCTGATCGCACTGTTTTACTTCTATCCGATGATCCAGGCATTGCTTCTGTCGCTGCAAACCGGTACGGGCTCGAACTTGACCTTTAACGGGCTGGGCAATTATCAGCGATTGTTTACGGACTCGATGTTTCTGACGGCGGTCAAGAATACGTTCATATACCTGATCGTACAGGTTCCGATCATGGTACTGCTGGCGTTAATCTTGTCCGTGATGTTAAATGACCGGAATTTGAAATGGAAGGGATTTTTCCGCACGGCGATCTTCCTGCCCTGCATCACTTCGCTTGTCGCTTATTCCGTTATTTTTAAATACCTGTTTGCGGGCGACGGTCTGGTCAATATGCTGCTGCTGCAATTGCACCTTGTGTCGGAACCGATTCCGTGGATTACCGATCCGTTTTGGGCCAAAATTACGATCATTATTGCGATTACCTGGAGATGGACGGGGTACAACATGATCTTTTACCTTTCGGCCATCCAGAACATCGATCCTTCGGTTTACGAAGCAGCCAAAATTGACGGAGCGTCGGCGAGCAAACAGTTTTTCCAAATCACGATTCCGCTCTTGAAACCGATTATTTTGTTTACTTCGATCACCTCGACGATTGGCACGTTGCAGCTATTCGACGAAGTTATGAACATCACGCAGGGGGGTCCGGGTAACGCGAGCTCGACGATCTCGCAATACATTTATAATTTGTCCTTCAAGTACGCAGCGAATTTCGGGTATGCGGCGACGGTGTCTTATTCCATCGTGGTGATGATTGTCATCTTGTCCATTGTACAATTTAAAGTGGCAGGTGATCGTGATGCATAGGGTGAAACGACTGTCTATGTACCTGTTCCTCGCCATAGCGGCGTTTGTTTCGATCTTTCCGTTTCTATGGATGATCGTCAGCTCCACGAATCCATCGGTAGACGTGACCCGGGGCAAGCTGCTGCCAGGCTCCCACTTTATGGAGAACCTGCGCAGCTTGCTGGATTCCGTTGATATTTTGAATGCGCTCATAAATTCGCTGACCGTCTCCGTCTCCACGACGTTACTTGCTATGCTGGTCGCTTCGCTGGCCGGTTACGGTTTCGAGATCTACCGGAGCAAGGCGAAGGACATCGTATTTAACGTGCTATTGTTATCGATGATGCTGCCCTTTGCAGCCTTGATGGTGCCGCTTTACCGCATGTTCGGTCGAATCACCAACCTGGTTCCCTTGATTGGCATCGATACGCTGGCCGCGGTTGTGCTCCCAACCATGACGACGGCGTTTCTGATCTTCTTCTTCCGGCAAAGCACGAAGATGTTCCCGAAAGAGCTGCTTGAAGCAGGCCGGATCGACGGCTTATCCGAGCTGGAGATGTTCTTCCGCGTATACGTGCCTACGATGAAAACGACCTATGCCGCGGCGGCGATTATCACGTTCATGAGTAGCTGGAACAATTACATGTGGCCGCTGATCGTGCTGCAAACGCCGCAGAAGCAGACCGTACCGTTGCTGATTTCAACGCTGGGCTCCAGCTATTCTCCGGATTACGGATTGATTATGCTGGCCATCGTCATTTCGACGCTCCCGACGGCCATCGTCTTCTTCGTCATGCAGAAGCATTTCGTAGCCGGGATGATCGGATCGGTCAAATAGCAGAAGATTTCCGTTTAGCGATAGGTCGGCAGCCAATCCCCATGGGCTTCGATGAGGTCATCGCACATGGCGATCATGTCGTCGATAGACAACTCGGCCGAAGTGTGGGGGTCAAGCATGGCTGCATGGTAAATATGCTCTTTCTTACCGGTGATCGCCGCTTCAATCGTCAAGAGCTGGGTATTGATGTTCGTCCGGTTTAAGGCGGCGCATTGCGGCGGCAGATTACCAACATAGGTAGGAGTTACGCCGCTGGCATCCACCAGGCAGGGGACTTCCACGCAGGCTTCCGCCGGGAGGTTGGGAATCAGTCCCGAATTCATCACGTTGCCGCCGATTTTGAACGGAACGTCGGTCTCGATGGCCTCCATGATATACGAAGCATACTCGTGAGAGCGTTCGTGCTTGAGCTCCTGGTTGCCAACGAGCTCCTCCCGCATGCGCTCCCAGTTGGAAATTTGCTCGACGCAGCGGCGCGGGTATTCGTCCAGCGGAATTTGGAAACGGTCGATGAGTTCAGGATAGTTCCGCTTGATGAAATAAGGATGGTATTCGGCATTATGCTCCGACGACTCCGTGATGTAATATCCGAATTTCAGCATCATTTCGAAGCGCACCATATCATGATGTGGTTGCTGCTGCTTCTCGGCCGCGAGGCGTTTAATTTCCGGGTAGAGGTCGACTCCATCTCGGGTCACCTCCAGCAGCCAGGCCATATGGTTAATGCCAGCGATTTTGGCTTGAACTCCGGTTTTGTCCATCCCTAAGCTATCGAACAAGCCGGGAATGCAAGCCTGCACGCTGTGGCAGAGACCCACGGTACGGACTTGGCCATACGTATTCATCACGTTGGTTAATACAGCCATCGGGTTCGTGTAATTTAGGAATAAGGCGTCCGGGCACACTTCACGGATATCGGCTGCAAAATCCAACATCACGGGAATCGTCCGCAGATTGCGGAAAATCCCGCCAATCCCTACCGTATCGGCGATCGTCTGGCGCAGCCCGTATTTCTTCGGAATTTCGAAATCCGTTATGGTGCACGGATCGTACCCGCCGACCTGGATGGCGTTGATGACGTACTTCGCGCCTCTCAGCGCTTCCTTCCGGTCGGTGTAGGCTTTCACGATACAGGTACTGCCGCTGCTGAGCTTCAAGTTGTTCAGCATATTCTCCGAATCTTTTAACCGCTGGAGATCGATATCATATAAAGCGAGCTCGAAACCTTGCAAGGCGGGGGTTTGCATGCAATCGCCTAGTACATTCTTGGCGAACACGGTGCTGCCGGCCCCGATAAATGTAATTTTGGACATGTTAAATCGCCTCCCTTTTTCTTCCTCAATATAGCTCTCCGCCTGAAAAAAAGGTATGGAGAAATGAAAGGGAAGTATGGAGGAATGTTGTATTTTGGTCTGCCATCCCTTACGCTAGGGAGAGCAGACCAATACGCTTTTTTAGGGGGCCGTGATGATTCCTGAACATGACTTGTTTGAAGTCCATATGAACCCCGATGACCGGGAACGGGATGTGACCGTCTTGTTTAGCGGGCAAGGCCGCCCCCATCCGAATCACCGCATCGGGCCGTCCGTGCACGATCATTATTTGCTGCACACGGTATTTGAGGGGAAAGGAACGTATACCTGGGGCGGACGCGTTTATTCCTGCGGGCCGGGGGACACCTTCGTCATTTTTCCGAACGGCTTGTTCACTTATGAAGCGGATTCTCGGCATCCGTGGCATTACGCCTGGGTTGCGTTAAAAGGTCCAAGCGTCCATCGGCAATTCATGGACGTTGGCATTACGCCGGACAAACCCGTGGTAAGCTTCGGGGATCCCGAGCAATTGCGGGAGCTTTACGCTCGTCTCCGCTCCTCGTTCCGGCAGTCTGACCACCCGTACTTGGAGGGCCTTGAGGCGGCGGGCTGGATGACGCTTCTGTTTCATCATTTCGGACTGGCGAATCAGGACATCCTCCCTCATACCGCTGTGAAAGAGCCGGCGATGATTGACCGGCAGGTGGATCAGGCAATTCGCTGGTTTCAACTGCAATACCCGCAGCAGATCGGCATTGAGGAGTTGTCCCGAAATCTCGGTTACCACCGGGCCCATTTGTTTAACGCCTTTAAGGCACGGACCGGACTGTCGCCCAAACAGTATTTGACGAAGGTGAGGATCGATAAAGCAAAGGAGTTGCTTACCGGCTCGTTAACCGTCGATCAAATCGCTTCCTCCGTTGGCTTTAACGATGCGCTGTACTTCTCGCGGCAGTTCAAGAAATCCACCGGGATGTCCCCGAGCGAATACCGCAGCGGGATCGGGAAGGAATGAGAGCATGTCGGGTCTCAACAACTTCCGGCGGTGCATAAGCAAAGGGTTCGTCCGGAAGGTAAGTGGATCCGATCACGGAAATGTTGCATTTCGTGCAGGATTTGGGCGGGGAAACGGGCCTGTGAAGGTGAAATGTTGCATTTCCTGCAACAATTCCACCCCCAAACTGTCCTGCGGGGCCGGAATGTTGCATTTCGTGCAGGATTTTGGGGCGTATACGAAGGAATCGGCAAGAATGTTGCACTATCTGCAACATTCTTGCCGGTGACAGTACAGCGCACGTATGAATCAGAAATCAGGGGGCTTTCCCATGCCCAAAATCTTCTGAAAGTTGGGCAACTCTGCCAACAATGAAAATAATCGGCTAGGTGGGTTCATACCTGGCCGATTATTCTTTCAATCATGGAACTTTTCAAATGGACCACCATTGGGCCAATCTATTTCTTAATCGATTGGCCAATGCTGCAGCACCATCAGCGCCGCCCCCGTGGCTACGGCAGTATCGGTCAGCTGACCTTGGGTGAACAGCGGGTTGTATTCGGGATAATGGTATGCATTTTTCTTCGCGACTTCGACTGCAATATCGAAAACAAGCGGGTGTGCGCTGACAAGCGGACCGCCCAGAACAACATATTCAGGGTGTAAGGCATTGATCAGATTGGCTAGTCCGGTTCCGAGGCAGACGGCCGTTTTCGTGAATTGTTCCATTACCAGTGAATCGTTCTGAGACAAGGCGTCGACCAGGGCGGCGAAGTTCACACGGTCCGGGGCTTCGCCGGACAACACACTGATGCGCCCGGCTATGAGCTCTGCGCGAACCCGCTCTTCAAGTGCGGGAACCGAAACGAAAGCCTCCAACGCTCCGGAGTTGCCTTTATTACGGAGCTTTGGTCCGTCCATCTGAATGATCATTTGCCCGATTGCCCCTTCGGTATCGGCGGCTCCTCGAAGAATACGGCCCTCGGACATGGCGGCCGAGCGGATGTTTACGCCGGCATGCACGTATAAGGCGTGCCGAATGGTTTCGGATCGTAGCGCCCAGTGCTCACCGATGAGCGCGGTGTTGGCCCCGTTATCGAGCATGGCGGGAATCCCTAACCGCTCCTCGAGCATAGTGCAGATTGGAACGTGTCTCCAGGAGGGGGCGGGAAACCACTCGGGTTCGAGGATGATTCCGTTGCGATGATCCAGCGGGCCAACCGCACCGATGCCGATTCCCAGAATGTCGGCGGAAGTGATTCCGTGCTCCGTAAGAAACGCCTTCGCGGTATTGGCAACAGAGTCCGCCAGAACATCGGGTGTCATGCGATCGTCCATTTTCCAGCGGGCCTGTGACAAAGGGTTTAAATGCAGATCATATAGACCAAGTACGGAGTAGATCCGGGAGATTTCGAGCCCAAACACAAATCTGTGCTTCGGATTCGTCTGGAACAGGATCGGCTTTCGGCCGCCGGTCGAGCTCCCCAGCCCGGAGATGACGATTAGCCCCCGGGAGGTCATCTCCTCCAGTAAACGTGTCATGCTGCTGCTAGTAAGCGGAAACTCGCTCATCAGGTCGGCTTTGGAGACGGTGCCGAGGAACGAGATTCGATCATAGATTTGCTTCTTAATCAAAGGATTGGAATGAGTCAACATCGATAAGGCTCTCCATTTCCAAGTTAATTCGTCGGGATATCTTTTAAGTATAACGGGAAGGAGGGGGGATTTCCAGAGATTCATTTATTGACTCTTCGAAAAATAAATGATATTATATATTTCGTTGCTGCAAAACAATGCATCAACCGAGAAACGCGGTCGTGGCGGAATTGGCAGACGCGCACGGTTCAGGTCCGTGTGGGCTAACCCCCCGTGGAGGTTCGAGTCCTCTCGACCGCATCCTTAAGTAGAACAGCCTCGCAACTTGCTCTTCGGAGCGGTTGCGAGGCTGTTTTTTTCATTTACTCGTGCCCATATAACTCGTTAAATTATCCAATACCTTGCGAGATAATCTTCCTCTGGCTTCCCGGGTAAAACCTGACACTTTGGGAGTATGGATGATTTGGGGATAGCGGTGAAGCTCAGTTTTGAACTCCCCTGCACCGTCAGCGTCAAAGATCGCATAATTTCCGCTTGCTTGGATCCACTTCCGAAAGGCAGCGGCATCAAATGGCGCTCCGAGGGAGGTGTTCACCAGAATTTTGCCGTGGCCCAAAGCGGCGAAATCCTCAGGTCCGAGGAGATGGGTGTTTCTGGGCAAGTGCATGGAGATCATCTCCGAGGTATGCAGCAACTCGCGAAGCGGAGCATATTCAAACCCGGCTTGTTCGCAATCCGGTTTGCGGTTCCGGCTGAAATAACGGACTTGCATGCCGAAAGCGGAAGCCCGATGCGCCAAAATCTTGCCCGTCGCCCCCATCCCGATGATGCCCAGCTTGCGCTGCTGCAGCTCGACCGGTTCGCTTAGCCATTGGTGCGGGCCCAGACCTTTGAGCAAGCGGATGAGCTCGCTCATGACGAATTCGGCAACCCCTTCATCGCCATAATCACGAACTCCCCTTACCTCGATGCCATGCGCCCTCGCCGCGGCGATATCGACGTTGGCCGATCGCTCGTCATACAGGCTGCAGCACATGCCGATATATCGGAGCGCGGGGTGGCTTGCTATCACTTCGCTATCAATTTTCGTTCTCCAAGATACAAGTACACAGTCCGCATCTTGGATTCTTTCTATTAACTCGGCTCTACTTTGCGGATCTTGTTCAAACTGGGCGATCGGTTGCATCGAGTACTTCTGTAATTCTTCCAAGGCCCAAGCTTCGAGCCCGACGTTATCTACGCATACGATTTGGTTAAACATGATTTCAAGAAAACCCCCTTGATCAGACATCCCCGTCACGACTAGCATGTCCGGTGTTATTCTTAGACCTTATTCTTGTTCTACTATACCACGGAGAGCCCGGATCAAGAGCTTAGGGATCCTACCTACCCGCGGCCGATAAGAGGATACCGGCTAAACGGCAACCCTTCGAACGGGAGTTGGATGCGTTGATGATGTTGAAGCTGAAGCAGATCGACGGGCTGATCATCGGATACCGTGCATGCGACTGAAAATTGTCGAGGAATATGCGAAGTATGGGCCGATTACGGTGTTGGAGGATGGCGGGGCCAGAACGTGTCGTCCATTTTTTTCGATCGGAAGATCGGTATTGCCTGGCTCGAAAATCCAGTCCGAACAGCCTGAGGCGAACCGCTGCCTATCGGGATTTCCTTGCCGACAAACATCAGGCACATCGCCCGGATTACGCCTTTTATGACTGTGCCCTGCTGGAAGACGGAGAATGGATCATGGAGCGGATCAGGCGGATGGAGGATCCGCCGACCGCGTTGCTGGTGACCAGTGATCAGGTCGCCGCAGGCATTCTGGCTTATTGTACGGAGCGAGGTTTTCGGGGGCCGGACGAGCTGGCCCTCGTCGGATTCGATAACCAATCCATCGCCAAGATGCAAAATCTGACGTCGTTCGAGATTCCGCCGCCCGATCTGGAGGTTCCCCTCATTTCATCGAATGTTCGACGGTATAGGCCGCACGGATCGAGGTTCATTCCTTCCAAGGGGAGTGATGGATGCAGTCGCAAAAGTTCTTCCGTTGGAAGCCGGGGATCATGGCGGCGCACACATCGGCCTTAATATTCCCGAACGTGGTATCCGTTTTGTGCTTAAAGCCTTCAAAAAACGCAGGGATGATGCGGTTCTTGAAATCGTTGCGAGGAAAGGCGGCTACGATCTCTTGGCGGACCTCTTCCGAAATCCGTTCGAAATTCTCGCCCATCACGTCATAACCGACCCCGGAGTAGAGCAAGGCGACTTCGGGTTCTTTGTATTCGGCGACGCCGATGGTGGTATGCAGAGCGATCGCATCCCACACTAACCGGATGGATTCCTGCGGGACGCCGCGGCTTCTCAGAAATTCGCGGGCTGCATTGGCGCCGTCCACTTCAAATCGTTTGTCCGGACTGCTGTAATGCGGGGTGAGGCCCAAATCGTGGAACAGGGCGCTGATGTAAAGCAATTCGGCGTCATAGTTCACGTTCGCTTGGTTCCCCTGTAGGGCGGCGAATAAAAATACGCGGTTCGAGTGGTTCCACAGCAGCTCGTCTCCGTATTCGCGCAGCAATTCGGCGGCTTCAAAAGCAAGCTTGCTGTCGGGGATTTTGATTTCGGCAATCGAATTCGGCATCATGGGTTCCTCCTAAATTTTCAATTCAATTCGTTTTCAGGCTCATTGTATCGTTCAAAATTATCATTGATCAATACGATTGTTTCGATCATAATGATAGATATATTAAATCATTATCCGTAAACCGGGGAGGATGAAGTTCATATGGAACTAAGACAACTGGAATGCTTCAAAGCGGTCTGCCAGGAGCTACATTTTACGAAAGCGGCCGAACGCTTGAACATCTCGCAGCCGACCCTCAGTTATCAAATCAAGCTACTGGAGGACGAGTTAAGCGTCCCGTTGTTCAATCGGATCGGCAAAAAAATTACGATGACGCCGGCGGGTCATATTTTGCATAAATATAGCGCCGCTATTTTTAACTCATTGGCGGGGGTTCGCGAGGAAATTTCCGAGCTGCATCATCTGGAACGCGGCGAGTTGGCGGTGGCCGCGCTGATCGGGGAATTAAACGAACTCGTATCCGGGCTTCTTGGGGAATTCTACCCCCGGCATCCCCGCTTGCAGCTCAAATTGCTTGGGGTCGAAGACGTAATCGAGTACCTGGTGTCGGAGGAGGCCGATTTTGCGGTGACGATCCTGCCGCAGGAGGAGGACGAACGATTCGCTGCCATCCCCCTGTACAAGGAGGATTTCTATTTCGTCGCACCAGCTGCGCATCCTCTGGCCGGGCAAACCTCCATCGATTTCGAACGTATCGTGGAAGAGGCGGTGGTTATGTTTCCTCCGACGCATCGCTGCCGCCAATTGGTCGATGCGACTTGCGCAGTCAAAGGGTTTACGCTGCAACCCCAAATCGAAACGACCACTATCGACTCCTTGCTGCGACTCATCCGCTCCGGCGCAGGCGTAACCATCCTGTCCAAGACGCTGCTGGATATGTACGATTTGCGGGATTTGTGCCAACTCCCGTTGCGAAATCCCTGCCTGACCCGGGAGGTAGGGATCGTTCACCTGAAGGATAAATATCTTGGCGCGGCAGCACGGGAATTCATAGCGCTGATTCAAGAACGCGTTCGTACTTTGAAGGAAATTTAGGCGCAGGCGCCGGTTGCGTTATAATAAGAGAGTAGATAAAGATATTCAAATTGCGAGCGGAAGGGGAATGAAGCATGGAATATGTGAAGCTGGGACGAACCGGCCTTGAGGTATCGCGCATCTGCCTAGGTTGCATGAGCTACGGCGAACCGAACCGCGGGGCGCATCCTTGGTCGCTGAACGAGGAAGAAAGCCGTCCGTTTATCCGCAAGGCACTTGAGCTTGGCATTAATTTCTTCGATACGGCCAACGTGTACTCCGATGGGACCAGCGAAGAAATCGTCGGGCGAGCACTTAAAACGTTCGCCAACCGCGACGAGATCGTGATTGCCACCAAGGTCCATGGGCGAATGCGTCCCGGTCCGAACGGGGGAGGTTTGTCGCGCAAAGCGATCCTGGCGGAAATCGACCATAGCCTGAAACGTTTGGGGACGGACTACGTTGATCTGTATCAGATTCACCGCTGGGATCCCACGACGCCGATCGAAGAAACGATGGAGGCGCTCCATGATGTCGTCAAATCAGGCAAAGCCCGTTATATTGGGGCTTCCTCGATGTATGCCTGGCAATTTCTTAAAGCACTGCATACAGCTGAGCGGCACGGATGGACCCGATTTGTTTCTATGCAAAATTACCTGAACCTGTTGTATCGCGAGGAAGAACGTGAGATGCTGCCGTTGTGCGAAGCGGAAAACATCGGTGTCATTCCGTGGAGCCCGCTGGCTCGAGGCCGGTTGACACGCGATTGGGATGAACAAAGTGAGCGTTCGCAAAGCGACCTGTTCGGCCAACGTCTGTATGCGGCCACGGAGGGAGCTGACCGCAAGGTGGTCGAGCGCGTGGCTGAGGTCGCGGCTCAGCGCGGGGTGCCGCGCGCGCAAGTCGCCTTGGCCTGGGTGCTGCAGAAATCCCCGGTCACCGCGCCGATAGTGGGAGCGACCAAACCGCATCATCTCGAGGACGCGGTTGCCGCGGTGTCGCTTCGGTTAACCCCGGACGAAATTGCTCGACTGGAAGAACCGTATGTCCCCCATCCGGTGCTGGGAATGTAACGAGTTTTGGCCCATGGATGGCGAAGACAGACAACGGCATAACACAAGTAAAACCAGCCCTCACTGCTTGGTAGTGGGGGCTGGTTTTTGGTATGGGGCGGACACGGTAGCCCTGCTACGCCCGATGGGTAAGGCATGGACTTCGCCGGCCTCGGAAGAGATAACGGTAAAAAATCACCTTATTTTCGGTGATATGGCTCTTTTTGAACAAATAGCGGTAAAAAATGGCCTTATTTCGGTTCGATAGGGACAAAACCGCCCCATTTGGGGCTCCTGCGGAAAAATAAGGCCATCAAATACCGTTATTTTGTTCAAAAGGGCTTTTTCGCAGATATAAGGGTATTTTTTACCTTTATTTGTGAGCTCTGGTGCGCAGCGGACCGTTTGCGCATGTTTCCGGACAGGGACAGCATACTAGCAGAAAGGAGGATGGTGTTCATATGACGGCGGGAGAACTCGGTTTTTATTTTCTGCTGTATTCGCTCTTTGGCTGGCTGCTCGAAAATGTATACAGCCTGTTCACGCAGGGAGTGTTCAGGAAGGAGGGCTTCTTGAAGGGCCCGCTTAAGCCGATGTACGGCGTAACCCCGCTGCTTCTATTGATATTTTTGCAGGAGGGAGAAGGAGTACGTCCGCTGCTAGCGGGTCTATTATGTCTCATCATTCCAACCGTCGTTGAAGGGATCAGCGGATATTTGCTGTTCACGATGTTTGGGCGAAGATGGTGGGATTATTCTGGGCTACGGTTTCAGCTTGGCGGCCATGTCTGCCTGCGATTTTCACTGTACTGGGGACTTCTGTCGGCGTTGATGCTCAAGGTGGTGCACCCGCTGGTGGAACAAGCGTATCAAAGCATTTCCTTGGTGTGGTCCGTGGCTGGCCCGCTACTATTGCTGTTGCTTGCGGCCGATCTGGTGTGGACTTGCCTGACGCGGCGACGGGAATTTCGGGGAAGCTTGATTATAAATCCAAGTGGGGATGAGTAAAGGAGGAAGCGAATTTGACGATTTTCCGCAACCCGGTTCGATGGTTCCCGGTACTGACTGTCAGTTGTTTGATCGCGCTGTTGTTGATGACACCCGGAAGCGGACGAGCTGCGCCGGTCGGCGCTGGAGGAGAGAAGACAGATCCGGCACTGGATAGCAAACAACCCGCGTCTCCCCGCAAACTTGCAGTGATTATCGATGATTTTGGCAATCGGATGGACGGGACGGACGAAATGTTGGACTTGCCCGTGAAATTGACCGTTGCAGTCATGCCTTTCTTGGAAACCACTCAAGAGGATGCGCAACGGGCGCACGAGCACGGGCACGATGTGATCGTCCATTTGCCGATGGAGCCGAAGCAAGGAAGACCGGAGTGGCTGGGACCCGGGGCCATCCTCTCCAACATGACGGACGAGGAGATCCGTCGGCGGGTGGAAGCCGCGATTGAACAAGTGCCTTATGCCGTGGGCATGAACAACCATATGGGCTCGAAAGTAACCGGAGATGAGCGCGTGATGTCGGTGATCTTGGAGGTATGCCGAAAACGCGGTTTATTCTTCGTTGATAGCAAAACCAATTATTGGTCGGTCATTCCTCGCTTAAGCGAAGAGAAGGGACTGCCACGGCTTGAAAATGACATTTTCCTGGACGATGTGGGCAGCGTGGAGCACGTCTCGGGTCAACTGCGGCAAGTCCTTGCCTTGTTGAAGAAGGAGAACCGAGGCAGCTGTGTAACCATTGGACATGTGGGTGTGCAAGGCAAGAAAACGGCGGCTGCATTGAGAAAGAATATCCCGATGCTGCAAGCAGAAGGCATCCATTTCATCGGGATCAACGAATTGGCGCGGGAACAAATCAGTCCCGGCGTGAAGCCGGGACCGGGGTTTACATTACCGTAAAATATTCGGAGATGCCTCGATACAACGCTTCGGCAATCCTCTGCTGACCGCGCCCTTTCGTGAGAATGGCGCGGTCTTCGGCATTGCTGAGAAATCCCGTCTCCACAATGACGGCGGGGCAATCGATATGGTTTAGCAAATAAAACGGCTTCCCGTGTTCCGGAACTCGAGCTGCTTCCAACTGATAGAACCTTTCCAGTGACCGTTGGATCGAGTCTGCTAGTACCACGCTTCGTCCTTCGTTCTGATGGAGTACAAGCGGACCGCGTTTCGATTTATTCCGTCCCCAGTTGACATGCAGGCTGACGACGATCGAAGCGGGCAACTGCTCGCTAAGTTCCTTACGCTGGGCCAGGTCCCGCAGGTGCCGTGAGCGGCTGTGAAGCCAGCGATTATCGTCGCTTAGGGCATAATCCTCCGTCCGGTTGAGTATTGCGCGGTAGCCGTGGCTTCTCAGGACGACATAAAGCCGCCGCCCAATTTCGAGATTGATATCCTTCTCGAGAATCTGTTCGTAAGACGTTCCCCCGTCAATCCCTCCGTGACCGGCATCGATCAGAATCACCGGTTCGGGGAAGGCATGTCGAAGATCCTTACCTTCGTCAGCCGCTGCCGGGGCGATCCCCCAACCGAATGCTATGGGGATCGAACTCATTATGGCTAGCAGGCATCGTGTAATCTTTCCCATGTGTCTCACCTTTCGGGCTTTTCTACCTCTATAGAGTGAGCCTGCGGAAGGGAAATCATGCATTGGCGATTTACCGGTGCCATAGGGGTTCTACGGGTTTAAGGCGGTGCGATTCGGCACAAACTAGAGCTAACGAAGAACGACTAAGCTGGAAAGGAGTTAACTCCAAATGGCGAAAGGCGACGAGTTAGTCAAATACATCACGGAGCGGGTGGTGGATTACGTGGAAACACCGCGGGAAGTCCGCCGTGAACGCTCGAAGGTCAAGGAACCGTGGAGCCGGCGGTGGTTCGGGATGATCCCGTTCTCCATCTCCCTGTGGGCCGGGCAGATTCCCAAACCGAAGAAGAAGGAATCCCGGGGGAAAGAGCATCCCTCCCGTTCCCGCGGAGTGTGACTTGGCCGAGCCTCAAGCGAAATCAGCCGTCTTCCGTCCCGCAAGGGAGAAGGCGGCTGTTTTTTTAGGTTTGCCCGGGTATCGAATTCGTTCCCATCATTCATCGCGTGCTTCATTCGCTTTGCACTAGCTCCTCGGCCAAGCGGACCAGCAGGTGAACGCCTTCTTGAATCCGCGCTTCATTCATGAACGAATAGCTGAGCCGGATTTGGTCGTTCATTTCACCCATGGGATCGCAGATCGTTCCGGGGACGAACGTTAACCCACGGCGGATGCTTTCGGTCAGGAGCCGGTTGGCGTTTAGCCCGTCAGGGAGGTGGACCCACAGATTCAAGCCGCCTTGCGGACGGAACCACTGCCAGCCTGTACCTGAAGCGAGCGCTTGCTCCATCACGTCCCGGCGAATTTGTAGCGCCGTACGAAGCTTCTCCAGGTGCAGCTGCAGCCGTACCGATTCGAAGCAGTGCTGGAACAGCTTCTGGTTGACGAGCGGCGTCCCGTTGTCGGCGAGTGATTTGGCGGTCAACAGCGGGGCCATCGCGGCCGTTCGGGCGGCAACGGCGCAAATACGCAGCCCGGGAGCCAAATACTTGCTGAAGCTGCGCAGGTATACGACCCAGCCTTCCGTATCGTAAGCATAGAGCGGAGGGGGCGGCGGCTGGACAAAGTAGACGTCATGAACTGCGTCGTCCTCGACGATCAGGCAGCCGTAGCGCTCCGCCAGTTCAACCAGTTGCTTGCGTTGGACGGCCGGCACCGTGTATCCCGTCGGATTGTGAAAGGTCGGGTTCATATAAAACATCCGGGGTTTATGGCGTTTCAGGTAAGCTTCGACAACGTCCAGGTCATACCCGTCCCTGCGAATCTCCACGGGTAAGAGACGAGCGCCCCGCTGACGGAAGCAGTCAAGCGCCGAGCTGTAGGTTGGGCGTTCCACCAGGACATGGTCCATGGGACGAAGATAAACGCCAGCCAGCAGGTCGATCGCTTGCTGGCCGCCGGTCGTGATCAGCAGTTCGTCGGGGGAGACCTGAAGCTTATTTTTCCGCTGCAAATCTGCACTGAGGAGCTCCCGCAGCTCCTCGTCTCCTTGGACAGAGGAGTAAGTGCCAAGCAGCTTGGGATAGCGGTCGAATACCTGCTTCACGTGGTCTGAAAGGAACAGGTTCGGCAGCAGGTTCGGATCGATGAGCGCCTGGGAGAACGAATAGTCGGCCGGGATGCGGTGGACCTCGCTCAGGGCATTTTGCAGACGTCCGGCCTCGTGTCGGGGTGCGGCAGCAGACGCATATCCGCCTGCTCCAGCGGGTTCTTCATAGGGTGTGCCTTCGGAAACGTAATAACCGGATTTTTCCTTCACGTAAACGATCCCATGCTCCTTCAGCAACCTGTATGCTCGGAATACGGTTAACCGATGGAGCTGCAGTTCCCCGGCCAACGCACGCACGGAAGGCAGCTTGTCGTGCGCCTTCCAGTCCCCCCGGCGAATCCGGTCCAAGATATAATCATAAGCTTGCGTATAGAGGATCTTCCCGGGCTCTGCCCTTTTCGACATCGGGTACATCGCCTTCCCTTCTTGCAACACGAATCCATTTTACACGAGAAGCCAAAGCATCTGTTCTGCATCGGTAAATCTGTTCTGTCTCCTTTCTTGTATGATACAGTTCAATAGGCGAAAGGGGAAGATCTTGATGATTCTGATCAACTATTTGATCGTATGTCTCATATTCGGCACCACTTTTTTAGCGATAAAGATTGGGGTGGACCACGCGGTGCCTCCGTTTTTCTCGGCGGGGATCCGTTTCCTCGCGGCCGGGGCGATCCTCTTTCTGTGGATGGTTTGGAGAAAAAAGGCCGATTTTGCCTTGCTGCTGCGCAAGGAAATGCTGGTGACGGGAGGTTTGCTGACCTTCGGGACGTTTAGTTTTCTGTACTGGGCGGAGCAATACGTGACCTCCGGAATCGCCGCGGTATTATCGGCTACGGGACCGCTGATGATTCTGCTGATGCAGATGATCGTGCTGCGGCAAAAAGCGACGAGACGAGCCGTTCTGGGCATAATCATCGGATTTGCCGGCGTCATGCTGCTCGTTCTTCCCAACCTGACCTCGGTCCAGGACGAATCCCGCTGGGTCATCGGCTGCGCGGCGATTTTGACTGGGGAAGTGCTTTACTCGATTGGCGCGCTGTATACTAAACGGGTCACCCAGAGTTACGCCGAGGTGTCGCCGATTGCGCTGAACGCTGCGCAAATGATCTATGGGGGCTTGTTACTGCTCATCCTGTCGGGCTTCACCGAACGGGTAACGGCCGAGGATCTGCTGCAGCCGTCCGCCTTAGGTTCTCTGTTATATCTCACTGTGGTTGGTTCGATGGTGGGACACAGCCTGTTTTATTGGTTGGTAGCCAAGACCAACCCGGTGTTTCCGTCGACTTGGCTGTACGTATCGCCGCTCATTGCGATGACGATCGGCGTGCTGTTTTACGGGGAAACGGCCGGGTGGTTTGCGGTGTTGGGCGGGATAACGATCATCGCGGGCACGGTGTTGACCAATCTGGACAGCTTGCGCCAACTGTTTCGCAGATCGGCAAGGTTGACTTCAGGCGCTGCAGGCGGGCCGGGGGCGGTTGGCCAAAAGGTCCGGTAGAGTCAACGCAGCAAAGGCGAGTCTGATGGAAGTGTGCTTCCGGAGACTCGCCATTTGGTTAAAAAACTAGAAGGTGACGAATTTCCCACTCTCCATCAGAGCGTCCAGCGCGATTAGCCGAATGGCGGTATCGGTGCCAGTGACGACGTAAACGGCCTCGGCTTCGGCTTCAGCGGATGGCTCTGCCAAAGGGCTGTTGTTCGTCCAGGTTTGATATCCGTAGACCGGAAGAGGAAAGGAATAAGTGCGTTCAGGACCGGAAGCGGCATAGACAAGCTTCCGACTGGTTTTCAGCTTGCCGATGAAGGCATCCGACTTCAGCGCCAGCGGTTTGGCCGTCATCCATAACAGGTTGTCGTAGGGATCGAAGCGGGATGACGTGTAGACGATAGGGGCGGGCGATAATGGCGCGCGGCTGCTCGCAGCCAGCCGCGGCGGCGCGTAGCCGCCCGCCTGCTTGTCCCAGCTGCCCGTCGTTTCGGGCAGCCATTCGCCGTCGGCGGCATTGACGTATTGGGGTTCGCCGCCATCCGGCAGGCGAACCTTCCACGCGGCCAATGCCGGGCCGGCGTAGAGCGGGACGGCGGTCACCCGTCCCGCAGCGGCTGCGCCGAGGCCGCTCTGCCGGAGCGCGGCCTCGAGCAGCGCCGGGTCGAATACGGAATAGGTGCCCATTCCGTATTCGACCAGCTTGTAATCTCCGCTCTCGGTTGCGGAGATAATGAGGTAGCCGCGCGGGGCTGAAGCGCCCGGCGGCACCCCGGCTGCGCCGCCTTGGCCGCTGCCGGCGGCCGCCACCGTGACGAGCCAGCTGTGCGTGCCCGGCCCCAGCGGCTCAATGGCGGTGTCGGCGCCGGCCCAGGCCGTAAACGGCTCGGCCTGAGCCAGCTGGCCGACGGCCTCGGCGGCGAAGCGCCGCAGCGCCTCAGGCGCGGGTGCATCCGCTGCCGTCCTGAGCGTCGCCAACGCGGCCTGCCCGGTTCGCTCGCCGGCGGCCCCCGCCGTGCCCAAGCCGCCCGCCAGCGGTAGACCGGCGCCTGATGCGCTATATAAGATGCTTGCGCATAAGAGAATTTTGCAAGTGGTGGTTAATTTCTTTTGAGGTTTGCGTGCTTCCGGCATGGTATCGCCTCCCTAGCCATTCGTCAGGCCTCATCAGGCCTGGTTTCGATTGCTTGTCCATTGTACCGAAGCCGCCCCAAAAAGGATGTTGCAACCTGTCGCTTTGCATTGCGGCAAACGGCTTCTATTTTTGCGGTCTTTTAGCGAGATCAGTCTGATTTCTCGTCACCGCTGCGAACGCAGATGAAAGATGCCGCAGCCCAAGGCGGATACGACAATTCTCGGCTCATACTGCCAGCGGATTTCATCCCGTCTCGCTTCGTATTGCTCGCTGGCGCCTTGAGCCCGCTCGGGTTCGGGATCTTTCACGAGATCCTTGTAATAAGCGTCGATCAATGTTAATTCGTCGTTCAACCGTTCGCGGGCCTCCTGGGCCCAGCGGTCGTCATAAGCGGCAATCTGATCGGCAAGCCGCTGCTCAAGCACGGTGCGTCCGGCATCCAACGACAGCTTGGTAGGTTCGATATGGACGTTTTCGGGCAGGCGCGGAACCAGTTGTTTCGCCGCAATTCGGGTCTGAAACGACTCATCGACGGCGCCCGTCAGCAGGGAAACTCCGTAATAATGCAGCTCCTCGCGTTTCATATCGCAGCAGAATTCCACCTTGAAGCAGACGCCCAGCCAAGGCTCATAGGCGGCGGGCAGCAAGGCCATCCGTTGACGTTGCCCCGGCTCCTCGAACAAATACACATAACGGCCACCTCTACGCGCTGCTTCAAAAATCTGTTTTAGCCGCGGGCTGCCAAATGTGAGCTCCTCGCGCTGAATCCGTCCCGGACCAAGTACTGGGAGCGGTCGGACCGCACCAAAGTAGCGGCCGAGCAGCGTGTCCTCCTGTGCGGCTTCCATCTGCTGCTGCCCGGGTCCCGTTTGTTCCCGGGAGGCCTTCGCTTCTTCGGCCGCCCGGTGCGCCTCCGGATCAAAAACAAACGAAAACGACATCGTTTCCGGCTCCGCTCCGGTCCGTTCGATAAACCCCCAGTAATAGGGACGGTTCGTTAAGTCCCGGTCCGCGCGAGGAGAGAGTTTCACGGTGACGTGATGCGGCGATTTCTCAAGGAACTGACATTCAGTTGCTTCCAGATAGGTCAGAACATACTCGCGAATCTGTTCAGAGGTCATGGACATAACCGCAGATCAACCTCCCAACAGCTGCTGCAGGCCGCCTTCGCTTTCGGTTCCTTCGGCTTCTGCATCCAGCTCGGATTTTATGGTGTGGAATTCGCGTCCCAGCGAATCGACGCGGCTGGCTATCTCCTCGTCACTGCCGGATTCGAGGATGATTTGGTAAATGCTTTTTTCCAGTGAATGCTGTTTTTCGAACCGCTCCAAAATCACGTCAAGATGGCCTATGACCAACTCGAACATATTGATCTTCTCGTGCAGCAGGTGGAGGATATGCTCCTCGATCGTGCCTTTGGTAGACAGATTGTAAATATTGACGTCGTTGGTTTGACCCAGCCGGTGCACCCGGCCGATCCGCTGCTCCACTCGCATCGGGTTCCAGGGCAGGTCGAAGTTGATCATCTGATGGCAAAATTGCAGGTTGATACCTTCGCCGCCCGCTTCGGTCGCGATCATCACCTGGGCCCGGCCGCGGAACAGGTCCATCATCCAATCTTTTTTGCCTCGGTTCATCCCACCCCGGTACGGAACCGCGGTCATTCCCCGGTCACGGAAGTACTTCAGCAGATACTCCTGCGTAGCCCGATACTCGGTGAACACGATCACCTTGTCATTCATTTCACGGATCAGCTCCATCGCTTTCTCCGCTTTGCTATTCGCTTTGATCTGACGGATCAGGTCGACAAGATCCCAAATCCGATCACGGATCGGGGAATCAGGGGCAAGCTTCTTAGATAAATTAACCAATGTGACGAATACCGCATCCCGGCTGCTGCATACCTCGCGTTGCAGGGTGACCAGGGACAGCATGCTGTTGAGGTCGCCGCCAGCGGCGTTATATTGGTCTTTAATGAAGGAAGTAACCCCGTTGTACAGGTTCTTCTCTTCCTCGGACAGCTCTACGTCAATGTTGCGGACGATTCGCTTCGTGAATTCCAGCTCGCCGTCGCCGCGCCGGTTGCGGATCATCACCTTGGCCAACTCATCCTTGAGCTGATTCTCGTTCTTCGGCTGTCGTTTGTCGACGACGAAATTGGCGGCAAATTCGCTTTGCCCGCCCAGTTGCCCCGGCTTAAGCAGCGTGATCAGGTTGAACAGCTCGCCTAGATCGTTTTGCACCGGAGTGGCAGTCAGGAGAAGGCAATATTTTTTTCGCAGCTGCAGCATGAACTGGTAGTTGGTCGTTTTCTTGTTCTTCAGCTTGTGGGCTTCATCTACGATGACCAGATCGTATTCATTATTGAGCAGAATATTTTTGTGCGGGTCGCGTTTGGCCGTGTCCATGGAGGCGACAACGACGTCGTTGTGCCAGGAATGCTCTTTCTTCTGCGCTACGGCCGGTATGCCGAACTTCTGATTCAGTTCCCGAACCCACTGTAGCACCAGGGATGCAGGCACCAGAATCAATACCTTCTTCACTAATCCGCGCACAATGTATTCCTTTAAAATCAAACCGGCTTCGATCGTCTTCCCAAGACCCACCTCGTCGGCGAGGATCGCGCGCCCGCGCATTTCGAACAGGACCTTTCGAGCCGTTTCGGTTTGGTGCGGCAGAGGGGTGACGCCTTGCAGATGCTTCAAACATTGCATTTCTTCAAAGCTCGTGACAAGCGAAGCAGTTTCGGCCTCAAGGGCAAGGTTAAACAGCTTCCAATCGTCCCAGGGGCCGCCCTTTTGATGTCTCGATTCCAAGTCGCTGAACCAACTTCGGTCGAAGTCTACGGGGATCTGCAGATTCCATTCCGGCGGGACGACCGAATTGGGGGAAGGGCCGGGGGGATGAGGATTCATGATGTAAAACCTCCCATTTGATGCGTATTTGGCTAGCTCTATTGCGGCTACGAAAGGATCCGAATCAGTCCATACCGCGTGCTTCTTGCAGACGTAGGTGTAGTATGGACGAAAAAGAAGGAGTTCATAACTTTGGAGAGGGGAGCGGGAGCGAAACGGAGCATCAGCTAGTGATATTGCTTGGGTTGACCGTTTTACATGATGATCCCGTTTGCTCAGATCAAAGCGATTTAGATGAACCGTTCGACCTCGACCTTGCTCCCTTAACGAAAGGGATAATCGCATGATGAAGCCTCCAGAGGCAGCTCTTCCGTTTTATAGCTTGGGTTGGAAATGGTTACATGGCGGTTTCATAGATTCAAGACCGAAAAATTGAGAGAACCGGAGCAAACGAGTGTTTGGGCCAGCAGCATTCGGAAAAAAGCCTAAAATTTCAAGCTGTCCTGCTGTGACAACGAGATATTGTATAGTATAATGGTATTCGCACACAATATATTGTGATTCATACATATGATAATACGGTTTATAGGGTGTGCGTAGCGGCTTTCAGGCAGACGAATATCGGCTTGGGACAACGCTTTTTTCGTTTTTTTCGCCCGTTTTCGACTTCAAAATCCGGCGCGAATGACCGATATATTTACGAATCTTTGATCCAAACTTATAGGAGGGTGTTTTCTTTGAAAACTGTGCCAAAACAGCGCCTTGAGGGGCTAAGTGAAAAAATCTTCTTGGACCGGTACGCCTGGAAAGATGCGGACCCTAGTCACGCCAAAGTCGGCGACGTCGTCCTCGTTCTGACGAAGGATGATCCCAAATTCCCAACAAAGGAAGTTGGCGAAGTCGTTGCGCGTAAGGGGCGTAAGGTTACGGTGAAGACACGCCGGGGCGAGTTGGTCGAGTCCGACGTGGAGAAGCTGACCCTCAATATCGAGAAAACCCCTGAAGAAATGTGGGACCGCCTTGCTAAAGCGATGGCTTCCGTAGAGGAAACGCCGGAGCTGCAGAAGCAATGGGAAGAGAAGTTCCGCTATATCCTGGACGATTGGAAGCTGGTACCGGGCGGCCGGATTGCCGCAGGTGCCGGCGCCAGTGACGAGTTGACCTTGTTTAACTGTTACGTGATCCCATCGCCAAAAGACAGCCGCGGCGGCATCATGGAGACCTTGTCCGAAATGACCGAGATCATGGCACGCGGCGGCGGCGTGGGGATTAACCTCAGTTCCTTGCGTCCGCGCCGTGCGGTTGTTAAAGGCGTAAACGGCTCTTCGAGCGGCGCCGTATCTTGGGGAGGTTTGTTCAGCTACACCACCGGCTTGATCGAGCAGGGCGGCAGCCGTCGCGGCGCGCTGATGCTGATGATCAACGACTGGCATCCGGATGTCATGGACTTTATCACCGTCAAGCAGACGATGGGCCAGGTTACGAACGCGAACCTGTCGGTTTGCGTGAGCAACAGCTTTATGGAAGCGGTGAAGAAGGATCTCGACTGGGAGCTGGTATTCCCGGATACGACTTACGAGGACTACAACGAAGTGTGGGACGGCGATCTTGATAAGTGGAAAGCGGACGGTCGCAGAGTGATCCACTATCGCACCGTCAAAGCGCGTGAGATCTGGCACACGATCATCGAATCGGCTTGGAAATCTGCGGAGCCGGGTGTGGTGTTCATGGAATACTACAACCAAATGTCCAACAGCTGGTATTTTAACCCGATCATTTGTACGAATCCTTGCGGTGAGCAAGGTTTGCCGGGCTGGGGCGTCTGCAACCTGTCGGCGATGAACCTGTCCAAGTTCTACGACGAAGAGAAACACGATGTCGCTTGGGACGAACTCGCCACAACGACGCGTTATTCGGTTCGTTTCCTGGACAACGTCATCAACAAAACACCTTATCACTTCGAAGAAAACGAGAAAAACCAGAAGAAAGAGCGCCGCGTTGGCCTCGGGACGATGGGTCTGGCCGAGCTGATGATCAAGTTGAACATCCGTTACGGCAGCCCGGAATCGCTGGAATTCCTCGACAAATTATATGGCTTTATCGCCAAGGAGGCTTACCTGGCTTCCGCGGATATCGCGGAGGAGAAAGGTTCCTTCCCGGCTTTCGAAGCGGACAAATATTTACAAAGTGGATTCATGAAAGTGATGACGGAAGTGTATCCGGAAGTTGGCGAAGCGGTTCGCACGAAAGGGGTCCGCAACGTCACGATCATCACTCAGGCGCCAACCGGCAGCACAGGGACGATGGTTGGAACCTCGACCGGGATCGAACCCTATTTCGCCTTCAAATATTACCGTCAAAGTCGTCTTGGATTCGACGAGCAGTTCGTGCCGATCGCGCAAGAGTGGTTGGACGCACATCCAGGGGAAGAGCTGCCGGATTACTTCGTGACCGCGATGAATTTGTCGGCGGAGGATCATATCCGCGTGCAAGCCGCGATCCAGCGTTGGGTCGACAGCTCCATCTCCAAAACGGCAAACTGCCCATCCGACTTTACCGTGGAAGAAACGGAACGTTTGTATGAACTGGCCTTCGACCTTGGCTGCAAAGGCGTAACGATCTACCGCGACGGTAGCCGTGACGTACAAGTCCTGCAAACGGAGAAGAAGGAAGAGAAACAAGAAGAAGCGGCAGCTCCAGCAACGGTAGCCGTAACGGAACAGCCGGCAAGTGCTCCGATTCAAGCCAGCAGCCCGAAAACGGCGGAACAGTACAAGAGACGCCCACAAGTGCTGCATGGCGCAACTTATAAAATCAACACGCCGTTCGGTATGGCGTATATCACGATCAATGACCTGAACGGCATCCCGGGAGAAATCTTCCTGAACGTGGGTAAGGCCGGTTCCGACGTGTTCGCGATGGCGGAAGCCCTTGGCCGCGTTTGCTCGCTGTTCCTGCGTTATGGCGACCACGGCGAGAAGGTTGAGTTGCTGATCAAGCATCTCAAAGGGATCGGCGGCACAGGCGCTATCGGCTTTGGTCCAAACCGTGTGGAATCGATCGCGGACGCGGTTGCTAAAGCGCTAGAGACGCACGTGCAAAACGGCCCGTACGGCGACCACGACCCGGCGCCGGTGGCAGCAACGATCGCGCATCACGAGGAAGCCGCGCAAGATCATGGTACCGCGGACGGCTCGCACGGCGGCCACAGCCATGGCAGCGCGCCGGCCACCTCCCGTGACCTCTGCCCGTCCTGCGGCTCGGCCTCGCTGATCAACATCGAAGGCTGCAAGACTTGCAGCAACTGCGGATATAGTAAGTGCTCGTAAGAAAATTCCCCTAGGGGGGTTAATGTGTTATTTCGTTTAGCAAATGCGAAACAGGTCAGGCTATTTTTATGCCTGATCTGTTTTATTGTTGTACATTGTTATGCATAAACGCCTTTCTGACGGTCTATAGAACAGACTAAACCACATTCCATTCCAGGTATCTGCGAGACAGAAATGGTTCTCATTTATTATGACACCACACACGAATTGACTTTTTAAGAGCGCTTGGAAACTATTGACAGACAATGGTTTTTAGATTATTATTGATTGACTGATCAAGTCAATCAATAAGGGGCGTGAATTAAAATGGATATTTCCAATAAACACGGTTCATTTCAGCAACACGAGGTTTTTTCGAGCGACGGAACAAAGATCGGCTACAGATCGATTGGGGAGGGGCCTGAGATCATACTTGTTCATGGAGCATTAAGGGATTCGGAGGACTACACTCACTTAGCCATAGCGCTTTCTCGCACTTTTACTGTCCACCTCATGGATCGAAGAGGCCGGGGCTTGAGTGGTCCTCAGGGTCCAGAGTATGCTATGAATAAAGAATGCGAAGATGTTCAGGCCATCCGAGAAACGACGGGCGCCGATTATTTGATTGGTCACAGTTTTGGAGGACTTGTTTCGCTGGAAATGGCTAGGAATGACGCTTCAATCTCCAAAGTAGCTTTGTATGAACCTGGCGTACTGCTTTATCCGATGGACGAAGCTTGGATGCGCTCCTACGAGCAATCTATGCAAAGGAACGATGAACGCGGTGCCTTTGCGCATTTCGTGAAGGGGATGGGCCAAACCCCTTTAACGCAGCTTCCCTATTGGTATGCGAAACTTATCTTGAGGATCATGATACGAGGAGATCATTGGACTAAAACATCTCAATTGCTTCCTCAGAATTTACGCGAGCACCGCGAGGTTCAGCGACTTGCCTCATCTTATCGAAATTACAGAAGTACCCCAGCAGATGTGTTATTGATTCAAGGGGATAAAAGTTCAGATTCCACGAAAAAAATGATGGAGCAATTGCACCGGACGATTACGCGATCGACATTGGAAACCATGAACAAGCTAGATCATTTTGGACCAGAGAATAGCGGTGGGCCTGACCAGATCGCGGAACTGCTTACCGAATTTTTTTCACAATCGTAAAGGAGTTTGAATACATGCCCCGGTTAAAAGAAGAACAGCTTCAAATAATCTACGAAGAACGCAAACAACAAATCAAGTTAGCCGCAGTCAAAATTTTTGCCCGGCACGGTCTCCCAGGAACAAAAATCAGCATGATCACCTCAGAGGCGGGCGTTAGTCATGGACTTTTCTACCATTATTTTAAAACGAAAGACGAACTGTTTATCTCTTTAGTCCGCGAAGCAGTCGAAACGTCCATTCAAGAAATCGGAAATTTGAGCCAATTGGCGGCATCCCCGATCGAAAAGATTAGAATCTTAACGCAAAGCATGCTCGACGAGAGCGGAGTACCTTATTTTATGCTGCTCCATCGGGCGCGAAATTTTGAAGAGGTTCCTGATTTAGTCAGCCGGCTGATTCAAAATTACCCGATAGAAATCTACATCGAACGCTTGCTGCCCATTTTTGAGGAAGGACAACAACGAGGGGAAGTAGCGGACGGAAATTTGACTGAGATGATCGCAAATTACCTTACGGTCATTTCCGGCGTGATGGTCTTGGGAAATGGATATCCAACTCCCCGAATAGATTGGCTGATGAGATTCGTAGAAAAGAAATGATTGAACATAGATCATATTTCCATGGCTTTTGCAAAGGGGCCTAAGCGATCATTGCTTAGGCTCCTTTTTTGTGCTTCGTTAGGCTCATAAAGTATATATTAAACATACACATTATGGCTTATGGTTGATGGATTGTCTTTAGCGCCAAATTACCCTAATAAATCACGCGGGAGCTATTCTTTTGCAAAAGATAGTGGAATTTTTCCTATAGCATATTGAATATATTCATTTATATAGAATATCTATAAACATGGAAATGAAACCGCTTGCAAGAGAGGGGTGGGAACACTAGGCTACCGGTTTATGGATTGGCGGTTCTATAGAATCGACCTGATGATGATCTAGGAGGTGATCGGAGCATGGTACCCAATAGATTAAGGAAAGTATGGTATTTCAGGCATATCTATTTGTTTTTGCTTCCCGCTATCATCTGGTTTCTGGTTTTTGCTTACTATCCGATGTACGGCATTTTGATAGCGTTCAAAGATTTCAAATACAACCTGGGCATATTGGGGAGTCCGTGGGCAGGCTTTAAGTATTTCGAACAGTTCTTACACGATTCCAGTTTCTACGAAGTCCTCCGCAATACGTTGTCCATTAGTGCCCTGAAACTTGTATTTGGATTTCCAGCTCCATTGATCTTGGCTTTGATGTTAAATGCCGTTATGCACGAAAAAATCAAAAGAGTGTTTCAAACGATTTCCTATTTGCCGCACTTCGTTTCGTGGGTTGTCGTCGTAACTTTACTCCAAAAAATTCTGTCTCCGAACGTAGGGCTGATCAATGACATTCGCTATCAAATGGGTTTGGATCCGATCTTTTTTATGGGGAAGCCGGAGTTATTCTATCCTTTGGTTCTCATTTCCGACGTTTGGAAAGGGGTAGGATGGGGCTCCATCATCTATTTAGCCGCGTTAACGAATATCGACCCGCACTTGTATGAAGCTGCGGAAATCGACGGGGCGGGAAGATGGAGTAAATTATTCAAAATTACGCTGCCTTGCCTAACGCCGACGATCGCGATCCTGCTGATCTTTTCCCTCAGCGGAATCCTGAACGCGGGCTTTGACCAAATTTGGCTGATGCAAACTCCAGCTACCTTAGGCGTTTCCGAGATATTGGACACGTATGTGTTGAAAACAGGACTCCAACAAGGGCAACTCGCTTATTCCACGGCAATCGGCTTATTTAAATCCGCGATCTCGTTACTGCTTATTGTGGCTGTCAATCATATTTCAAGACGTGTGAGCGAGGTATCGCTATGGTAAGGGGCTTCGAGGAGCATAAGGAGGTGTGTGCATGGGTGCGAAAAGGCTGACGCCGACGGATCGAATATATATGCTGATTAATTATTCGGTGTTGTTAATCTTTTGTGCCACGGCGTTATATCCCTTTATTTATTTCTTAGCCCTTTCATTCAATGACGGCTACGATGCGATGAAGGGCGGAATCTATTTTTTTCCTAGAGTGTTCACCTTAGAGAACTATGCAAAGGCGTTTACCAACCCGCTTATCTTAAATTCATTTTACGTTTCGGTTACTCGAACCCTGGTGGTCACGATCGGATCTGTATTTTTGACGGCTTTGTTAGCCTATGCGCTTTCGCGGAAAGGCTTGCCGGGAAGAAAAGTTATCGTGTTCTTCTTTTTCTTTACTACCTTGTTCAGCGGGGGACTGATCCCGACCTTTATCCTGTTCCGGCAGTTGCACATTCTGAACACGTTTTGGATACTGGTTCTGCCCTCCCTGTATAGCTTCTTTAATGCGATTATCATGAAAACCTTCTTCGATGGGATTCCTGAGGCTCTATCGGAGTCGGCCCGAATCGACGGGGCCAGCGAGTTATCGGTGTTCGCCAGAATCATTTTGCCTCTTTCGATGCCGGTACTTGCTACCATTGCCTTGTTTGTCGGGGTGGGCGTGTGGAATGACTGGTTCACCGGACAATTTTTTATCCAGAACGAGAAATTACAGCCTGCAGCGACGTTCCTGAACAAAATGATCAGTGAAGCGTCTTTCCAATCGATGACGTCATCGTCGGGAAATAGCGGATCTGCGATTCAAAATATGACCGAATCTCAGATGGAGCTGCGCGGCGTCACTCCGGAAGCGTTGAGGATGACTTTCGTCATTATCATTACGACACCGATCATTTGTGTGTATCCGTTTCTGCAGAAGTATTTTGTGAAAGGCGTATTGGTAGGTTCCCTTAAAGAGTAGGTGATATAAGAGGCCAAGCCTTTTATATAAAAATGTTCAATGAGAGGGGAGTGTAGTATGAGAAAGAACGAGTTGAGGGGTGTCCTTGGCATTCCGCTGATCGCTTTGCTTCTATTTGCAACCTTGACGGCTTGTACGGGATCAGGCGGGAAGGAGGAAGCGGGAACGGGGAACACGGGTCCGAGTGAGCCAGGTACTGTGAAGGAATCGGGCACGGAGGAAATAAAGCCGGTCACCTTAACTTTCCTTAGTGCTTGGAACGGGGGCGGAGCCGGTTTCCCGCAGGATCAGGAGAATAACCCCGTAGCTAGTCAAATCCGGGAAAAAACCGGAGTGACCTTAAAACTGGAGTCCATCACGACAAGCGAGGTCGAAAAGCTGAATACCATCTTTGCCTCCGGTACGGTTCCGGATATTGTGAACGCCCCCTTCTGGTCGACCACAGGGGGAGAAGGGCAAGTCATCAAGAAGGCCGCGATGGAAGGGCAACTTCTGGATCTCACTCCTTATCTGGATAAGTACCCGAATGTGAAACGACTTGTGACCACCGGGATAGCGAAGGATTTCAACGAGTTCGATCTCAACAGCCCGGATTTTGAAGGGAAAACCTATCTCATCCCTACGGAAACCCCGGACGGAACCCCAGAGAGCATTCATAACTGGAATTACGGCCTTTTTGCTCGGGGAGATATTCTCAAGGCGTTAAATGTGAAAGCGGAAGATATTGATACGCAAGAGGAACTTTATGATTTATTGATCAAGATCAGAGACGGCGGGTTCAAGGATATTGCCGGAAAGCCGGTGATCCCTGCCGGAACGATGTGGAATGGATGGGATTATGGCCAATTCCTTGCGGGTTGGACGGATTACAACATTTCGGACTACCGTGAGGTTGACGGAAAGCTGATCCACTGGACGCAAACCAAGGATCATGAAGATAGACTGCTATATATGAGGAAGTTATTAACGGAAGGTTTGTTTGATCTCGAAGCTTTCAGCAATACGAGCACAACCGCAAACGAGAAGCTGACTACGGGCAAGCTCGCCGTATTCGGAGCTCAACCGATGTTGCCTGATTTATCCAAAACGCTGTATAAGACGAATCCGGATATGCAATATGAGCTGCTGGGACCCATGAAGAATAAGAGCGGACAAATTCGGACACAAGTGGAAAAACCCGGCCGTTCCGGTTTCCCGGTCCTTTTCTTAAGCGCGAACATCAAAGATCCCGATGCGGCCTTACGGTACATTGATTATGTCAACAGCGAGGAAGGCCGGTTGCTATCGTACTTCGGGATTGAAGGAACGCACTACACACTGGAGAATGGGATTCCTCAATGGATTCCGGATGTGAAGAAACAATTCGATGAGAATCCGGATTTGAAGAGAGATGCCGGGCTCAATTACCTTCCGGGAAGATTCATTGGTGCCTTCTCCGATACCGTCACTTGGCCTACGCCAGAGGATCAAAAAACGCAGTGGCAAAAGCTGGAGGAGAGCTTTTCGGCCAAATTGCCGATCAAAATCATCGACAAGGTCAGTGCCAGTTATCTTGCGAGAGAGTGGCCTAATTATCAGGAATTCATCGATAAAACCAGCAGCTTGAATTTTGATGAGGAATTTAAGAAGGCATTGTTTGCCGCGTCTGATGAAGAAGCTTTAAAAATGCTTCATGAGGTGCAAGACAAGTTTAAAGCTGCCGGTGTGGATGAGATGGCGGAGTTTGTGGCTCAAAAGGCGGCAGAACGAGATGATGTCGGGTTCTAACTCGACTCATCCTCAAGACGAAGGAGGACACGATATGTTGAACGTTGCAATGTTAAGTAAATGGCATGTGCATGCGGAGGATTACGCCAGAAAGCTGCAATCCCATGGGAAGGTGAAGATCACGGCCGTCTGGGATGAAGAACCCGAACGCGGAAGGGAATGGGCAACCCAATTGGGTGCGGATTTTGAGGCGGATTTGGATACTCTTCTCGGGCGCGAAAACATCGATGGCGTCGTGGTGGATGCCCCTACAAGTATGCATGCGGACGTCATGGTCGCTGCGGCTCAGGCCGGTAAACATATTTTTACCGAAAAAGCGATGGCGCTTACCACGGAGGAATGCAATCGGATTTCGGCAGCGGTGCGCCAAGCCGGCGTCAAGTTCGGCATTTCATTTCCTGCTCGCACGAGACCGCACGAATTGTTCGCGAAGCAGCTGATCGATGACCGAATCTTAGGAGACGTTACGCTTCTGCGCATACGTAACGGCCACGACGGGGCTTTGAACAATTGGCTCCCGGAGTACTGGTACGATAAGAAGCAAGCCGGGGGCGGGGCCATGATGGACTTAGGTTGTCATCCGATGTACCTCGCCAGTTGGTATTTGGGGAAGCCCAAACGAATCAACTCCATGTTCCATTATTTCACGAATCGTGCCGTGGAAGATAATGCGCAATGCTCTATCGAGTTCGCCAATAACGCGGTCGCCCTGGTCGAAACCAGCCTGGTTACGTTCCGAACGCCTTCTGCGCTTGAAATTTACGGTACCGAGGGCACTTTGATCATCTCGGATCATACCGTGAAAGTCACTTCGAAGAAGCTCGATCTACCCTTTGGCGGATGGATTTCACCTCAACAACTCCCAGCAGAGCAACCGCTTCCGATCCTCCAGTGGGTGGATGCCGTGCTTGACGATAAGCCAATGCCCTTCGGACTGGAAGAGGGGACGAAATTGACGGAGCTCTTGGAAGCAGCCTACATTGCCCATCAGGAAAACCGAACGGTAGAGTTCAAATGATTCAAATGACACAAGGGAGGGAAATTCGATGCGAACGGTCAAAATAGGAATCATCGGCTGCGGATTGATAGCGAATGACAAACATATGCCGAGTTTAGCGAAGTTGGAGAACGTGCAGATGGTGGCCTTCTGCGATTTGATCCCGGAAAGAGCCGAGCAAGCGACGAAAAAATACGGTACGCCGGAAGCCAAGGTGTTCACGGATTACAAGGATCTGCTAGCGATCGAAGAGATCGAAGTCGTCCATGTGCTAACCCCGAACCGTTCTCACGCCTCGATATCCATCGATGCGCTCGAAAGCGGCAAGCATGTCATGTGCGAGAAGCCGATGGCCGTCACCGGTGCGGAGGCGAAAGCGATGTACGAGACCCACTTGCGAACAGGCAAGAAGCTAACCGTCGGGTACCAGAGCCGGTCCAGCGCCAAAAGCCAACTGTTAAAAAAGATGATCGTAGGCGGGGAACTGGGTGAGATCTATTTCGCCAAAGCTGTCGCTACCCGAAGAAGAGGCGTACCGACCTGGGGTGTGTTTTTGGATAAAGAGAAGCAGGGCGGCGGTCCCATGATCGATATCGGAACCCATTCCCTCGACCTCATCCTGTGGTTGATGGATAACTATGAACCGGAAAGCGTCGTCGGCAGCGTCTTCCATAAACTGAAGGATACCGAAAATGCCGCAAACGAATGGGGATCTTGGGATCCTAATGAATTCGAGGTCGAAGATTCCGCGTTCGGATACGTGAAATTCAAGAATGGAGCTACCGTCATTATTGAAACTAGCTGGGCCCTGAACATTGCGGACGGCGGTGGCAATCTGCTCTGCGGAACGAAGGGGGGCGCGGATTTCAACCACAATAAATTGCGGATTAACGGCGAGCGGGACGGAAGCTTGTTCTTGAATCAGCTTGATGTGGATCCGAATGCAAGGGAACTTTTCCGTGGGGAGAAGATGTCCGATTTCGAGTATGAAGCCAAACAATGGATTCACAGCATCGTGAACGACATCGAACCCTTGGTTAAACCGAGGGAAGCGATGATTGTTTCTCAGATCCTGGAGGCGGTCTATCAATCCGCCGAGACGGGGAAGATTGTCTATTTTGATCAGGAGTAAGAATGTGAAATAAAGAATGTCCCATTCGGTCCGCGAAGCGAAAGCTTCGCGGATCTTTTTGCTAACGAATTATTGATTTCCGGTATCAGATGCGCGGGTGCCCTCATACAATAGAAAAAAATGGATTATCGATAATCGATAATCGATTATCGCGAATGGAGACGAAACAAGGATGCCAAGCAATGATATCGTCCCGCTGGTGAATTCCATTAGCGAGCAAATCTATTTAGCGCTCAAACGAAAAATACTCACGGGCGAGCTTTGCCCGGGAACCCGGCTCATCGTGCTGGATATCGCGGGACATTTCCAGGTTAGCCAGGCGCCTGTACGGGAAGCGCTGGAGCGGATGAAGCAGGAAGGATTGATCAACGGCATTCGAAATAAAGGGTCGGTCGTATCCAACATTACATCCAAGGAGATTCGGGATCTTTTTGTCCTCCGCGAAATCATAGAGGGGTTCGCAGTTCGCGCGTCTATGCCAACGCTGACAGAGGCGGATTACGCCGCGCTTGAGCGGATTATTCAAAGGATGGAGGAGGCGGTCGAGCAGAGCGACACGCTAAGCATTTTGGAAATGGATATGGACTTTCATGGTTTTTTCTACAAGCGCTGCGATAATCAAGCCATCCTGGAGCTATGGAACCATATGCGGACGAAGGTAATGCGCTTCATGGCCATCTCCAATCGGCATTCGACGACGGAAATGCTGGCCGATTGGCACCGGATGCTGATTGACGCCCTCCGGACGGGGGACGGCGACGTTGCGGAGGAAGCATTTATTGAGCACATGCATGCGTACAAGATCATTCATCTCGATTAAGGCCAGGATTTCAGTTGTCATTCTCTATCCAAAGGGGGAAAAGGAGTATGCTGAATGAACGTCTATTGTTGGACCACCAGGCGATCACGTCATGGATGAAAGACCGCCTTCTGCGATATCTTGTATCCGGGCCGGCAGATGCGAAGGCGGATTTAAAGGAGAGCTTGGCTAAGCTTCAATTGAATCCTTACTATACTTTCCCTACGATTGCGCTGCTGGAGCCAACTGCCCCCGCCGATCATGAACACGACAAGCTGTCTTATCTGGAGAGCATGCGAGAAAGCCTTCAGCAACGGATGCCGGCAAACGGTATCGCCTTTCTTGACGGGGACGGACGGATTGGGCTGCTGTTCTCGTGGGTATCCAAGGAGGTGCTTGAACGGCTGCGGGCTGTACTTCGGGAGCAATTCGCTCATCCCGTGAATATCGGCGTTGGGAAGCCTTGCAGCCATTTGGGCGATATCCACTTATCCTATCGGCAGGCTTCATGGGCGTTACAGAACAAGTTCTACAGCGGAACCGGCCAAATAATCCATTTCGGCGAGCTTCGCCATCTGGAGTCGATAGACCGTTACCCGGTAGAAAGGGAAAAACAGTTGGTTGAGAGTTTCCGCTCAGCGGCTTCGGAACAGGAAATCTTAGAGGCGGTAGAGTCGTTTTATTCTGCGGTACTGGAGCAGGGGCTGGTCGACGTTAAAAGCATGTATGAGCTGACGATCCGACTGCTGGTCGGTGTGGAAAGAAGGGTCCTTGCCGATGAAGAAAATGTAGGCGCTTACAAACCGTTTGAAGCGACATCGCTTGTAAGGTTAAGCACGCTGGAAGAGCTGAAGCACTACGTCTGCCTTTTTCTAACCGGGATGTGGAAGGTCGTCTCGCCTGGCCAGAAAGAGAACCATCGCAGCATCATTAAGAGGACGATCCTTTACATGGAGCAGGATTGCCAATGCGCATCGCTGCAGAGCGTTGCTCAGAAAGTGTATATGACACCAACCTATTTGAGCATGCTCTTCAGGACGAATACCGGCAAGACGTTTATTGAGCATCTGACCGATATTCGGATCGACAAGGCGAAGGAACTGCTTCGGACGACCCATTTGAAAAATTATGAAGTCGCTGAGAAAGTCGGTTACCAGGATCCCCGTTACTTCAGCCAAATCTTTAAGAAGAAGGTTGGGGTATCGCCGAGCGAGTATCGGGAGTCGATTTGCAAATAAAACAGGAAGCGGCGCAGCGTCCGCTTCCTGTTTCTTGGTTCTGCCCTTATAAGCGTACGTCGGAACTGTGTCCGTCCTGCTCGTTCCGGCGCGCCTCCTCAAGTTCCTTCTCCCAGGATAAATGGCGGTATTCGGCAGCCGCCTCGTCGTTCTGGAACCACTGAATGAAGTCTTCCCACAGCGCGGTGGGCCAGGATGCGTCGATCTGCGCGGTGGAATAGACACCTTCCTTCAACCGAATGAAGCCAAACACGTCGCGGACCTGTGATTTCTCCGCCTGCTCCGCTGTCAGCTCGGCAAGATGGGGAGGGATGAAAATCACACCCGCCGGGGTTCCGAGAACCACATCGCCAGGAAGGCAAATCGCCTTGCCGATCCGGGTCGGCACGTTCATCCCCACCATCGTGACATCGCCGATGGCCGTCGGGTCGCTACCGCGGTAGTATACGTTAATGTTCTTGATCTCGGATACTTGCTGATTGTCGCGGATGCCGCCCCAGATCACGGCGCCGCCCCGCTTTGTTCGGGTCGAGATGGCCGTAGACAGGTTTCCGCCCACATAGGTGCCGAGATGGATCTTGTCGAACATATCGACGACAACGACGTCATCCTCGACTAGGGAGTCGATGACCCACTGGTTGAAGAAGCCCCTTCGCCCTTCCTGCTCATGCCCGTAATTCAGCAGCGTCTCGTGCAGATCGGGCCGCTTGGGCACCATAACGGCCGTTACGGCCCGTCCCACCATCACCTGATCGGGATGGACGATCTTAAAGTCGCCTTCGAACTGAAACGTATAGCCACGGTGCCATAGTGGCCCCCATGCTTCCTCCAACGTAATTTTTCGTATTCTTCGCAGGACATCTTCCGGCACCTTAGGTCGCCCGTTCTCGAACCGTTCACCCTTCCACAGCGGAGTCAATTGAATGAGATCTTCCGGGTTATCGAATTTCATTGAAGCGCCTCCTCTTTGTTCAACATGACTCTATTGTTAGGGAGGGCCGCCGTTTTGTCGATGCGACTTTCTTAAGGCATTTCCCCGCCCCATCATAATTTTTTCCACCGCTGTCGTCGGCGCTTCCCGTGGGACCCACGGATTCTAAAAAATCAAACAATATCATAATTTCGTCACCTTTAATCGTGAAACCGCCTTCGAATACAGTAGTACTACTACAACATTTATCACAAGGTGTATCGCAAGAGGGGAGGAATCGAAAAGGATGGCTGCACAAACCAATACGATTAACGAAGCTGGAAAAGCTGGACGCGCCGTCCGAAAGCGCGCGAAGACCGGCGCAAACCATCTAGCCGGTTATATTTTTATTTCCCCGTGGCTCATCGGCTTTCTATTGCTGACGTTATGGCCGATCGCCCAATCGTTGTACCTGTCTTTCACCGATTATTCGCTCCTGGAGGATCCGGTTTGGACGGGAACGAGCAATTACGTCAACATTTTCACGAATGATTCAACCTTTACGAAATCTCTCACCGTAACCTTTACGTTCGTCCTATTCTCCGTGCCGCTCAAGCTGCTTTTTTCGCTTCTCGTCGCTATGGCGCTTAATCAGAAATTGAAAGGGATGAATCTGTACCGAACGGCCATTTATTTCCCTTCGCTGATTGGCGGAAGCATTGCGGTTGCGGCTTTATGGCGCAATATGTTCGGACTAGACGGCTACATCAATCAGGTGCTCGCCTGGTTTGGCATCCAGGGCATGGGGTGGATCACCAATCCGGACACCTCGCTCGGAACCCTCATTCTGCTGAATACTTGGCAGTTCGGCTCGACGATGGTTATTTTCCTGGCCGGTCTCAAACAGATCCCTCAGGAGTTATATGAATCTGCGGCAGTGGACGGCGCAAACAAGTTCCGCCGATTCTTCAGCATCACGCTGCCGATGTTGTCTCCTGTCATGTTCTTTAACTTAATTCTCGGCGTGATCGGCTCCTTCCAAACCTTCACCTCCGCTTTCATCATCACCAAAGGGGGACCGGTCAATTCCACGTACGTGTACGCCTTGTTCTTGTACGAAAAGGCGTTCAAGCATTACCAGATGGGGTATGCCTCGGCACTTGCCTGGATCTTGCTTGCGATCGTGGGTCTGCTGACCGTCATTAACTTTGCCGCATCTCGCTATTGGGTGTTCTACGAATCGGAAGGGGGAGGGGCGAAATGAAGCTTAGGTCTAAGTTGACGAATCATCTGCTTCTGACCCTATTCTCGCTCCTCATGCTTTATCCGGTCATCTGGTGGGTTGGCGCTTCGCTGAAGAAGACGGAGGAGCTGAGCTTGCCGACGCTCTGGCCGAAGACACCGCTATGGGAGAACTACAGCAACGGGTGGCAGTACTCCAGCGATTATACATTTGCCCATTTCTTCGGCAATACGCTTCTGATGGAGGTTGGGAACGTATTTGGCGGTGTGTTGACTGCCGCGGTCGTAGCCTATGGCTTCGGCCGACTGAACTTCAAACTGCGGGGCTTCTGGTTCTCGGTCCTTCTGCTGACGATGATGCTGCCCGGCCAAGTTACGGTCGTTCCGCAGTATATCCTGTTTAACTCCTTTGGCTTCGTGGACAGCTACGTGCCGCTTGTTCTGCCGCATTTCTTCGGCGGAGGCGCGTTCTTCATCTTCCTTCTCGTCCAGTTCATTCGAGGCATCCCTCGCGATTTGGACATGGCGGCCAAGATCGATGGCGCTTCCGTATACGGCATCTTCGTATGGATCATCTTCCCGCTCATCAAGCCGGCACTCGTGACGGTTGCGATCTTCACCTTCATCTGGAGCTGGGATGATTTCTTCTCGCAGGTGCTGTACCTTAGCTCGGTTGATAAATTTACGGTAGGCCTGGCGCTCCGGGGATTCATCGACCAGTTCGAGATTCAGTGGGGGCAGTTGCTCGCGATGTCGCTGTTGTCCGTCTTTCCTTCCGCACTGATCTTCCTGTTCGCACAGAAGCATTTCGTGGAAGGAATCGCAACGACGGGGCTGAAGGGTTAGGTTTGGTGTCACCAACCCATAGAAGTCATAAGGTTAATCCAAAGAAAAGGAAAGGGGAAATTGACAATGAGCAAATCGAGATGGATGAGTGCAGCCGCACTCCTGCTGGCCCTGTTTCTTGTAATGACGGCTTGCGGCGGCGGAGGCGGAGGCAATGCCGGAGGAAATGCAGGTGGAAATTCCGGTGGGAATTCTGGAGGAAACGGCGGCGGGAGCGGTGGAAATGGAGACTCCGGCGGAGAGAAGACCCTCAGCATCATGTGGTGGGGGACGGACGCACGCCACGAAGCGACGCAGAAAGCCTTGGATCTTTATACGCAGCAAAACCCCGGCGTTAAATTCAAACCCGAGCATATGGCATGGGACGCTTATTGGCAGAAGCTGCCGACGTTAGCGGCGTCGAAAACGATGACGGATGTCTTGCAGATGGATGCGGCTTACTTGCAAGAATACGTAAGTCGGGGACAGCTGGAGGACCTGTCGGATATCGACCTGACCGGAATCGTCGATCCTGGCGTTATCGAGAACCTGAAGATCGACGGCAAGCTGTACGGTATCCCGTTAAGCCAGAATGCGCAGGGAACTGCCTTCAACAAGGCGGATCTCGAGCAATATGGCATCCCTTTACCGCATAAGGATTGGACGTACGATGAGTATTTCCAATGGGCGAAGGACGCCCGCGCCAAGCTGCCGGAGGGCAAGTACCCGATCGGCGACACGACAACTTGGGATTTCTTCAACTATTACCAGACGGCGATGGGGAAACCGCCGATCATGTCTGACGGCGGGAAGACGTTTACGCTCGATAGGGACCTGTTCATGAAGTTCTATCAAACCTATGAACAATTCCGCAAGGATAAAATCGTTCCTCCGGCGGAGCAGTCTGCCGCCTTCCTCGAGAACGATCCGCAGGCCGACCCGATGGCAAGCGGGGTCGTGATGACGAGGGGCGCAACAACCGGCTCGGTCAGCGCGCTCGAGCAGCTCATGCCGGGCAAGGTGGGCGTCGTGAATATGCCGACCGGACCTGCGGGCGGAGGCTGGGCGCAATCGACGATCTTCCTTAGCGTCAGCACCAATTCGAAGAACAAGGAAGAAGCCAAGAAATTCGTCAAATGGTTTATTACCGATGAAGCCGCAGGGGATGCGCTTGGTTTGACCCGCGGGATTCCGATCAATCCGGATATCTACAAGAAGCTAGAACCGAATCTGGAGGCGAAGGATAAGCTCGGTAAAGAAATTTATGATCTGTCCGTTGACAAGGCGTTGCCGTTCTATTCGCCGGCACCGGGATTTACGGAATGGGTGGATGCCTATAAGAAGGAGATGGACGCGGTGACGTTCGGTCAGCAGTCCATTGAAGAAGCTTTCAACAAAATCGATAAGCTCGGTAAGGAGCTGGCCGCCAAGGCAGGCAACTAAACGATAGAAAGAGGCGGATAACGACATGCAGCTTGCGGAATTTCTTCCATCCCAGCCAAGCCGGCTGTGGCATTTGGCAAAACAGATGAACGTCAATTACGCGGTCAGCGGGCTGCCGTGGGAAGAGAAAACGGAGAAACCTTGGGATTTGATGCCGCTGATCCGAATGAAGCAGCGTTATGCCGACTTTGGTCTAACGTTGTCCGTGATCGAATCGATGCCGCCAAGCAACAAGATTAAGCTGGGAGCGCCCGGCCGTGATGAGGAAATCGAGATTTTTCAGCAATTCCTGGTCAATATGGGGGCTGCCGGCATTCCCGTGCTCTGCTATAACTTTATGGCTCAATTCAACTGGTTCCGCACCTCAACGACAACCCGGACACGCGGGGGAGCGCTCGTCTCCAGCTACGATCACAGCCTGATGGCGGAAGTGCCGCCCACGGAAGCCGGAATTGTGACGGAGGAACAACTGTGGGAGAACCTCCATTATTTCCTGGAAAAAATCGTTCCCGTCGCGGAATCCGCCCGGGTGAAGCTTGCGCTTCATCCGGACGATCCGCCGATTACGCCGATCCGCGGCGTCTCGCGGATCTTGCGGAACGCATCGGCGCTGCAGCGGGCCATCGATCTGGTGCCGAGCGCTTATAGCGGCATCACGTTGTGCCAGGGGACCCTGGCGACAGCCGGTGAGGATATCCCGGGAGTCATTCGGCATTTCGCTGACCAGCAGAAGCTATTCTTCGTCCACTTCCGTGACGTGAAGGGCACGCCGGAAAAATTCGAGGAGACGTTCCATGACGATGGCCAGACGGATATGCTCGAAGCGATGAAGACGTATTACGAGGTTGGCTTTAGCGGCCCGGCCCGGCCGGACCACGTGCCGACGATGGAAGGCGAAGACAATGAGAACCCGGGGTATGAGCTGCTTGGCCGTTTGTTTGGCGTAGGATATATTACCGGCTTAATGGAGGCGGCGGCCAAGATGAACCGCGTTTCCGCCACCCTGTAAGAGGAATGAAAAGGATCGTCTTGATCGGCTTGCGCCGTCAGGACGATCCTTTTATTGTGAAAGAAAAAGCAGAGGAGCCTCAGCTCCACTGCCGGTCGTTAGAATAATGATGATTCCATGGATCCGTTGACTCCCAGAGACCGCCGATTTCGGGATGAAGATGCTCAGCCAATACTTCGTCGTTCAGATCGTCGATCCCGAGTCCGGGAGCGTCCGTCAAGGTGATGAAGCCGTTCTGGACTAGCTTATCCGGGAGTCGGCTGCCGATGATGATGTCGTCCCACCAATCCACTTCACAGGAATGGTATTCGAGCGCTAGGAAGTTCTCCGTCGCCGCGGCGACGTGAGCGGCGGCCAGACAGGCGATGGGGCTCTCCGCCATATGGATCGCCATCGCGACGCCGTAATCCTGCGCCATGTCCCCGATTTTTTTCGTCTCGAGGATGCCTCCGGTCGTCAGCACGTCCGGATGGATGACAGACACCCCGCCGGCTTCGAGGAGAGGCTTGAAGTTCTCCTTCAAATAAATGTCTTCACCCGTACAGATCGGTGTCGTCACGGCGCGAGAGAGACGGGCATATTGATCCGTATACTGCCACGGAATCATATCCTCCATCCAGGCCAGATTGAACTTGTCGATACGTTTGCCTAGCTTGATGCAGTCCTCAAGTCCGATATGGCCGAAGTGATCGATGGCGAGCGGCACTTCGCTGCCGATAACCGACCGGACGTCCGCGACATATTGCTCCAGCATGTCGAGGCCTTTTTCCGTCACATGAATGCCGGTGAAGGGATGAGGGATGTTGTAAATATCGTAGTGACGGTTCTTGATTTCACGAAGCTCCTGTTCGGTGAGATTACCTTTGTCGCGGCTGTAGCGGCGTTTCGCGATCTCCCGCATCTCTTCCAGGAAACCAAGCGGCGCGCTAAGCGTCCCCGGTTCGTTGATGAGCTGGCCGATGCCAAGATCCATCTTGAGGAAGGTGAAGCCGGCTTCCATCCGCTTCTTGAGCGCTTCGCCCATCGCTTTGCCGGTGTCCTTGCCGACAACATCCGTGTCGCAATACATGCGAACCCGATCGCGGAACTTGCCGCCGAGCATCTGGTAGATCGGCACGCCATACGCTTTGCCGGCCAGATCCCAGAGCGCAAGCTCGATTCCGCTGACGCCGCCGCCTTGACGCGCATGCCCGCCAAACTGCTTGATCCGGCGGAACAGCTTGTCGATATTGCACGGGTTCTCTCCGAGTAGCCGGCTCTTCAGCATGAGGGCGTAGACCTTGTCTGCGCCGTCGCGGACTTCCCCGAAACCGACCAACCCTTGATTCGTGAATACCTTGATCAAGCTGCTGTGAAACGGACCGCCGACGATATCCGTGAAGCGGATATCGGTGATACGCAGCTCCGAAGGGCTGGAGGAAGTACGAACATGGGCCAGCGTTTGTTCGTACGTTTCTTTGTTTACCATGAAATCACTCCTAATCGGTTGGTGTGCTGTAGCCTCGTTACAGCAGCATGCTTCCGCCGTCAAGCCGGATAGCGGAGCCTGTCATATACTCGCTTTCGTCCGAGGCGATAAAGCAGGCGAGCTGAGCGACATCAAGCGGGAGTCCCACGCGCCCCAGCGGGAATTTCTCCAACTGGTGCTTGCGCCGCGCCTCCCGTTTCTTCTCTGCATCCGGATCGTCCGGTGAGATGAGGTTGTATTTGCCCACATCGATGGCTCCCGGCTCGATCGTGTTCACCGTAATGCCGTACGGTGCCAGCTCGATCGCGCTTTCCCGCCCGAGCATGCGGATCGCGCCTTTGGTCATGGCATAAATCGGATCGAAATCCGTCGGCCGCTTGGCATGTACCGAGGAGATCAGGATGATTCGGCCGGTTCCCTTCCGCTTCATGCCGGGAATAACGGCTTGGATACACTGCCAGTAGCCCTTTACGTTCGTATCGAACATGAGGTCGAACGTTTCGCCATCCTGTTTGAAAAGGTCGTAGTTCAGTTGTACAGCGGCATTGTTGACCAGAATATCGATATCGCCAGCGCGGGTTTCGATGTGGCGAACCATCGCGGCGATCTCCTTCTGGTTCGAGACATCCGCCCGGACAATGAAGCTGCTTCCTCCCGCTCCGTCAATTCGTCTCTTCGTCTCGAGAACGCCGGCCTCGCTCCGGTTATAGTGGAGTGCCATTCTTGCGCCTCTGTTTGCCATCTCGATGGCGATGCCCTGGCCGATGCCGGTACCGGCTCCTGTTACGAGTGCGACCTTGCCCGATAGACTCATGGCGAATCACCGCTCCTTGGCCGTTTCATTTTGTGATCCATATAATGCAGGAGGAACCCTCCGTCCAGCCGGATATCCGCGCCGTTCACGTATCCCGCCTCCCTTGAAGCCAAGAAGTGGGCGACGTTTGCGATATCCTCCGCAGTGCCTAGCCGAGCGCTCGGAACTTTGAGTTCGTGACAGCGGTAGAGCGTTGTCAGCGAGCTGCGGAACCGTTCACCGTCGCCTTCGATCAGACCGGCCTCAATCGTATTCACGCGGATGCCGTGCCGCCCGAGCTCCAGGGCCGCTTCTTTGGCCAGCATCTTGACGGCGCCCTTGGATGCGCTGTAGACGAAGGAGGAGCCGGTCGGCTTCTCGGCATGAATGGACGAGACGAAGATAATGCTGCCCGACTCCCGTACCGCCATGGCCTTTCCGGCCGCTTGCGCGCATAAAAAGGCCGACTTTGCGTTGGTGTTCATTACCTCGCGAAACGATGCTTCGGAGCCGTCTTCGACGGAAATAGAGACGAGCCGATCGTTATTATGGATCAGGACGGTAAGCGCACCGAGCTCCCGCTCGGCCAGCAGAACAAGTTCACTTGCGTTCGCGCCGGCGCTCAGGTCGACATTCTTCACGATCACTTTGGATCCAGACGCTTTAGCCATGTCGATCTCGGCGGCAATTTGCGTGCCATCAGACAAACTGTTCAACAGGAAATAGGCGCCATCCTCGGCGAAGCGGCGGATCATTGCTTTGCCTGCAGGATGGTCGGCGTCCGTAATCAGAACGACTTGCGCAGGTTGATTCATACATCACCCCCGGGTTGCCCACTTTGTAAGGGCGGCTACTAGGTCACACTCTCATCATAAGTTTCAGCCGCCCTCGGGTTCGAGACGTTAATCTTATGATTTTGTTTGATTTCTTTCAGAAGCTTTTCGTATGATGAATTCAATCGGAATCCATGACACAAGGAGGTAAGACATGGACCCTACATTATATAAAGCAACCCTCGCGGCAGGCCCACGGCATTCCGTCGGTCTTCGCTCGGACGGCACGGTTATCGCTGTCGGCGATCCTAAACATGGACAATGCAAGGTTGAGGACTGGCGTAATATCGTGGCGGTGGCGGCAGGGAATGTACATATGGCGACGAACACGGGGAATTCGCATACCGTTGGGCTTAAAGCGGACGGTACGGTGGTGGCGGTAGGTTGGAACCAGCATCACCAGTGCGAGGTGAGCGGTTGGAGCGAGATCGTGGCGGTCACCGCGGGATGGCGCCGGACCCTCGGCCTTCAATCAGATGGTACGGTGGTGGCTGTGGGGAGGAATGCGGAAGGGCAATGCGAAGTAAGCGACTGGAAGGGAATCGTAGCGATAACCGCAGGGGATTGGCATACCGCCGGACTTCGATCTGACGGTACGGTGATAATGGCGGGAAATAATCGTTATGGCCAATGTAATGTAAGCAACTGGCGTGAGATCGTGGCGGTTGCGGCGGGGTATCTTCATACCGTCGGTCTTCAATCGGATGGCACCGTGGTGGCTGTGGGGTTGAACAAACATCATCAATGCGAAGTGGAAGCATGGCGCGATATTGTGGCGGTTGCCGCTGGCAGCTACCATACCCTCGGACTTCAAGCAGACGGTACCGTAGTGGCGGCGGGATCGAATCAACATGGCCAAGGTGAGGTGAGCAGCTGGCGAGATATTGTGGCGGTAGCTGCGGGTTGTGCTCATACCCTTGGCTTAAAGTCGGACGGAACGGTGGTCGCTACCGGGGATAACAGATACGGCCAATGCGAATTAAGTGGCTGGCGCAGCGTGCAGCTTTCCATTTAACATTATTTTACACACGCCATACATCTCCTTAATATATGGTATTTATCATAGAGTACGAAACTCAAAACATTTAGGAGGTTCGTACTTTATGAAACTTGCAAAAAGCTTGCGTTTAAGAACAGCGTTTGTGGTGACTGCTGCGGCAGCGGTAGCGGTGACCGGCATTCTGACCGCACAGACCCCGAGTCCGGCAGTGGCAGCCTCCTCAAAGACGAAGAACGTGATCCTGTTCGTGGGGGACGGAATGGGGAATGCAGCACGCAACGCCATTCGATTGGCTACGGTAGGAGAGAAAGGCAAACTGGCTATGGACGACATGCCTTATGCCGGTCTGGTACATACGAGCTCGACGTCGGCCGTAACCGACTCGGCAGCTTCCGCTACGGCGTATGCCAGCGGGGTCAAAACGTATAATGGCGCAATCGGAATGGATGCCAACAAGAAACCGGTCAAAACGATTATGGAATACGCGAAACAAGCGGGATTGTCCACGGGAGTCGTTACGACGAGCCAGGTGACGGACGCGACCGGAGCGGCTTTTGGTGCCCATGTGGAGAATCGTTCTGCGCAAAGCGATATCGCGCTCCAACTTTTGACGAAGAGCAAAGTGGATGTGCTGTTGGGCGGTGGCGAGGATTTCTGGTTCCCGGCCGGTAACCCGGGCGCGTTCCAAGACGAGCCGGCAGAGGATCCTTCCGAGAAGAGCAAGGGGACCCAAGGCAACCTGGTCGACAAAGCCAAACAACTGGGTTACACCTACGTCAACAATAAAGCGGATCTGCAAAAAGCAAAAAGCGGCAAGCTTCTCGGTTTGTTCGCGAATGAAGAGATGTTCCAGCAAAGAGAAGAAGGCGACGGCGATATTTATAACCCGGTCGTTTCTCTTCCGGATATGACTAAGAAAGCGATCGACACGTTGTCCCAAAACAAAAAGGGTTTCTTCCTCATGGTTGAGGAGGAGGCGACCGATGAGATGGCGCATGAGAACAACGCCGCATTGACCATTAAAGCCGGTCAACAGCTGGATAAAGCCGTGCAAGTCGCCAAGGATTTCGCCAAGAAAAACCCGGATACGCTCGTATTGGTCCTGGCCGACCATGAAACCGGCGGCCTTTCGATCGAGTCGGTTGATGCGGAGGATGAATCCGGAGATGCGATCTCCAAGGAAGACGGACCGTTTGCGATCGCGGGTTCCAAGGAGCAATTCATTGTTGACTGGACGACGTCCGGCCATACGGCGGTCGATATTCCGGTTACGGCGATGGGCAAGAACGCGAATCTGTTCACCGGAGCCTTCGAAAATACGGAAATCTTCACAAAGATGATGAAAGCACTAGGCTTTACCGCAAAATAAGCACGTTGTTCTATGCCAAAAAGGCGATCATTCAGTTGGGCAACTAACTGGATCGATCGCTTCTTTTGTTTAAAGAAATACGGATGAGTTCTTTATTTTCAGCCTAGCGAGCGTTTTTTTGGAAGCGCTATAATTCAATTATCTAAATGACGGAGAGGATGAAGATCATGGATCGGCAAGTTTCGGAAGCATCCAGCCATTTGCACCACGGAAGCATCGAGGTCGTGGAATATCGCTCCACAACCGTAGGAACCCAGCGCAAAACAAGGATATATACCCCTCCCGGATTTTCCCGGAATCAAACGTATCCGGTACTCTATTTATTGCATGGCATTGGCGGAGATGAACACGAGTGGTTTGAGCATGGCGAGCCGCATCTCATTTTGGATCGGCTTTATGCGGATGGGAAGCTCGCACCCATGATTGTGGTCATGCCCAATGGCCGCGCTATGCCGGAAGATCGGGCCGAGGGCGACCTTTTTGCCCCTGAGAAGCTTGAGGCGTTCGAGCGTTTCGAATGGGACTTACTCCATGACCTGATCCCTTTTGTAGAAGCTACCTATCCGGTCAGTACCGGGCGGGAGAGCCGCGCCATCGCCGGCTTGTCCATGGGAGGCGGGCAGTCCTTAAACATCGGATTAAGCCATTTGGATCAATTCGCCTGGATCGGCGCATTTTCCCCGGCCCCCAATACGAAGACTCCCGAACAGCTCGCCCCGAATCCGCAGGAGGCGGCGACGCGAATGAGTCTGTTATGGCTCTCTTGCGGTGATGAGGACAATTTGAAATACGTCAGCGACCGGACACATGCTTACTTCGCTGAGCAGGGGGTCCCCCACATTTGGGTGGAGGAGCAGGGAGGCCACGACTGGCCTGTATGGAGAAACGGCCTTAGCGAGTTTTCTCAGCGGATTTTCAGAAATGAACCGGGAGAGGGGAGCCGCCGATGAAAAAGCAAGGATTCAATCCATATCTGCCGTCTTGGGAGTATGTTCCTGACGGGGAGCCGCATGTCTGGGGCGATAGGGTTTACGTATACGGGTCGCATGACCGGTTTAACGGCCATGTATTTTGCTTAAACGACTATGTGTGCTGGTCGGCTCCGGTAGAGGATTTGGGGGACTGGCGATACGAAGGCGTCATCTACAAGAAAACCGATGACCCGCTGAATCCGGACGGCAGGATGTGTCTCTATGCCCCGGACGTTACCGTCGGACCGGATGGGCGGTATTATCTGTATTATGTGCTCGACAAGGTTCCGATCGTTTCTGTCGCCGTCTGCGAGACTCCGGCTGGGGAGTTTGAATTCTACGGGTACGTTCAGTATGCCGACGGCACGCGTTTGGGAGAAAAAGCCGGCGACGAACCTCAGTTTGACCCCGGGGTGTTAACGGAGGGCGAGCGGACTTACTTATATACCGGATTCTGTGCGGCCGGAGATCGATCCAGACACGGCGCGATGGTTACGGTGCTGGGCCCGGATATGCTCACGATCGTGGAGGAACCGGTTTTTGTCGCGCCAAGCGAGCCTTATAGCAAGGGGAGCGGGTTTGAAGGACATGCGTTTTTTGAAGCTCCTTCGATCCGTAAGAAAGACGATACTTATTACTTGATCTACTCCTCGATCGTCATGCATGAGTTGTGTTACGCAACCAGTCCATTTCCGACTCATGGCTTCGTCTATCAAGGAGTCCTCATCAGCAACAACGATCTTCATATCGATTCCTACAAACCGGCGGACAAGCCGATGTACTACGGCGGAAATAACCATGGCAGCATCGAACGAATCAATGGGAAATGGTATGTCTTCTATCACCGGCATACCAACGGTACAGCGTTCTGCCGGCAGGGCTGCATCGAGCGGATTCACTTCCGCGAGGACGGAACGATCGCTCAAGCCGAGATGACCTCCAGCGGCCCGAATGGCGGTCCGCTTGTAGGGCACGGAGAATATCCCGCCTATCTGGCGTGCCATCTGTTTTGCAAAGACGAGGCGACGTATACCGGCGGCTTCGGCTCCGGAGCCTGGATGGACAGCCGGTTTCCAAAAATCACTCAAGACGGGAAAGACGGAGACGAGGAGATCGGATATATCGCTAACATGACGGATTCTGCCACGGCCGGGTTCAAGTATTTCGATTGTCATGGCATCAAAAAAGTTAAGATCAAAGTACGCGGGTATTGCCAAGGTGCTTTCGAGATCCAAACGGCTTGGGAGGGGCCGGCGCTCGGAACCATCCCGGTTGACTTCACGAACGTTTGGACGGAATACACCGCAGACATTGCCATTCCGGACGGCATACAGGCCTTATATTTCAAGTATACCGGGAACGGATGCGCGGACTTGGCTTCGTTTGCCTTGGAATAAGCGCGTTCTGTCTATTCGACGGTTTCGGAAGGGTCACACAATTTCGGGCTTGGTCACACAATTTCGGAAAACGGAAGGAAGCTCTTCGAAATATCGTATAATTTTTACGAATTGACCAATCCGAAGGAGCGACTGAACTAATGAGACCAACAGAGATGAACGTAAGCGGCAGCATTGAAATGAAACCGCTTCCGGACGGCGGGCGTTTGATCGAAATTTCCCCAGAGGGGGGGAGGCTCCATATCGCCGGCTTGGAGTTTAAGAAAGGCCAGCATCTTGTGCTGGAGCTAACCGTTCAATCGATCACGGAGTTTCAGATGGCGCTTGGTTTTTCGAAGCGAACTCCAAGTTCGGTGCAGAGCATACCGGACTTGTATTGCATGACGGGATTCCTGCCTCAGATTCGGGTTCGAACGTTTTTTGACCTTGAGCATTTAGATGCCCAGCATATCTTTCTGGAGCGTACGCCGGGCAAACTGAAGTCATTTTTGCAAGGAACCGCCATGGAACCGGAGCAAGTCAAGCATTTCGAAATGATTTTTTTGCCGTTCTATACGCATCGTTCCTTTATCCTGCACGATTTGTACCTAGCGGACGAGAAGCCCGATTGCAGCCTGGGACAGGAGGTAGAGCCGATCGTTGATGAGCTGGGACAATTGAAAATCAAGGATTGGGGCGGCAAAACCGAATCGGCAGAGGAGCTTGTCCGTTATTTGCAGAAAGAGGCAGAAGACGGCGCGATCGCGCATTTTGGACCGGAATACAGTACCTATGGGGGATATAAATCCATTCCTTTTGAACCTACAGGATACTTTCATGTCGCGCAGCAGGGGGACCGATTCTGGCTGGTGGATCCGGAGGGATACGCTTTCTACAGTAAGGGGCTGGATGTGGTTTCCTCCGGGGAAGCGGGACGGATCGACGGCATTGAACCTTGTCTGGAGTGGATCCCGGAAGAGGAAGGACCTTTCCGACCTGCTTTCCAGACAGGAGAGACGTTGAACGGTCATCGTTATTATAATTATGCCGTAAGCAATCTGATTCGAGCCTTCGGCGAGAATTATCATGAGACTTGGAGCCAAATGACTCGTTCTCGGTTGATCGATTGGGGATTTAATACGATCGGGAACTGGTCGGATCTGAACTTTGCCCAAGAAGCGAAGCTGCCTTATGTCATGCCGTTGGCCGGATTTCCTACAACCCAAGAGACCGTGTATCGGGATTTTCCTGACGTATTCAGCCAGGAGTATCGAGAGGCCTCGGAGCGGTATGCCGCGCAATTTGAGCCGTTTAAAGAGGACCGCTATCTCATCGGATACTTTATGACGAACGAACCGCATTGGGCGTTTGGGGATCGCGTGAATCTGGCGCGGGAAATGTTCCGCAGCGGATATTCCTTGGCAAGTAAGGAAGAGCTGATTCGCTATCTGGAGGATCGATATGAAGGCCGGCCGGATGCCCTAAGTGCGGCGTGGGGGATGGAAGTGATGGATTTCGGCGCGATCCGTGAACTGGGGTATGAGGAATTTTCCGATGCCGCGGATGCGGATTTATTGGATTTTTCCCGCCGGATGGCCCATGAGTATGTCCGCATCCCGGCTCAAGCGTTGAAGAAGATCGATCCCCATCACTTAAATCTCGGAATGCGTTATGCGTTTATTTCTTCGGAACTGGTTCTGGAGGGAAGTGAGTACTATGATGTCTTCACTTATAACTGTTATAAGTTTAGACCGGATGAAGTCGACCTCCGCGCGATCTACGAACACACCGGTAAACCGATCCTGATCGGCGAATTCCATTTTGGAGCTCCGGATGTAGGGTTGCTAAGCCCGGGGTTGAAAGGCGTATACACGCAGGCCGACCGTGGCAAAGCCTACCGCTATTACACGGAATTTGCAGCGAGTCAGAAGTACCTGGTGGGGACGCATTATTTTATACTGAATGATCAAGCCACGCTAGGCCGTTTCGACGGGGAGAACTACCAGATCGGGATCGTCGATGTCTGCCATCGGCCTTATGAGGACTTTGTGCAGGAAATCAAGGCCACCCACGCGGAAATGCTGGACGTCATTCAAGGGACGAGGGCACCATACGGTGTTCAACAAACCGAATTGATCATGAAGTAGGCGTTATTGCCCGTATCTTCCCGGTACGGGTTTTTGTTTTCTAAAAATCGTGATCGCCAGCCGAAAAACGAATACATCGATACGAAATCTGGAGCATATCCCTATGCTTCGATCCCAAGTACAATAGATACAGATAGGTGAAAGTGCTTACATTAATAGACTAGAACAGCTTGGAGGTCAGAGGGGATGGAAATGCAGCCGTCAACGCAACCCGCAGCCATGCAAGAGATAGAAACGCCGCCCTCATCGAGGCGGAAATGGCTGAAGAAACTGTACACGCAAAGACATATTCAAATTATGGCCTTACTCGGCATCGCTTGGATGATCATCTTCAACTACATTCCGATGTATGGTGTCATCATCGCTTTTAAGGATTACGACATTATTCGAACGATTTCAGAAGCCCCATGGGCTGGGCTCACGCATTTCAAGGAATTTTTGCAGGACGAGAACTTCGTCAATGTCATGAAAAATACGCTTGGGATCAGTTTGCTGAAGCTGCTTATGTTCCCTTTACCGATCGTATTCGCCTTATTCCTAAATGAGATTCGTTCGCTTCGGTACAAGAAAGCGATCCAAACGATTTCTTATTTGCCTCACTTCCTGTCCTGGGTTGTGCTGGGGGGGATCCTGGCAACTTGGCTGTCGGACGTGGGTATCGTCAATGATATTTTTATGGCGCTCCACATTATTGATAAACCGATTTCCTTCCTGGCTGAGCCGAAATATTTCTGGACGATCGTGATCACTTCGGATATTTGGAAGGAGCTCGGATGGTCCGCGATCATTTACTTGGCGGCGATTACGAGCATTTCGCCCGAAATGTATGAAGCGGCCACCATTGACGGAGCCGGAAGGTTCCAGCAAATGTGGTACGTTACGCTTCCGGCAATCAAAGCTACGATCAGTATTTTGTTCATCCTGGCGGTCAGCGGTGTGCTGAACTCTAACTTCGACCAGATTTTGGTGTTGCGTAACTCCTTGAACGATAGTGCAAGTAATGTTATAGATTACTATGTTTACTATACAGGGATTTCTTCGGGCCGGTACTCGTTCTCTACGGCGATCGGATTGTTCAAGTCCGTCATAGCGCTCATCCTGCTGCTGATTGCCAACCAAGTATCCAAAAAACTCAACGACACTTCGTTGTTTTAGGCCAAGGGGGACCTGCACATGTTTTCATTAAGCCGCAGAACGAAAGGCGAAGTCGTCTTCGATACACTGAATAATTTGGGAATGCTGCTGATCTGCTTCGTCACGCTGTATCCGATTTGGTACGTCCTGATCAATGCGTTTAACGACGGGAAGGACGCCATGCTCGGGGGGATTTACTGGTGGCCTCGGATTTTCAGCCTCGAGAATTTCAAGGCGGTATTTGATAATCCGGGCATTATGACCGCGATGGGACTTACGGTAGCCAAGACCGTCATTGGCGTTGTCGCGCACGTGTTCTTTACCTCGATGGTCGCCTACGCCTTCTCCCGCAGAGAGCTGATCGGAGGGAAGCTGTACATCCTATTGGGAACAATCACGATGATTTTCTCAGGGGGGCTGATTCCAACCTTCCTGCTCATCCGGGATTTGCATATGCTTGATAATTTCATGGTTTACATTATTCCGGTGCTGTTCAGCTTTTTTGACCTCATTATCTTCATGACCTTCTTCCGGGAAATTCCCGATGGATTGGAGGAAGCGGCCCGGATCGACGGAGCGAACGATTGGGTTGTATTCTTGAGAGTCGTGCTCCCGGTCTCAATGCCGGTATTGGCAACGATCGCCTTGTTCCACGGGGTCTATCAATGGAACGATTATTTTACGGGGATTATTTACGTCAACAACGAGAACCTGCAGCCGATCCAGACGTTTCTATACCGGGTTGTGGCCCAGTCCAGTTCCAACATCATGACGACGGCCGTACAGGGCAGTGCGGTGACTAAGACAGTCACTTCCCAATCGATCAAACTGGCAACGATGGTCGTAACGACCCTGCCGATCGTGTTCGCTTATCCGTTCCTGCAACGCTATTTCGTTAAAGGGATGATGATCGGCTCGATCAAAGGCTAAGAAGCGATTTAGGCCGACTCACCACGTTCGTGGTAACTCCTCCAAGCCGCTTCTCGGCGGCTTTGGAGTTGCACATAAAAGGAATCACACCAAATGAGAAAAGGGGTAAAAAGCATGGGCATGAAAAGCAAGTCCAAAAAAATGATGATGCTGCTGATGGCGGCCATCATGGTCCTGTCTCTGGCTGCTTGCGGCGGTAATGGCAATGCGAGTAAGGAAAGCGCTAACAACAAGCCTGCCAACACCAATTCGCAAGAATCGACCGAGCCGGCCGCAACACCATCGGCTGATGAACCAGGTTGGAAATCCGATACGTCTCCAATCACTTTCGACTGGTACCTGAACTTTGCCTGGTTCCCGAATAAATGGGGGGTTGACCCGACTTCCCAATATGTAACGAAGAAAACGGGCGTAAACATCAACTTCATCGTTCCTGCCGGGAATGAAAACGAAAAGCTGAACACGCTAATCGCATCCGGCAAGCTGCCTGATTTCATTACGCTGGGCTGGTATGAAGACGGCGTGAAGAAAATGATCGAAGGTGGACTTGTTGAGCCGCTGAACAAATTGGCGGAACAATATGATCCTTACTTCTTCAAAATCGCTGACCCAGACAAACTGGGCTGGTACACGCAGCCAGACGGGAATGTATACGGTTATCCGAACTCTTCCTCGTCCCCTAAAGACTATGAGCAATACGGCGATACGTATGTATCCAACCAAACCTTCGTCGTACGTAAAGATATTTATGAAGCCATCGGCAGCCCTGATATGCGTACACCGGAAGGCTTCGTGGCTGCTCTGAAAGCAGCTCAAGAGAAATTCCCTGAAATCAACGGTCAACCGCTGATTCCGTTGGGTCTGCATGAATTTACAGCTGTCGGTAATGACTCCTTGGAACAATATCTGCAGAACTTCCTGGCAATTCCGAGACAAAAAGACGGCAAGCTGTACAACCGTGAAACCGATCCGGAATATGTAACGTGGTTGAAAACGCTGCGCAAAGCCAACGAAGATGGCTTGCTGGCGAAGGATATCTTCATCGACAAACGCGCTCAAATGGAAGAGAAGATCGCGCAAGGACGTTACTTCGCGATGCTGTACCAACGCACCGACTTTGCAGCGCAATTGGGTACTCTGTACCAACAAGATCCAAACAAGATTTACATCGCGGTTGACGGTCCGGCGAACTCCAAACTGGATCCGCCTACTTTGAACGGTCCTTCGATTTCCGGTTGGACGGTAACATTGATCTCTAAAGATGTGAAGGATAAAGCTCGTGCCATTAAATTCCTGAGCTACCTGATGAGTGAAGAAGGTCAAAAAGACCTTTACCTCGGTGAAAAAGGCGTCAGCTATGACACGATTGACGGCAAAGACCAATTCAAACCGGAAGCCTTTGATCTTATGAATAAAGACCGGGCTGCATTCGACAAACAATACGGCTCCTCCTTTACCTTCTGGATGATGCAGAACACCAACATCACCCAGCAATGGCAGCCTGAATCGGTTGAACCGTACAAACAATTGGAAGACTGGACTCGCGGTAAAACCGTCAGTGTCTCCGAATTTGACTTGATCGATCCATTGGCCAACTCGGATGAAGGCATTATCCTGAGCAAGATTAAGGATCTGCGCAGCAAGACGCTTCCGAAGTTGCTGATGGCACCGTCTGATGCCGAATTCGATAAGATCTGGTCCGATTACATCAAGAAACAAGAAGATCTGGGACTTGCCAAAGTGCAGGCGTTCCAGCAAACTAAGTATGAAGAGAACAAGAAGAAACTTGGCATGGAATAATCCTCGTTCTGCCCAAAAAATGCCCGCGAATCGCGGGCTTTTGGGCGTTTATAAAAAGGAGTCGCGCGGCATATGGAGAGAAGGAAGCCCTGGGCAGCATGGTGGGATTCGTTTAAATATTGGTTTGGGCGCCGCTCACTTCAGAGCCGCCTGATTGCTTCTTATATTTTCATTATTTTAGGACCCAGTTCGTTGGTGTCCTTTTATTCGTATCAAGCCATCAATAACATGTATGTCCGTGATGCCGAGGACAAGAATACCTCGTTGCTGGAGATGGAAATCCAGCATATCGATACCCAGATTGAGTCGATGGCGCGGGCAGCGCAAGTCTCCTACGACGATCTGGAAGTACAGGATTATCTAGCGAATGCGAGCGAGACAGGTGCTCGTGAACTCGTCAATTTCAGCTACTATACGTTTAAAAGCTTAACGCGAATCCAGTACTTAAACCCGAATGTGGAGCATCTGCGGCTCTTCTCAAGCAGTAACATCACCGAAATTTGGCCGATTTTCTTCCGGGAAACCCGTGTAGCGAGTGAGCCGTGGTTTCAAAAAGCGAAGGAAATGAAAGGAACGGAATCCTGGTCTTTTCAATACAATGATCCCGATTTGATGCAACGCTACAAAGGGCAAACCCCAGCGGCAACGCCAAAGGTGTCCTTGCTTCGAGAAATGAGCATTCCGACAAACCATCACGTCGGGATGGTTCAGGTCGACATGTTGCTGGAAAAATTCAGCCCAAGAACCTATTCCACCTTCCAGAACGGCGAATCGCAAATGCTGCTTGTGGATAGTGAAGCCCAGATTTTTACCCGCGACCCAAGCTCGTATCTTCGTACGAATCCGGAATTGGAGCAAGCGATCCGGGAGCGATTGATGCGTTATAAAGAAACCGGGGTTTGGGATATTTATTACAAAGAGAACGGAAAATCATTTCTGCTGCTGCACAAGCCCATTGAGCGGATCAATGCGGATCTGTTGAATATCGTGTCCATGGACGGCGTGCTTAAGGAAATTTCACATATGCGCAATATTTTGATCGGAGCCAATATTGGGTTTATTACGTTGGTTACTGTCATTGCTTATATTCTTAATGCGTTTATTCTGAAGAATCTTCGTGTGCTTACGGAAGAAATGAAGAAGGTGCGGCGTGGGGAGACCTACAGCGGTATCACGATCCACGGTGGGGGCGAGGTCGGAGAACTGGCGCATCATTTCTCCAAGCTGATGAACACGATCAATACGCTGGTGGCCCAGGCCGTTTACAAGGAAGCGCTCACGAAGGAAGCGGAGCTGCGAACCCTTCATAACCAAATTGATGCTCACTTTTTGTATAATACGTTAGAGAACATCAAAATGCTGGCTGAAATCGAAAACCAACGGCAAATTTCCGATGCGCTGACTTCCCTCGGGGGAATGATGCGGTATAACTTCAAATGGTCCGGGGAATACGTGAAACTGCGCGATGAAATCCGCCATATCGAAAACTATATCGAAGTGATGAATATTCGCTTTGATGAACCGATTGAGCTGAAGTTGGATATCTCAAATGATCTTCTGGATATGGAGATGCTCAAGATGTCGCTTCAACCGATCATCGAAAACGCAGTGAAGCATGCTTGGACCGGGGATGAAACGGGAGCGCGAAACATCTCGATTCAGGTTCTGGAATTGCCGCAAAGCGATATCCGAATCGTAGTAACGGACAACGGAAGAGGGGTCGATGAAACCTCGCTGCTTGAATTGAACCAGGAATTAGACCGAGTTGGTTTGACAGATAAGATTCCAGGAAATTTTGCACCGTCGAATCATTACGGTATTGGCCTTCGAAATGTTCAAGAGCGCATACGTTTATATTACGGAAAACAGTACGGTCTGAAGCTTTTCAGCGAGCAAGGACAGTACACCCAAGTTGTGATGATCATGCCGAAGGTGCTGTTAACAGGGAGGGTTGGCACAGATGACAAAACTATTGATCGTGGATGACGAGAAGAATATTCGGTTTGGTCTGAAGACTATGATTGAACGTGAATTCCCGGGCCAATACGATCTCACTACGGCAGCTCATGGGGCGGAAGCCCTCGAGCTATACCGGACCCAAGGTGCAGACATCATCATAACGGATATCCGGATGCCCATCATGGATGGAATCGCTTTGATTGAGAATGTGTCGGAAGGTCCGCAGCCGGAAGGGCAGGCCGGTCGGCCGCAAATTATTATTCTAAGCGGTTATGAAGACTTCAGGTATGCCAAAGCAGCCATCCGGTATCAGGCCGTCGACTATCTCTTGAAGCCGATCCGCCGGGATGAACTGTTCGCGGCGCTGCGAAAGTGTCAGGATAATCTGGCGAAACGCTCGCACATGGTTGAGCAATTAGCCGCTACGGAGAGCTATCGGTTGCAGGTTCAATCGGTGCGTCTGCAGGAGCTCCTGCAGACGCAGCAGGAGCTGGCCGGGGCGGACCTTAGCATCTGGAGTTCCGAAATCGGTTTCGATCAATATGCATTCCCCTTTACGATCGCGGCTTTGACCTACAAAAACGTGGATGGGAGCCGCATGAAGAAAGAGGATTTAAAGTCACTTGTTCTGCATATGTTCGAAAGTGTGGACGGCGTACTCAACGCTTCCTTGTTGGATCGCGAGGGGCGAATGATTTTAGTCGGGGGTCCACGCAGCAAGTTTGAGGAACTTTCGCTGCTGGCGGCGGAACGGGATCTTGACGGGATGTTGATCGGCGTGAGCGAAGAAGGAAGCCGGCTCACGGATCTGGCCCTATGCTATCGCCAGGCTTGTGAGTCGTTGAAATATACTTTTATTTATCCGAAGACTCGATTGATCTGGTATGAGGAATTGCAGATGAAGCGGTTGTCTTATCCTGTTCCGAGGGAGACCATCCGCAAGCTTGGGAATATCCTAGGTACGAATCGGGAAAAAGAAATCGGCTCGCTCCTGCATGAGATCTTCCGGGTTGACCAACTGCCGGAGTTGGATATGTCGTACCTGGAGGCGGTCAGCCGGCATATGAACGAACAGGTGCTGGATGAAGTGTTTCGCGTATATGGCGAAGCTTCCGTCGACGTGCTGAAGCTCTACCGCAAAGTGGGGGATATGTCGAACTTCTGCCATTTTCACGACTATTTTCGATCGCTGGAACAGCTGCTCTCAGACCTCGACGAATATATCAAGGAAGTTCGATCCGCCCATAGTGAGCACGGAGATATGAAAGAAGCGGTGGCGTATATCGAAAACCATTACCACCGTCAACTGAATATGGCAATCGTCAGCAACCATGTATCGCTGAATTACTCCTATTTCAGCGAAGCGTTTAAGGCGTATACCGGCGAAAGCTTTGTGACCTATCTGAAAAAAGTAAGAATCCGAAAAGCGAAGGAATTGGTCGGAAAGGGTTCGCTTAAGCTGTCGGAAATCAGCAATGCCGTCGGATTCGAGAATACCCGTCATTTCTCCCGTGTTTTCAAAGAGCTGGAGGGCGTGTCTCCTCAGGAGTATCGCGATAAGCTGGTGGCCGGCAGCGCCTGGACCGCTGGAGCGAACACCCGCATGGACGAGGAGTGAAGCCCGGAGTTCGGAGTTGCTAAGCCCGTACCTATTAGGTTCGGGCTTTTTTGCGTTTATCGAATTGTGAAAATTTAAAATGATAGAAATAGACCCTGACTTGGCACTGATGTATAATTTATCCAAGTGTGCTATGTAAGCGCTTTAGATCAGTCACCCAGAAATCTGCTGCGGAAAGCCCATTTCGGAGGGGATGAAAGGGAAGATGAAACGGATTCCAATGATGCTTCAATTGGCAGTCATCCTGTTCTGCGTCATGGCGGTTCCCGCGATTATTCTGACGTTGTTCAGCGGTACGCAAATCTTGCGGTACTCCGAGAAGGCGATTGCGGAATCTTCCTTGGCGGGATTAGACGCGAACCGAAGGTTGAACGAAAATGCGCTGAATAACCTGGCTCAGGATACAGTAAGGCTCACGGCAAGCAGGGTCTTTGACCGCATCCGTCCATTTGAGAATTACCGAGAGCTGCAAGAGGATTACAATCATGTGAGCCAGGCATTGACGGTGCTTCGGGAACTGGTGAACTTGAACAACCGGGTGAACGGGGTGTACTCCTCTTTCTTTTACTTAAGCGGTGCGGATTATGTGATTTCGACCGACAAAGGCATTACGACTACGGACCGGTATGAACCGATCGGTTGGATGGAGAAGGTTCTGGAGGGACGACGAGGGATTAGCGGCGTGTGGGTACCTCGGAGGTTGAGCTCGGGAGAAACCGTGATCTCCTACGTGTTGCCCCTGAACCGGTTATCAACGACGACACGCGGGACGATCGTGGTCAACCTGCGGGAAAGCCAAATCGGAGAATATTTGCGATCCGCCGAGCCGGCCGACCACGGCTATCTGCTTATGCAAGCGGATGGGTTGATCATTTCGCACAATGACAAGGCGGTGCTGTTTACCGACGGAACCAAGCAACCGAACATGCAAGAGATCTTAGAAAGCCAGGCGCGGGAAGGTTATTCCTTTCATGAGCTTCATGGCGAGCGGCTTTTGTACACCTGGTCCCGTTCAGATTTATTCGGATGGTGGAACGTAAACGTTTATTCCATGGATGCGTTGATGGCCAAAACGAACAAGCTGCAGCATAATATCGTTTGGCTGACGGCTGCCGTGATCTTTGCCGGATCCGTATTGACGGTGTTTCTCGCGACCTGGCTATCCAAGCCGTTGCGAAGGCTGGTCCGGACCGTTAGGTCCAGTGGCAGCCGAGGAGTAGCGGACAAAAATGAATTGACCTTCCTCGATGCCGTATTTAAACGAATGCAGGAGGAAGAGGAGCAGCTCTATAAGCTGCTTCAGGAACGGGAGCAGGATGTCCGCAGTTTGGCGGTTCACCGTTTGCTGCGAGGGGAAGAGGTCCAGCCGGCGACGGAGCTGTTTCCTGAACCCTATAGTTTGGTTGGCGTCCTTTCGATCGACCGTTACCGAAGTTACGCGGACATGACGAACCCGGAAACCCGAAGCTACCACCGATATCTAATCGTGACGCATGGCGAGACCTTATTCCCTCCCGGAGTTGTTGCGAGATGCGTTTATCAAGGTGAGGGCTGCTTTGCCGTCGTGATCAACTTCGGGCAGGAGGAGGTAGATCGCGATTACGAAGGAATTAAGTCAGCGCTTGAGGCGTTGAGTCAATATGCGGGGGATTTGCTTGGCCATACGGTAACCGTTGGGGTCAGCAGCCGGACGGAGAAAAACGCCGGTCTTCAAGATCGCGCGGCGGAGGCCATGGAGGTCATTAAGCAGCGGATGGTTGACGGAGGCGGCGGGATCTCCTTCTGGAGCGAGGAAGAGGAACGCGGCAAGCCTTATCTTTATCCTGTAGATAGCGAGAGGCGAATTCTGAATTTCCTACAGGCGGGGAACCTTGAGCGCCTCTTAGAGGAATTGACTGTGATCCGCGTAGAAATCCAATCCGCACCCTCTATTTCCTACGACAATATCATGTTTATTTATCACCAGTTGGTTGGTGTCACGATCAAGGAACTGCGGGAAAATCAGATGAATCCTACGCGGATATTCGCCGGTCGGGGCAACATTTATTCCGCTATCGCCTCCATCGACACATTGGATGAGTTGGATCACTATATGCGTGAGTTCTACCGCGATATTCTCCAGTACCTTGCGCGTAGACCCGAGAGTGAACCCGGGCACGGGGAACGAATCCTCCGTTATCTGGATGCGCATTACTGCGAAGAAATCGTCTTTGAGGACATGGCTAAGGAAATTGGGATCAGTTACTCTTACATGCGCAAAATCGTGTTCGAAATGACAGGAACCAGTTTGATCGATTATATGAACCTGCGGCGGATCGAGAAAGCCAAGGGGCTGCTTCTGGAATCCGGGATGACGGTGAAACAGATTGCAGCGGAGGTCGGTTACGTGAACATTCAGAGTTTCAATCGGTTTTTTCGAAAGTATGAAGGGATGCCGCCGAGTAGTTACAAGGCTAGCAAGCTGCGGAGCTCGGGTTAAATTTCGTGGGAGCTGCTTTGCTTCGGGTTAGCCGAAGGAGGCGGCTCCATTTTTGCTTCAACCCTTCAGATTTGATCATAAAGTCCGGCAATCGCCATTACTGCAAGGGGAACGATCAAAAGTGATAAGGAAGATCAAAACTCATGATTTACGGCGGATTAAACGTGGGGGTATGATGTGACACAAACTCGTCATCGCTGAAACAACCGTGATGGAACCGAGACAGGCCAGACTGTGGAGGAGGTGAATGTTGTGAAAGTTGAAAGCGCTTCAAAATCGAAGCCCAAATTCAGAAATGACCCGGCGTTAGGTCGGGGGGCTGCATTCCATTTCCGGCGGGACTGGGAACTTTATCTCCTGTTATTGATCCCTTTGTCCTTTGTATTGGTGTTCAAATACGCGCCGATGTCAGGACTCGTGCTTGCCTTTAAGGATTACAAAATCGCCCGCGGGTTCTGGGGCAGCGAATGGGTGGGGTTCGAGGTGTTTGCCGAGATTTTCGCCAAACATGATTTCGGCCGCGCCGTCCGCAATACGCTTTTGCTGAATAGTCTCGACCTGGTCTTTAGCTTCACGATTCCCGTCCTGCTCGCCATCCTGCTCAATGAGATCAAGAACGTCAAGTTCAAACGGATCAACCAGACCCTGCTCTATTTGCCGCACTTCCTCTCCTGGATCATTATAGGAGCGATCGCTTATCAGCTGTTGAGCGAAAGCAATGGAGTCATCAACAACTTGATCGCAATGATGGGCGGCACGCGGATCCCGTTCTTGCAAGAGGACAACAACTGGTTGGTCAGTTATCTTGCGATCGGCATCTGGCAAAGCATGGGCTGGGGAACGATCATCTACCTGGCTTCCATGAGCGGCATTAACCCGGAGTTGTACGAGGCGGCGACCGTGGACGGGGCCGGAAGGTGGCGGAAGGTGTGGAACGTGACGCTGCCTTCGATTCGCGCGACGATCGTGACGCTGCTCATCATGAATTTAGGCCGGGTGATGGAAGGCTCGTTCGAACGGATTTTTGCCCTGCAAAATAAAGCGACCACCGAATTCACGACGACGATTCCCGTTCTGGTGTACCGCTGGGGGATCGAGAGCGGGAACTTTAGCCGTGCTACGGCGTTAGGGCTCTTCCAGTCCGTGATCGGGCTGGTACTCGTCCTGCTGGCCGACCGGGTGGCTAAGAAACTAGGCGAAGACGGGCTGCTCTAAGAAAGGAGGCGAACCATGAAAGCATCCGTAAACACGCTGCGACTCCGCCGCAAACATCGCTACGACGTCTGGGACGTCCTGATTCATCTCGCGCTGATCCTCGCCTCGCTCGTATGCTTGCTGCCGTTTCTTCACGTCATCGCCAAATCGTTAAGCGATGATGCGTTTGTCATTGCGAACAAGGTGTTTCTGTGGCCGGAAGGGTTTACATTGGGGGCGTACAGCAAAATTTTCGCCGATGCCAGTATTCTGCGCTCTTTGTACGTGTCGGTGGTGGTCACGATTCTGTTCACCGTACTCGGCATGATCATCACGATCTGTGCGGCATATCCGCTGTCTCGCAAGCAATTGAAGGGCCGAACCACGCTGACGTTCCTCTTTATGTTTACTTTGTATTTCACCGGCGGGATCATTCCCGAGTACATGTTGATCAGCAATCTCGGTATGCTGGATACATGGTCGGCGCTTATTCTGCCGCAGGCGTTCAGCGCGTTCAACCTGCTGATCATGAAGACGGCGATCTCCAGCAGCATCCCGGTTAGTCTCGAGGAATCGGCGCGGATCGACGGTGCGGGGCATTTCCGGATCTTGTGGAGCATCGTACTCCCGCTCTCCAAGCCGATTCTGGCGACGTTGTCGCTGTTTTATGCGGTCGGACGCTGGAATGCGTATCAAGATGCGTTATTTTACATTAAGCAAAGAGTGGACTTACGGCCGCTCCAACTGAAATTGTATTATCTGGTCATTCAGGCGAGCGAAAGCTTTCAACTGGAAGCCACGCAGGTTTCGCTAAGCAATCCCGAGGTGTTGAAGGCCTCGTGCGTTGTATTTGCCACTCTGCCTATTCTGTGCGTGTATCCATTTATCCAGAAGTATTTCGTTCAGGGGGTCATGCTTGGGGCCGTCAAGGAGTAGTTATTATCGATTAGGGGGAATCGAGAAATGGGCAAAAAGTTTACCTGGATCCTGGTTTCGATGATCATTGTAGGTTTATTGTCAGGTTGTACGGGCGGAAGCGGCAAGAACGCCAATTCGAACAAGGGCTCGGACGAGTCGAGCCCTTCCGCGAATCAGAGCGCGGACGGTAAGTACGTTGACTATTCGGCCGGTTTTCCTGAGAAGGTCACGCTTGAGCTTCCTGTTTATGAAAGGGCTTTCGAGGGCTGGAATGTCACCGATAACTACTACACGCGCTGGATTCAGCAGGAATTTGGCGACAAGCATAACGTCACCGTGAAGTTCATCCCGATCACCCGCAGCAATGAGGTGACGGATTATGAACAACTGTTGGCATCGCATAAGGCACCGGATATTATTTACCATTATGATATGCCTCAGGCTTTGGCCTACTATGGGGAAGGCGTGATGCAGGAGCTGGATTTGGACGAAATTGCCCATTACGCACCGACCTATTGGAAAACGATGGGGGACACCATTAAACAGTATGGGGCGGTCGACAAGAAAAACGTGTTTTTCTTCGGCGAGCGTCCAAGCCTGGACAGCTTCACGACGCTGATCCGCAAGGATTGGGTGGAGAAGGTGGGCATGAAGATGGAGGATCTCACCTCCCTGGAGAAATATAACGAGCTGCTGGCCAAGTGGAAGGAAGCGGGATTGGGTGCCGGCGGCGAAACGTTAAAAAAGAACAACTACACATTTAATTATGCGTTCCGCGACTGGCCGATCGACGAGAAATACCGCGCGTTGTATTCCGACTTAGGCGTGGCGGATCTGACTACCGCTGATACCGAGCGTTACCTGCGTAACCTGAACTATCAATATAACAACGGCTTGATCGATAAGGAATTTTATCTGCGCGATGATGAGAACAAGGCCAAGGCAGAATTTGTGGCAGGCAAAACCGGGACCTTTAGCTTCTATCTCTCCAGCAATACCGACGTGATCACCTCGACGCTGAAGAACAATCCGGATGCGGAATTTGCTGTGCTGGATGCTCAAGCCGGCGTGCCGGAGGGGCGGAAGCCGCAGGGACGCGCTTACTGGCCCTTCGGGATGATCATGGGCATCAATTATGAGTCCAGCGAGATGGAACGCGCTGCCGTGTGGATGTACCTGGAATGGATGAGTCAGCCGGAGAATCTGTTCTTCCTGCAAAACGGGGTTGAGGGCGAGAACTATACGCTGGATGCCGATGGCATCGCCGTGAAAAACGCGGATTTTAAAGGAGATTCCGTCCTCTCTCAGAACAACAACAAGGACTACTGGTGCCTCGTTGTCGAAACCGTGAAATACGATGATCCGAAGAAAATGCGGGAAGCCTATTTGCGCAGCATGTCGCCACCGGGATATGAGAATTTGGCTAAAGACTCCTTGGCTTTCTACGACAAGTATGCGGAATTCCGTACGCCGGATGCCCTGTACAGTGTGGTGCTCGAGAAAGTGAATGAATATAAGGCCGATCTGAATTCGCTGTTCCAGGAGTTGTATGTCAAGATCGCGATTGCGTCGGAGAGCGAGTTCGACGCTACGTACGAAGCGGCCAAGAAAACGTATCTAGATGCGGGGTATCAGGAAGTTCTCGACGAGAAGCAAGAAGCAATCGATGCCGGGAACTACAAATAGAGTCCAGGGCGAGGAGGATGGAGAGATGTTGAAGCTGAACACGGCCCCTTCCGAACTGAAGCCGATTATCGAACGCGTTGCGGAGTATACTTTCGGGATGGATCTGACCTGGGATTGGCCATGCGGCGTGGCTTATTACGGGATCAGCCGGGCGTTTGAAGCGACCGGGGAACCGGCCTATGTGGAGCGGATGGTTCAATGGTGCGAGGAGTACATCGAGGCTGGGCTCCCGGTCTGGACGGTAAATGCTTGCGCGATGGGACATATGTTGCTCACGCTGTATGAACAAACGAAGGAGCAGAAATATCTCGACCTGATCCTGAGCAAAATCGATTATCTGCAGAACCAGGCCCCGCGGTTCGGGGACCGGGTTCTGCAGCATACGGTGTCGGCGGGGAATGATTTTCCCGAGCAATGCTGGGCGGATACGTTGTTTATGGCGGCGTATTTCATGCTCCGCACCGGGGTGATGTTAGGCGAGAAGCCTTGGATCGACGATGCGCTCCATCAGTTCTACTGGCATATCAACTATTTGCAGAGCGAAGACACGGGCCTGTGGTATCACGGGTACAATCACCTCAACCAAGATCATATGTCCGGCATTTACTGGGGGCGTGCCAACGCCTGGGCGGCTTACACGATGGCCCGCGCGGCCAAGGGATTGCCGGAGGCCTATTTGTATCCGCCGATGATGCATCTTTGGAGCTCCTTGCGCGACCAGTTAGCCGCGATGAAGAAGCTGCAGCATGAAGACGGCTTGTGGGGCACCGTGCTCGATTACCCGAACGCTTACGGCGAAGTGTCCGCTACGGCGGGGATCGCGGCGGCGATGATCACCCAAGGCAATCCGCTGCACGCCAAATATGTACAGAGGGCGTTGGACGGGGTTTTGGCGAACATCGCCGATAACGGGCGGGTTCTGAACGTATCCGGCGGGACCGCCGTGATGAAGGATATCGAAGGTTATCTTCACATCGATCGAAAATGGGCGCAGGGTTGGGGGCAGGGATTAACTCTCGCTTTGCTGGCCGCCGTGATCGAAAACGGGGAACAGGCTTAAAGAGGGGCTCAAGCGAAACCACGTGGTGGTTTCGCTTTTTTTTTGTGCTTATGCTTTTTGTTAAGTTTCATTAAAGGTTCGCGCGTTAAGCTCATCTCATCAAGACAAAGACATCCGAGGAAGGAGGTGAGTGTCGTGAAACGATCTTCCATCACGGCTGGGATAGCCGTTATGGCGGTTGTCCTTTTTACGGCCATCATTTGCACCCAACTGTTCGGCGTGACGACGGCCAGTGCCCACATGGGTCACCATCAAGCGTGGCAGGATTCCTTTCGCTACGAACAACATGGGATGCCGATGATGATGCAATCGGACAGCCGGACGGAGGCGAGCGCCAAGCCGTTATGGCTGAGTCTGTTACAATTGGCTGCATGGATCGGCGGTACCGCGTTGTTTGTTAAAGCAAGCGGGATGCTGAAATGGGCGGGTGCTGGGTTCGCCGTCATTAGCGCAATGAGCTTGCTAACCCCATTGTGGGGTTTGATCGTTGTCATCTTGGGTTACTTCTTGTACCGAAAATGGACAAACCATCAACAGAATGCAATTCCGCAAGAGTCTATGGTGATTCCGTATCCGATCGATATCGGTCATCACCGAGGCCGATTCCTGGATGAATGGGAACGCAATCAATATAAGGAGGAAGAATAATATGGGGATTTTCGGAAGAATGAAAGACATGGCGGCGGCGGATACGCACCATCTGCTGGATCGTATGGAGGATCCGGTCAGCATGGCTAAATATTATATCCGGCAGCTAGAGGATCAGATCGATCATGCCCGCCTAGCTTTAAGAAACCAGCTTGCTGCCGAGCAGCATTATGATCTGCTGGTTGCCCAAACCGGACAAGTGATTGAGAAACGCACCCGTCAAGCCGGATTGGCGGTCGATCGCGATCAGGATGACATTGCGAAGCTGGCGATTCAGGAAAAGCTGCATCAGGAGAAGCTGCAGCAGACGTACCTGGAGCAACGCGAGGTCATTCGGAAACAAACGGCAGCCCTGCAGGGCGAAATTGGCCGATTGGTAGAGCTGCATAAGGACCTCAGTAACAAGCTAACGTTCCTCCTTGCACGCAAAAATGCCATGACTGCGCTGCGGGCAACGAACGCAAGTATAACGGCAGGAGACACCGGGAAAATTATTCGCGGATTTGATCGCATGGAGCAAAAAGTAATGCGGTTAGAGGCTGAGGTATCGGCTGTACGATCGGTGGATCAAGACGGGCTTCGCTTGGCCGATTGGTCGGAACAGGATGAAGTGCAGGCCGAATTGGCCAAACTGAAAGCGGCCAAGCTAAGCTCATAAGAGGTTGCTGTTTTAGTCATCAGTCATCAGCCACGATAGCGCAAGAGAGCCTGCCGACAATCCGGCAGGCTCTTGTTTAATGCTTGCTCTTAACCTCCAGTTTTACGCCGGATTGCTGGTGAAGAATCCGTACCAGTTGCTCCTGCATGTACAATGGGGAGTGGACAAATCCACTTTCGATCCAATGAAAAATCAACCCGAGCAACGCATGCAGCGAATAGATGACCATCAGTTCCGTGTCGATCACTTTAGTCTCGCAGCTTTCGCATCGCAGGTCCTCCATGATGATTTGCTTTAGAGACACCAAGATTTTCTCGCGGAGTGCCGGAAGAACCTCGCTGTGGGTCAGCACGGTATAAAAATCGGCGTTCCGGGCAACGTGATCGAAAATCATCACGGAATGCGCATGGAGCTCATGCGGATAAAATACATCGATCTTCTCATACGGCGCCCGGAAGGCAAGAAGCAGATCCTGGATTTTATCTTCGATCATATCGTTTAATAATTCCTCTTTTGTCCCATAATTCGCATAGAACGTCCCGCGGTTATAACCGGCTTGCCTAACGATATCCGTAATCGTGATCGCGTGAAACGGTTGCTGCGCCATCAACTGAAGCAAGGCGGTGCGCAGCGCTGATTTGCTTCGCAGGATTCTCGGGTCCATTTTTGACGTGGTCCGGGGCATCGTTACACCCTCTTTCCTAAGTTTCGTAAACAAAAAGGTCAAGCTTGTCCATTAATCAACAAAGCAGCGTAATTTGCTGATTGCAAGCGTTTACTGTGATTTTTATACTTGAATTACAGATGATTATTAATCAACATATGTACATTTTATCATAAAAGCGGAGGGATAAATGATATGAAGTTAAATGGGAAAGTAGCGGTTGTCACCGGGGCAGCTTCGGGGATGGGGAAAGCGATCGCCGAGTTGTTTGCGGCTGAAGGCGCCCAAGTGGTTGTTTCTGACCTCAACCTGGAGCATGCCAGCAAAGTGGTGGAGGGAATTGAGAGCAAAGGCGGAGTAGCAATCGCGATCGCGGCCAACGTTGCCTCAGAAGAAGACGTACAGCGTTTGATCGACAGTACCGTGAGCCGCTTTGGTACGGTGGACATCCTGGTTAACAACGCGGGCATTATGGATAACTTCGTTCCTGCCGCCGATATCACGGATGCCTTGTGGGACAAGGTCTTCGCCGTGAATACGACAGGTCCGATGCGGACGATTCGCAAGACACTTCCGATTTTTACAGAGAAAAAAGCAGGGGTTATCGTGAACATCGCTTCAGCCGGCGGTTTGTTCGGCTCCCGGGCAGGAGCGGCTTATACCGCCTCTAAACACGCGGTTGTTGGATTGACGAAGAACGTTGGCTTCCAGTACGCCACGCTCGGGATTCGCTGCAATGCAATTGCCCCGGGGGCGGTGGAAACGAATATCGGTGCGACGCTCACGGCGGTCAATCCGTTTGGCATGGAACGGGCTCAAGTGGGGATGGGCATCAACCCAGGCCTTGGAAAACCTGAGGATATCGCGAAAGTAGCGTTGTTCTTGGCCTCCGACGATTCAAGCTTTATCAACGGTACCACGATTACCGCGGACGCCGGCTGGACAGCTTATTAATCCTAACGACTGGCAGTTCTGCATAAAAAGCGGAACCGAGCCGCACTCTAACGTCTAGGCATGCCCTATTTTTACGCAAGTAAAGGAGAGTGCTCTAGGCGATGGAGAAGGATTCGAAACAAATGGACAATCAACGGGAGAAAGCCCCGAAAGCGAAACAAACGGCCAAATCAAAACCGACTCAGGATACGGAGTTTGCCGAGGAGTTGACGAAAAGCGATATCCAATCGGCATTCCAGAACCCGGTTACCGGCGAAGAGCGGTTGTATTAGTACCTGACTGTTTGGCCAATTTGAAAAAGGCAGATCTCTCTATGAGGGGCTGTCTTTTTTTTGCACCGGGATGGATAAACTTGACTTTGAAATACCTATTCTATACATTGGTAAACGACGCTTGAAGGCGGTTGACGAAATCATTCAAGAAGTTATCCATAGGTTTGAATTAAGGGAGGTAGCTACAGATGAGCATGAGCATAATTGATTTAATCAAAAGCCGGAGAAACATCAAGGCATTCAAACCGGACCCGATCGATGAAGAAGCGCTGTTGGGCTGGCTGGAAGCAGCAAGCTTCGCACCGAATCATCGTTGCAACGAACCGTGGGAGTTGCTTCGCATCGGACCGGAAACGCGGGCGAAACTGAAGCATAAGAGCGATTTCTGGGGTGCCCCTGTCGTTATCGCGTTGGTATCCAAACCCGGAGCCACGGGGATCGAGCGGGATGAGAATGTCATGGCGGCCGCTTGCTTCGCGCAAAATTTCCAGTTGGCTGCCCACGAGGCCGGCGTCGGCACATTCTGGTCGTCGATCGGCGGCTTGCCTCATAACCGCGAGCTTCTCGGCGTGGCGGAGGGGTACGAGGTAATAGGGGTATTCGGCATCGGGTATCCGGCAGAGGTACCGATTGCGAAGCCGAGAATGCCGATTTCGGCCAAAACCAAGGTTTTGCCTTAAGCATTTTCTCGCGCCTCGCGCTTAGAGGATGAAGCACTCTTATCGTCAAACAGGGATCCTTTCGGTTATAATGAAGGTATTATCCTAGCCATTTCATAGTAAGAGGTGCTTCTATTGGCAGAAGAAGTCTTGTCCAAAGAACGGATTCTCGATACGACCGAGGCGATCCTGCGTAAGTTCGGCCCGGCCAAAACGAATATGTCCGATATCGCTCGGGCGCTTGGCGTGACTCACGCGGCGTTATACCGGTTGTATGATAATAAAGCGGCTTTGAAGGAGGCGGTTGTTGAGCGTTGGTTAGAGCGTTCCCTCCCTCCCTTGCAGGCCGTCGTCGAGGAGGCGGCACCTGCCGCCGATAAGTTGTATCGTTGGTTAGATACACTCCGTAGATTTAAACGGAGTCGCGCCAGCCAGGACCCTGAATTGTTCGAAATGTACTCGTCACTCGTAACAGAAGCGCCTGAAGCTATTCAAGTACATCGCAATCATTTACTGGATCAGTTGGCTACGATGATCAAGGATGGCATAAAGGAAGGGGCCATTGCTAAGCAAGAAGCAAGGACGACCGCGATGGCCGTGTTCATGGCCACGACTCCCTTTCACCATGTCGCTCACTCCGCAGAATGGGAATTGCCCGATGGGGATCAAAGGTTCGATGCCGTCTGGCATCTGATCTCCAACGGTTTGCTTACGAGGTAATAATGAAACTCCTTTGGGTCAGATCAAAGGAGTTTTTCTTTTGTTTCAAGTTACAAAAAAATAAATTTGTATATTGTAAGTTGTAATCCTCTGTGATAGGATATACACATCCAATAGAGGAGGCGATAATCATGTACGTGATCATGGGAGCAACGGGACAAGTAGGAGGAGCCACTGCGAAGGCGTTGCTAGAGCAAGGCGAGCAGGTTAGGGTGGTTGTTCGAAGCAAAGAGAAAGCGGAGATCTGGAGAGAGAACGGTGCTGAGCCGGTGTTCGCCGATTATCGCGATGCGGAGGCTTTACAAGCTGCCTTTACTGACGCGGAGGGCGTATTTGTGATGAACCCGGCTGTTTTCTATCCATCAGAGGGGTTTCCGGAAACAAGGGAAACGGTTGCCGCGGTCGCCCAAGCGCTTATTGGCGCCAGGGTACCGAAATTCGTAGCGTTGTCGTCCGTCGGAGCACATCGCCCGAACGGGCTCGGCATTATCGAATCGCTGCATATTCTGGAGCAGGAGTTGTCCGGCTTGCCGATGCCTTCGGCTTTCCTTCGGGCCGCTTGGTTCCAGGACAACTCCATCTGGGATGTCGAGTCCGCTAGAGATAAAGGGCAGGTTGTTGGATTCCTTCAGCCACTTGATCGCAAAATCCCGATGATTGCCACGGTGGATATTGGGCAAATTGCTGCGAAAACGCTGCGGCAGAGCTGGGAAGGGGTCCGTTACTTGGAGCTGCAAGGACCGGAGCCTTATTCTCCGAATGACATTGCTGAAATTTGGGGGAAATTACTGAATCGTGAGGTTCAAGCTATTGCGCTGCCGCGTGACGAATGGGCAGAAGTTTTCGTCCACCAAGGTGGCCCTGCCGATCGTGTGCATGGCCGGATGGCTATGCTGGACGGTTTCAATACGGGATGGATTGATTTCGAGCGTGAAGGCACTGAGCACATTACTGCGAATATGACGTTGGAAGACACGTTGGAGCAATGGATTAAACAACGCAATGCTTAATGGTTACTAAAATGAAAGCCCCGCCAACTTATCCGCAGATTGCGGAGTTGGCGGGGTTTTTATGATGTGGGGTGATTGATTAACGCCAAAAAACATGCTATATTTATATAGCATGTGTCGAAGGTAACCATTATGAGTATAGCTTTCCTAATTTTATTGTACACAAAAAATCAATTCGCGTCAACCCCCATTTTTATGAAAAGGAGTGCTGATTATGGATCAGGAGCTGAAGCGGGAACAGGAACGGTTGGACCGTGTGATGGAGGTCCTCGCGGAGAGCGTCGGCGAACTGGAGGAGGACACCTCGCGGCGAAGAAATGAAGTCGTCGAGTTCCGCAAGCATTTCTGGGAAGATGTTACGGTCAATCTGGATAACTTCGACGACTTTCTGGAAACGGTCATCAGCCTGCGGCAGCAGGCCGAGGTGTTGTCGTTAAGCCAAAGCAGCCATCGCCAAGCTGCTAAACGCCGGGCCGCGCTGTTACGGATGCAGGAGAATCCTTACTTCGGGCGAATCGATTTCGCCGAAGAAGGCGAGCCGGGGATGGAGCGGGTCTATATCGGTGTCTCGTCCTTGATGGATCCCAGCGGGGAGAGGTTCCTGATTTACGATTGGCGGGCTCCAATCTCCAGCGTCTACTACGATTACGCCCCGGGGCCTGCCGAGTACTCCACGCCAAGCGGGACGATTCATGGGGAGTTGAAGCGGAAATGGCAATATCTGATTCGCCGGGGGCAGATCGAATCGATGTTCGATACTTCACTGACGATCGGGGACGAGGTGCTGCAGGAGGTGCTTGGTCAAACGGCCAATTCGCAGATGCGCAGCATTGTGGCGACGATCCAGCAGGAGCAGAACCGGATCATTCGGCACGACCGCGCCCGGCTGCTCATCGTCCAAGGCGCTGCCGGCAGCGGAAAGACATCGGCTGCTTTACAGCGGATCGCCTATTTGCTGTACAAATACCGCGAACGGATGACGGCGGATCAGATCATCTTATTTTCGCCTAATGTGATGTTTCAGACTTATGTATCAGGCGTGCTCCCCGAGCTTGGAGAGGAGAACATGCAACAGGTGACGTTCCAGGAATACCTCGATCATCGACTTAGCGGTCTTTTCGAGATCGAGGATGCCTACGCGCAGTTGGAATATGCACTGACGGCGAACGATAATCCGGATTATCCGGCGCGTATGGCCGCGATTCGATTAAAGGCGTCTGTGCCATTTTTGGAGGCGATCCAAGCTTATCGTTCTTCCTTGGAGCAAGGCGGCATGCGGTTCCTGCCTTTGCAGTTTCGCGGGGGCACGTTGATTACGGCTGAAGAAATGGCGGAGCAATTTTACGGTGGAGACGAACACTTACGTTTGTCCGGGCGAATCGATCGCCTGACGACATGGTTGAAGGAGCGGATTGGCGAAATCGAGAAGCTGGAACGCCGCAAGCCGTGGGTGCAGGAGGCAATTGAGTTACTGAGCAACGAGCAATATGAACGGGCTTATGAACAGATTCGCAAAAAGCATGGCCTAAACGAAGATTCGGACGAGGAGATCGAGGGCGAACGCTTGGCGAGAGAGCTAGCACGAATGGTAGTGCGCAGGAAGCTGAAGCCGGTGCGGGAACAGATCCGCGAGCTGCGGTTTATCGATCTTGCCGGTATCTATAAACAGCTCTTTGAGACGCCAACCCTCGGTACCGGCTCCTGGTTGGAAGTAGAGGCGCCAGAATTACGGGAAGCTTGGCCGGATATTTGCCGCATCACGATTCAGAACCTGAAGGATGGCAAGTTGTACTATGAGGATGCAACGCCATTTCTGCTGCTGAACGAGCTGATTCTGGGGTTCCAGGCGAACGTGTCCATCCGTCATGTTTTGATCGATGAGGCGCAGGATTACTCTCCGCTTCAGTTCGAGTTTATCAAAAGACTGTTTCCCGCAGCGAAACTGACGGTACTAGGCGACTTCCATCAGGCGATCTTCGCTCACGCTGCCGGTACGGCGGATTTCCAGGGGCTGACTCGCCTTTATGGGCCAGAGGCTACCGAAACGATTTTACTACGCCGCAGTTATCGGTCGACCCGACCGATCGTTGAGTTTACGCGGAGTCTGATCCCTGGCGGCGAAAATATCGAACCGTTCGAGCGTAAAGGGGAGAAGCCAAAGTTAACGCAGGTGGCCGATCTTTCGGAGCTGCACCGCTGCCTTGAACGCAGGGTCGCCGAATTGAAAGCGCGTGGGGCGGATACGATCGCCATCGTATGTCGGTCGGCGGCAGAAAGCGCAGCCGCTTATGCCGCTTTGGGGGGAGAACGAATCCGCGAGCTTAAGCTGGTGACCCGCGATTCGATTGAATACAAGCAGGGCGTGGTGGTCATTCCGGCTTATTTGGCCAAAGGTATCGAGTTTGACGCGGTGATCATTTACGATGCCTCGGTGCGGTCTTATGGAGAAGAGAGCTTGCGACGGTTGTTCTACACGGCCTGCACGCGCGCGATGCATCATTTACAGCTGTTTAGCGTTGGGACGGCGAGTCCGTTTATGGAGCCGGCAATCTCCAAAGGGCTGGTGCTGGTCGAGGTGTAAGGGGGCTAGATCCCGATTTCGAGCAAGTGCGGAATCCCAATTGACAAAACATCCCAAAAGGAATATGGTGTAAATAGTAAGTGGTAAGTAGTAAGTAGTAAGTAATTTTTGACGAAGAAGAAGGTCACTCGATTCCAGACCGATGGGGGAGTTTGGCGATGGCAGAGATAACGGAGTTTACCTTGGCCCAGCGTTTTTCGATGATCGCGCTGAATGCGCAGCGAAGTAACATGATAACGACCGTCAAGAAGATATCGCTTCGCGCGATGGCGGCTGCCGTTGTTCTGGAGGTCTATCTGGACGGCGGGTTAACCGGAACAAATGGCAAGATCCAGCCTGTAACGAGGACGGGGGAGAATGCACCAATCAAGGTATCGGCATACCGAGAGCTGATTCTGAACGGGGTTAGTTCGAAAGCTCGCGGCCGTCAACATGACTTGTCCTGGTGGTTGAAGCATGCTTCTTCGTTGTCCAAAAGGAAGCTGGCCCGTTTTGAGCTCGTTATGGCGAAGACGCTGTCGGATCTCGGGGGCTTGGAGGAGATCCCGAATTTACTCGGGTGCGATATGTATTACGAATCGGCTGGCGTATCGATCAAAGAGTACCGCTGCCCCATCGATGAATATACGCGGATAACGGAGGGATTCCGGGCGGAGATTCTAGAGGATGGACCGGTCAGCGACGATACGGTTTGTCTCTTGTGGTTGCTGCGGGAAAGCGGCTGTTTGCCGGATCTCTTTTCACGAAATGAACTGGACCTTGTGGCGGCTCGCATGATCGGGCTGGACTCCAGCAATCCATTGGCTCATACGATCTTTACTATTGAAATCTATCGGGGATGGGAATTCGCGATCAAGCATGTTTTACGGATGAAAAAAACGTTCGTGCGCACTTCGGTCGGCACCGGTATGCTCTTCCTGTTTCCCTTGCTGGATCGCACGCAGGCGGTTTTTATTGAGACGGAGGCTTGGTTCTCTAACTCCAAGCAACGTCTGGAGGCCGTCAAAGAGCGGCTTGAGGCCCAAGGCCATGTATTTACCGTGTTGAAGGACGGGGAGATCCCCACGATCAAAATCGACAATCAAGTTTATGAAGCGGTTCCTCATTTTGTCACGGTGCGCATCCCGATCCAAGGGGTACGGCTGCTTCCGAAACGCCCGATCTAAAGGAGTCCTGCCCCTATGTCCAGACAACGTACCATGGAAGCCATTCTGGCCTCGGAGTTCGTGACGATCGGCGAACTGGCGCGGCTGACGGCGACCCGCTACAGCACCTTGAAGTTCTACACGGAGGAAGGCATGCTGCCGTTCGAGCAGGCTGAAGAGAATCTGACGCGCCGGTACCGACGGGAAGAAACGGTGGAAAGAATCTCGCGGATCAAGCAACTGCGTTCCGAGGGGATGTCGGTCCCGGAGATCAAATCGAAGCTGATGGAAGAATAATAGACTCCTTAGGATAAGACCTCTGCGTTGACGGGGGTCTTCTTTTTTTATAACAGAATCGTAGCTTCCGCCCCCTAATGATCAGAAGTATAATTATGGAAGGGTACAACCTAAACATGAAAGTGGGTTCGAGGATGAATAGGATTACCGTTTATCATTACGATGCGTTTTCAACCAAACCGAACTACGGAAATCCGGCCGGCGTCGTTCTCCATGCGGATTCCTTAAGTGATGCGGACATGCAGCTGATCGCTGACGTCGTGGGATTTAACGAGACCGTATTTGTGCTCAGGTCCAGCGTAGCCGATCTGCGATTGAGGTATTTTACTCCCGGGCACGAGATCAATTTATGCGGCCATGCCACCATAGCCTCGATCCATTGTTTGAAGGAAAAAGGGGTTTTGCAGAATAAAACCTCCCTTACGATTGAAACCCGTGCCGGTCTTTTGCCGGTTTCTTTGAAGACTTCGGATCCTACGCTGGAGATTGAAATGAGGCAAGATCGCCCACAATTCATCTCATATCACGGAGACGTTGATCAGTTAGCGGGATCCCTGGGTTTGACTGGCAGCGAAATCGACATCTCCCTCCCCATCGTCTATGGAAGTACAGGAACCTGGACCTTGTTAGTTCCCATTCGAAGGTTATCCTCATTTATGAAAATGGCCCCCAAGAATCGCATATTTCCTGACATCTTGAAAGAAAACCCAAGAGCTTCTATCCATCCTTTTTGTATGGAAACGCACGACCCGGGTGCATTTATGCATGCACGACATTTCTCGTCTCCGTATTCAGGAACCCTAGAGGATCCGGTTACCGGAACGGCCTCAGGTGTTATGGGAGCGTATTATTTAACCTATATGAATCAAGTAGTGAGGAAGGTTGAATTTCTAGTAGAGCAAGGGATGGAAATCGGGAGAAATGGAAGAGTGTTCGTGCAAGCCACAAGAGGAGAACAAGATCAGGATTTGGAGATATCCATTAGAGGAACCGCGGTATTCGTAAAGGAAATGAAGATCGAATACGAATAAAAGATAGGTAAGCGTAAAAACCAAGGAGGGAAGTCCCATGCTTAGATTATGTACGGATCAAGATAGGGAGGACATTTATCTGATCATTAACGATGCGGCGCAAGCTTATAAGGGGATCATCCCTGAGGACAGGTATCATGAACCGTATATGACATGGGATGAATTATTAGATGAAATCAACCAAGGCGTCGTATTTTGGGGATATGAAGAAGATAACCAATCGCTAGGAGTTATGGGGATTCAGGATAAAAGGGAGGTTTCTTTAATTCGTCATGCTTATGTTCGTACTCTGCAACGGAAGAGCGGAATTGGCTCGAAGCTTCTCACGCATCTCATGGCTTTGACCAATAAACCGATCTTGATCGGAACGTGGGCATCGGCGGATTGGGCCATCCGCTTCTATGTCAAGAATGGCTTTCATTTGGTGTCGCCCGAAGAGAAGAATCAATTGCTTCGTACCTATTGGAATGTGCCTGCAAGGCAGATCGAGACCTCGGTCGTGTTGAGTAGCGGAGGTGTTGGAATTTGAAACAAGGTCTTCGGGTGAACGTTTTGTAAGTGGATTCGTGGGAGGTTTGTTCTTTGCGGAGAAGAATAGACGAATAAGGTGGTCTATGGGCTGCTAAAAGAGGATTGGGAAACAAGCGTATGATTAGCTAGTTAAGCGTAATTCGAGGAATGAGGAAGTGTTAGCGGAATGAATGTTTTTGAGCGTGTGTATGAAATCATGTCGGCATCCTTTCCCGAGATCGAATACCGAACCCAATTCGGGCAAAAAGAGCTGTTGCGGCATCCTGAATATCGGCTGATCACCGAGTCGGATGAGAAGGGACAGATTATCGCTTTTTTGGCGGTTTGGGAATTTCCGATATTCCGTTTTATTGAGCATTTTGCTGTAGATGCATCTATGAGAGGAGGCGGAATCGGGAATCGGTTGATGAGTCATTATTTGGGCGAGTCGGACCAATTGACTGTTCTCGAGGTGGAACTGCCGGAAGAACTCATCTCATGTCGCCGAATTCGGTTTTACGAGAGACTTGGATTCCACCTTAATGAGTATCCCTATGTTCAACCGCCGTTGAGGGTCGGGGGACAAGATCTACCACTGAAAATCATGAGCTACCCCAAGCCACTCACAGAGCAGGAGTTCCTGGCATGTAAGTCGCTTCTATACGATAAAGTGTATCGCATACCTAATATTTGACAAGAGAGCGAGGAAGATTTTTGAGGCATAAATTTACGATATGGAGTATGGTCACGATGCTACTCTTAGGATCTTGTTCCTTGATTAAGCAAGGAGATGAAGATGAACTCTACCTAATCCAAGAAACTATCCATGGGAAATTCTACTCACCGAGTCAAGATGATGATGTTCAACAAGTTATTCAAGAGCTTGCCCTAAATTACGAATCCAATTATGAGCGATTAACGACCATGTTCCAATTTAGTCCATCTAAGAAAACGAGGGTTCATGTGTATACGGATCGCGAGCAATTTTACAAAATCATAGGTCGTCAAACCGAAGGTACATACGATGCCAAAGATAACATTATTAAGGTATTTACCCCGCCGCAAATACGATTTGTTCCTTCTTTACATTCCGAATATACGGATCAATTAGTTCATGAGTTTATTCATGCCATAATCCAACAAATCCATCCGGCGGTTGGAAGTGTGAAGTGGCTGGATGAAGGCACGGCATTTTACGCTGCATTGCAGCTTGAGGACGCACTGAATCAGAAACATCATTTTCGCGAGATTCCAACACTAGAACAGCTAAATAGTCCCACCTTCTTTGATGATTACGGAAGTTCAGCTTATTTCTATAGCGGCTTAATGATCCAGTTCATTGTCGATGAATATGGACTTGAATCGTTAAATGAAATCATTAGAGAACCTCTAGCCTTGGAGACAATCCTGGATACGACCATGGATCAACTATATTTACACTGGAAAGCATACCTGCAATAAAGAGATTCTCTCATTGTAGAATGAAATGAAACAGGAGAAATGTTATCCTTACCAATCCAATCCTAAGTAAGGGGGGATATCTTTGAAGCGGATATATCTAATCAGACATTGTAAGGCTAATGGTCAAGAAGCCTCGGCGAAGTTAACGCAGGAAGGAGAAGTTCAGGCGGGGCAACTGGCGGATTTTTTACATGATAGATTCATAGATTGGATGGTGAGCAGCCCCTATCAAAGAGCGGTCTCAACGGTCCAACCGTTATCCCAACGTTTAGGTTTACCTATACATATGGATCATCGTCTTCGTGAGAGAGTCCTGTCGTCAGAGGGGATGCCAGATTGGATGGACAAACTGAGGAAGTCGTTTGATGATCTCGATTTGAAGTTACCGGGTGGTGAATCCTCACGTGAGGCGATGACCCGGGGAGTTGCTGCCATCCAAGACCTCATCCAACGGCCGGAAAGGAATATCGCTGTGGTGACGCACGGAAATCTAATGGCTCTTATCTTGAAACACTTTGATGATTCATTTGGGTTTGAGGCATGGAGTCGGCTTACGAATCCGGATGTGTATGAGCTGGCGGTTACTAGGGATAAGACAATTGATGTAAAGTGTCTTTGGAAGTAGTTTGGTTTGGTTTTTCTAATCAGACTTGTAGGAGGGCGTACGGTGAGACGCTTGATACTCTTTGTTCTATTCCTCATGATTTATACTCTTGTACCGCTATCGATCATTCATTTGATTGAGTTCCTGAATCCAAGAATTGATGAGTTCCTTCAGGTAGATACCTACACCCTGGGCAGTAAAATGACATGGCTTATTAGTTATTACGTTGTGGGGATGTTAAATTTAATTTATTTTAGTTCCCAAACAAAGATACTAGGATTTATTTTCATTTGGATCCTCGGATTAGAAGGGATTGGAGTAGCTTTGGTTTTAAGTGCATTTAATAGTTCAAATCATGAAATAGTGGGTTTCCCTATTTTTTCATGGGATTTCGGTATTTGGCTGTATGCGGTGTCGTTTAGTTTGCTCTATAATCTCATTTTATTTCTAGTTACCCATGGACATATCTATAAAAGAAATCTGAAGCAGCGGCAAAAGCTGTAGATGCGATGAACGTGAATGTGGCGGAGGCTGTGAAAACGGCGGATGAGGTGAGCAACACGGTGGCGAGGTGGCCTTCCTTGTATCGCTTTTTCCTTGAACCACTCGTTTTTTTTGGTGTGGATGCGCCCCCTTCCCCTCTTCCGCGCCAAATGTATGCGAAAAATCGAATACAGTTATGCGTTTTCGTCGGTTTTATCGCAATGTATATGAAAATTCATATAGATATGCACACTTTCAAGTGTTTTGGCCTAAATCTATATGAAAAACCGAATACAATTCGGATTTTTCGTTGCCAGCGCCAATTTAGATATGAAATTTCGAATACAATTCCAAGAAACCATGAACCGAATTAGAACCATCGACGGGAGGTTTACATTTTGTCCGAACACGAAGAAATCCTGCATGGCGGTAATATCAATCAGGTCGTGAGAGTCGGGGGAACTGTACGAAGGAAGGCGAAGCCCAATCCTTATGTGTATGATTTGCTTAAGCATCTTGAAAGCCAGGGATTCGCCTACTCTCCGCGATATTTAGGGCAAGATGAACAGGGGAGAGAAATCCTAACTTATCTTGAAGGCGACGTACCGGGGAACAACTATCCCGAAATTGATCAATATATGTGGTCGGACAGCGCGCTTACCGAGTTGGCTAAGCTCTTGAGAAGTTATCATGATGCCACTGTAGGATTTGTAACCACCCAGGAATCGATTAATAGTTATCCCGATGAAGCATTGCATGAAGTGGTCTGTCATAACGACGCAGCTTTATATAATGTTGTGTTTGATCACAATCGGCCAGTAGGGATCATTGACTTCGATATGGCCGGCCCCGGTCCGCGGTTGTGGGATATCGCTTACACCTTGTATACTTCCGTTCCGCTTGCTGCTTTTTCACCGGGAGAAGTGGATCACGAGGTTGTTCCTTATGACCGGGAGAAGCATGCTTTTCGGCGAAAAAATAGGATTGAGCTGTTCTTCCAATCTTATGGGATGGAGGTCCCGGGTGACCTCAAGAATTGGGTCATTTCTCGAATCCAAACCATGTGCACTACCTTATCCGAGCGTGCCGCATCCGGAGACCCGGCATTTATCAAGCTTGTTGACGAAGGCCATTTAGCTCACTACGAGAAGGAAATTAGATTTCTTGAGGAGCATTTTGAGGATTGGACAGAACAACTTTTTCGAAGGCGGTATAACATGAATTATCCGAACATGGAAACTGAAAGACTATTCATGAGAGAATTGACTTTGGCAGATGCAGCCGCCGTATTGAGGCATTTTTCGGTACCGGAGGTCACGAAATTTATGGATATTGAGGTTTGTAAAGATCTTCAGGAGGCCGAAGAGATCATCGCCTTCCATATCCAGGACACGGGATGCCGATACGGATTATTCAGCAAAGAAACCCAGGAGCTCATCGGGACCTGCGGTTACCATTGCTGGTACACCGAAGGGAATCCGGGAACTAAAGCAGAAATCGGGTTTGATTTAGCACCAGGTTATTGGGGTAAGGGACTCATGCAGGAGGCCATGAAACCATTAATCCGTATCGGGTTTGAGCTTATGGGGCTGGACTATATTGAGGCGACGACGGAAGTCGATAACCTCCAATCTCAGAGACTGCTTCAGAAGTTGGGGTTTCACCAAGAAAGTGAGTTAAAAGAAGGACTACTCTATTTTACGTTGAGGAGAAAATAAGTTGAGCGCAAAATACACCGTAATTCATAGAGTACCTACGTTGGAGGAATATACTAAACTTTGCACCGTCGTAGGTTGGAAAGAGTTTATGAACTTTGAGGTCGCCGACCTATCCTTAAGCCAATCGATATTCAGCGTTGTTGTGGAGCAGAAGGGTGAAGTGGTCGGGATGGGGCGGATCGTAGGGGATGGTCAGATTTATTTTTACATACAGGATGTTGCTGTGGATCCCGATCATCAAGGACAGGGCGTGGGACGACAGATCATGGAGGCTTTGGTGAATTACCTAAAAGAAAATGCACCGGAAAAAGCTTTCGTAGGCTTGTTTGCGTCCCAGGGAAAGGAAGCGTTCTATCGTCAATATGGGCTTAACGATCACGAAGGAATGACTGGGATGTTTGGGGTTGTGATGGGACGAAAAATTCTTTGAGTACGCTTAGAGGGAGAACGAATGATGATTGAACATGCCAATCCAACCAATCTGGATGATGTAACTCGTTTGGCGTTGAAGCTTTGGCCGGATCATGAATGGTCGGAACTACGAGGTGAGTTCGAAGATTTACTAGCATCCGAGAAAGATAAGGTTTTTCTGGCTGCCATTGATAGTAACTATATCGGATTCTTGCATATGTCCCTTCGATTTGACTATGTAGAAGGCTCCAGTTCAAGTCCGGTCGGGTATGTAGAAGGAATTTACGTAGACGAAAATCATCGAAATCAAGGAATCTCGAGGCAATTGGTGGCGGCGGGGGAAGTTTGGGCGAAATCTCTGGGATGTAAAGAGTTGGGGTCGGATACAGGATGGGATAACCATGTAAGCCAAGCGTTTCACCAAAAGATTGGATTTAGGGAAGCCGGTAGAATCGTAGCGTTTATGAAGGAGATTGGCTAAATGGAAGATATGCCAAGGGGCCGCTTTGTAATTATGACGGTAGGAATGACACATAGCGGAAAAACGACATTTGCCACAGAGCTGGAAAAAGTCTTGCAGCAAGATGCGGTGGTCATTGATCAGGACAATCATGCTGCGTTCATTAACGCGCATTATATGAAATTGCGCCCCTCGGAAGGGCCAAATACGTTAAAGTTCTCCATCACCAATACCATTGTGGCGTATGCGGTAGAACACAGTCACATGCACATCATTCTGAGTAATTCAAATTTGCATGAACCCTCGCGAAGGAATGTGCTTCGCTATTTTCAGGAGAAGGGATTTAAGCGAATTCTGGTTTACTTTGATTTGCCCTTCCATTTGCTAGAGGAACGCGTGGAAAAGACGCAGAGAAAAAATAAGATCTTTCGAAATGCGTCTAGTTTTTCGGAAGTTTTGGATCGACAAAGAGATTCGAAACAGGATCAACCGGGACTAGAAGAAGCGGACTATTTATTTGTCATTAAGGATCCGCGCGACTTCCCTGTAATCCTTGGGCAGATCCGGGATCTCTGCATGGATAACGAACGGGGGGAGCAATAGTGAACATTGAGTTCGCCACCGAAGCAGACATCGATTATATCAGCGAAAGGGACAAACATCTCGCAAGGACGCTAATTCCAACCAAGATTATGGCGGGGGAAATCTACATCCTTCGGGATTCCAACCAAGCCATCGGCTGGATGAGGTTCAATTATTTTTGGGACAACACGCCGTTTATGAATCTCATATGGATTGACGAACCTTATCGGGGGCAGGGACTTGGCAAGGATGTTGTCCTTCACTGGGAAGAGCAAATGAAAGAGCGGGGCTTTCAAGTCGTAATGACCTCGACGCAATCCAACGAGGAGGCGCAGCATTTCTACCGGAAGCTTGGATATGTCGACGTCGGGTGTTTGCTGCAGGAGAAGGATCCTCTTGAAATTCTCTTGTCCAAAAAGTTATAGCATAGATTTATAGGAGGGAATCGGCGGCGGCCGGTTCCCTCCTGCTTTGTTTTTAGGACGATATAAGGTCGTTGTCTGGAATTCCTGACGCTTCTACCATAAAGGGGAAAACCAGATGAGGTGATGAGAGATGAAAACGATTCTTGAGCTGGAACAGCGTTTGAGCGAGCCCTCAGACCGGCTGGTTCGGGATCTTGCAGGGCTGGACGGCGATGTTCTGATTCTGGGTGTCGGCGGGAAAATGGGCCCCAGCTTGGCCAAACTGCTTGCCCGGGGCTTGGCCGCCGCAGGGAAGAACGCCAGGGTCACCGGCGTCTCCCGGTTCTCCTCGGGGACGCTGAGGGAGGAGCTGGAGGCAGCGGGCATCCGCACCGTTTCGGCGGATTTACTGGAAGAAGCCGCGTTGTCGCGTCTGCCGGAGGCACGGAATGTCATCTACATGGCCGGCCACAAATTCGGGACGACCGGACGCGAGTATTATACCTGGGCAATGAATGCCTATCTCCCGGGGCGGGTGGCGGAGAAATTTAAAGCCTCGCGGATCGTGGCTTTCTCGTCTGGCAATATTTACCCGCTGACGGCGGTTACCCAGGGCGGGGCTTCGGAGGAAACCGCCCCCGCGCCAATCGGCGAATATGCACAATCTTGCTTGGGGCGGGAGCGGGTATTTGAATATTTTTCCTGTAAAAACGGTACCCCGCTTGTCAACTTTCGACTGAATTATGCGATTGATCTGCGGTATGGTATTTTGCTGGAGGTAGCCAAGGCGGTGAAGGAACGGGAGCCCATCGACCTGAACATGGGCCTGGTAAACGTCATTTGGCAGGGGGACGCCAATGAGATGGCAATCCGTTCGCTGTTGCATTGCGATTCGCCGCCGAAGACGTTCAATATCACTGGGCCGGAGACGGTATCGATCCGTTGGCTGGCCGAACGGTTTGGCGAAGCCTTCGGAATCCGGCCGGTATTCACCGGGGAGGAACAGGCGACGGCGTTATTAAGCAATGCTTCCGCATCGCATGCTTTATTGGGGTATCCACGGGTTTCACTCCGAGAAATGATGTGTTGGACCGCGGATTGGGTCGAGATTGGCGGAAATACGTTAGGGAAACCTACCCATTTTCAGGAAAGGGGAGGGGTGTTCTGATGGGCAATCAACCGCAGTTGAAACCCGAGCTGCACAAGCTGCTGCACCGGGGAACGGTGATCCCCGCGCACCCGCTGGCGCTGGACGCGACGCGCCGGTTGGATGAGCGCAGACAACGCGCGTTAACGCGTTATTATATCGCCGCTGGGAGCGGCGGGATCGCGGTAGGGGTTCACTCAACGCAATTTCAGATCCGCGACCCTGAAATTGGTTTGTTTGAGCCGGTACTCCGCCTGGCCGCCGAGGAGGTGGAAGCCGCCGGGCTACAGCGCCCGTTCCTGAAGGTGGCAGGCATCTGCGGCCCAACCGAGCAGGCGGTTCGCGAAGCCGAGCTGGCCGCCGGGCTCGGGTATGACCTGGGCCTGGTCAGCAACGGCGGGCTGGCGGATGACAGCGAGGCGGAGCTGATCCGCCGCACGGAAGCGATCGCCGCGGTGATCCCCGTCTGCGGGTTTTATTTGCAGCCGGCGGTGGGCGGGAAGCGGCTTAGCTACGCGTTTTGGCGGGATCTGGCCGAGCTGCCGGGGGTCAAGGCGATCAAAATTGCCCCCTTTAACCGCTATCAGACGCTGGACGTGGTGCGGGCCGTATGCGAATCCAGTCGCCGGGACGAGATTGCGCTTTATACCGGAAACGACGATAACATCGTCGCGGATTTGCTCACCGTATTCAGCTACCGCACAACCTCGAGGGAAACGGTGGAGAAGCGGATCGTCGGCGGACTGCTGGGCCACTGGGCGGTATGGACGTCCCAAGCGGTGGAGCTGCTGGAGGAGATCATTGCTCTCCGCGAGAGCGGCGCCCCCATCCCTGCGGAGTTGCTAACGCGCGGCATGCGAATCACCGATGCGAACGCAGCCCTTTTTGATGCGGCTAACGGGTTTCAAGGTTGTCTTCCGGGCATCCATGAAGTGTTGCGCCGCCAAGGCTTGTTGGCCGGACGTTGGTGCCTCGATCCCGAAGAAGAGCTGTCGCCCGGACAAATTGCAGAAATTGAACGCGTTTATCGCGCATATCCTGATCTTAACGATGATCGGTTTGTCCAAGAAGGGTTGGAAGAGTGGCTGGGGCTTTAACTGAAGACGACATGGGAAATCAAATGCCTTGTGGACCGATGGATGAGTCATGAAGGAGGCTAGCAAAGCAAATGGCGTTAGGAGAGGATGATAACCCGGTAACCCGGCGTTTTTACTGGATTGAGGAGGAACGACCCTTTATTGTGGATGCCTGCCGCAAGCATTGGCCCGAAGAAGTGAAGCAGGTGCTCCACCGGGCTGATTTGGCCGCGCGAAACACGTTTATTTTCACCCATCGTTGGGATATGGAGCGCTGCGAAGAGGAGGTGGCTTTCCCGAACGGCATTGATTGGTATTACCGGCATAACGGGGATCTGGAATGGCTCGTCATGCTGAACCGGGCGAGATACATGGGCGAGTTGGGGCAAGCCTATTGGTTAACCGGCCAAGAATCGTATGCGCTGGCGTATATCCGGCTGCTGAAGGATTGGATGAGACAAAACCCGCTGACCGAAGCGGAAGTGTTGGGGAGCGCTGATCGCAGCTTCAATGTCAAGGATACTTGGCGCAAGCTGGACAGCGGCATCCGAATCACCCATTGGCTTAAAGGCTATTATTGCGTGCGCGGCTCGAAGCATTGGGGGACGGAGGAAGAGACGGTATTCCTCGAAGCGGTCCGACGGCATGGGATGTACCTGAGCGTCGCCTATACGTCGCATGACCGGCAAAGCAACTGGGGATTTCTCGAAACGAATGGCCTGTTTCAATTGGCACTGCTATTTCCCGATCTGGAGGAAGCGGAAAAATGGCGGCAAACCGCGGTCCAGCGCTTGGTGGAGATGTGCCCGTTACAGGTTTTTGAGGACGGCTTGCAAAATGAACAAAGCAGCATGTACCACCATGAGGTGCTGCATTGCCTGTTCGAATCGGTTTGGCTTGCGGAGCTTAACGGCATCGCGTTGCCGCCCACCCTCCATGATACTCTAAACCGAATGTACACCGCCTCGCTGGCGATCATCCAACCGGACGGACGCCAGCCGAATTTTAGCGACAGCGACAGTACGGATATCCGGGACGTGCTCGCGAGAGGGGCCGTGCTGTATCGGAGAGGCGATCTGAAATCGCAAGCCTGTGGATCGCTGGATTACGAAGGAATCTGGTATTACGGACAAAGAGGGTTCGAACTCTACGAGAAACTCGAAGCAACGGTGCCGGAGTTCGTCTCCAAGGAGCTGGCGCAAGGCGGGTATGCCTTTATGCGCAGCGATTGGGAGCCTACGGCTCGTTATCTCTGGTTCGATAACGGGCATATGGACGTGATTCGGGCCCACGGACATGACGATGCCCTGCATATCAGTTTGTTTGCTTACGGCCGCGAGTTTCTGGTCGATCCGGGACGGTGCACCTACATGGAAACCCGTGATCGCCAGTATTTCAAGGAATCACTCCAACACAATACGATTTCCGTCGACGGACAGACGATATCGGACTACGTGGATTCCTGGAAGTGGAGGAACGTGGCTCGTTCGTTCGGTCGCGTGTGGCAGACCGCCCCGGGCTACGACTATGCCCAAGGGGGACATGACGGCTATTGGCGGTTGCACCATCCGGTTCAGGTGATGCGCCAAATCCTGTTCGTGAAGCCGGATTATTGGGTTGTCGTCGATACCTGTCGGTCCCACGGCGACGAGGAACACGCCTACGCGCTGCCGTTTCATCTAGCCGAGGGGCTGGAGGTGCGGTTTCAGGCCGAGAATCGCCTCGTGATCGGAGACGCCGGTAACAGCGGGAGCGGAGGGCCGGTGCTTCGGGTCCTTCCGCTTCATCCTGTGAAAATCGACGTCGAACCGAGCTGGGTCTCGCGCAACTATAACGAGAAGACGCCCGCCTGCAAAGTCGTCCTTCGGCAATCCGGGCAAGGGTTTACGAAGTTTGTCACGGTGTTGGTTCCAGCCCGGCGGCAGAGCGAGGCGCCGCCGGCCATCCGCCAACTGGACGTGCTGGACAGCTACGGCCGCCCGGTTCCAAGGGAGCTGGCGACGGCACTGTCGGTCACACATGAGAGCGGGGAGGATGCGGTGTTATTTTCACACCAAGGGCCTCGGGGGTACCAGTTTGCCAACGTGCACCTTAGCGGGGATGTGCTGCTGGTTCGCCGAGCTCACGCCGCAGCGCCTTTCGCTCAAACGTATATTGTGAATGTTTAGCGTGCGCGCGATTTTGGGGCGATTTAAGGACGTTGAACTCTAATTCGGGGTCCTTTACTTTGAAGATAATCACAGCACCACTCCCATCGACCTTCTTGAAATAGCTTACATGGGGTGGGGAATAAGCAAGGGGGATGGAAATGGGACGTCAGGGCATGAAACGGAAAGGGATCGGAGCAATCGTCATTTTGACGTTTGTGTTGTTGATTTCGGCATGTTCCGGGGGAGAGAACGGGACTCCGTCCACGAATGGCGGCGGGACCGGAGGGAACGGAGGTACGGCGGAAGGGCAGCAGCAAAATCAACCGCAAGAAACGGCCGACAAGCCGGTGGAGTTGAGACTAGGCTATTATTCCTCGGCACAAACCGATGCGAAGATGCAGGAGCTGATCGCCAAGTTTCAGGAGAAGCATCCGAATATCACGATCAAGACGGAATCCTCGCCTTACAATCAGTTCTTCCAAAAGCTCGACACGCAGATTGCCGCGGAAAGCGCGCCTGACCTCTGGCTGTCCGACGGCGTGCTTGTCCCCAAATACGCGGAACGCGGCGTCTTAAAGGATTTGACTGAATGGATCGATCGGGACTTGAAGAAGGACGACTATTACGGCCTCGATTTCAACAAAGACGCGAACGGGAAATACTGGGGCGTCCCGCAGGGGATTCAAATCGCCGTCCTCTACTATAACAAGGACATGTTCGACGAGGCTAAGGTCGCGTATCCGACAGAAGAATGGACCTGGGACGATCTCAAGGCAGCGGCGGAGAAGCTGACCAAGGACTCGAACGGAGCGTATGCGACGGATGCCGCTTTTGATAAAAACAAAGTCGCGCAATACGGCCTGACGTTCTTTAGCATTACCGAAGGCTGGATGACGGTGCTGAAATCGTACGGCGGCGGCGTCCTGGACGAAACGCTGACGAAGTCGATCATCCATACGCCAGAGAACAAGCAAGCGATGGAATGGATCGTAGACGGTATGCAGCGCGAACTGTTAACAACCCCTTCTGATTTGAAAAGCTTCCAAAGCAACATGGCGCCATTTCCTAGCAAAGCCGCAGCCATGCGCATCGGGATCTATGCCCGCACAATCGATGCGAATGCAGCGGGGTTGAATTATGACGTGACCCTGCTGCCCAAGGGGCCGGACGGCAAACGGTTCTCCCCGGTCATCGCGAACTCCTGGGTCATCAACAAGAAGGCGGAAGGGGCGAAAGGCGACGCGGCTTGGGAATGGGTGAAATACTGGGCGACCGAAGACGAAGCGCAAAATGAATGGGCGGCCCTGGGAGAAGCGGTGCCGGTCAAAAAATCGGTGGCGAACTCCGAGCAATTCTTAAGCGGCAACCCGGAGAACAAGAAGGCATTCCTTGATAGTTTTGAATTCGCCGGCACGCTAGACGTCAACGCGGTTTGGAGCGAATGGGTCGGGAAGTTTGGGGACAACATCAACCGGGCTTTTGAAGGCGAGATTAGCGTCGACGAGGCCTTAACCCAAGCAGATAAAGAGGTACAGCAGGTGCTGGATGAATTTTATAAGAAATAGAGGCGGATGACCAAATCGATAAGAAAGCGTGATGAACATGGTGGGGAAAACGGCAGATCTACGGACAGGAGACCTGGCTCATACCGGGTCTTCCCCGATCCGCAAAAAACGAAGTCGGTTGCATCACGATGGCAAATGGGGGCTCCTGATGGTGACCCCTTATCTCGTTCATTTTCTCGTATTTGTACTCGGGTCGCTCTTGGCCTCCTTATATTTCAGCTTCTCTGAATATGATATCTTGAACCCGCCTAAATGGACCGGTATGGACAATTACGTCAAGCTGCTGAGCGAGCCGGTCTTCTGGAAGGCGCTGGGGAACACCGTTTATTTCACGATCTTGTTCGTGCCGCTGCAGACCTTCTTTGCCCTCGTACTCGCGGTGGCGCTAAACCAGAAGCTGCGGGCGCTGAAAATGTTCCGTCTCGCGCATTTCTTGCCGGTCATCTCCTCCTGGACGGTCATCATGTACGTGTCGGACGCGGTGTTTAACCCGAGGTTTGGCTTTGCCAACTCGCTCTTGCAGGCGTTAGGCCTGGATCCTCAGAAGTGGCTGCAGGATGAGCATCTCGTCATCCCGTTGCTCGTGCTGATTGCAGTATGGAAGGGCATCGGGTACATTATGGTGATTTATTTGGCTGGACTGCAAAATGTCCCGTCCGAGGTGTACGAAGCGGCCGAAATCGACGGCGCGGGCACGCTTCAGAAGTTCCGCCGCATCACCGTGCCGCTGATCTCGGGCACCACGTTCCTCGTGCTGATCATGAGCACGATATCGACGTTCCAGGCGTTTGAGCAAATCTACGTCATGACCGGCGGGGCGATGGACGCTTCGTCCGCAGGAGGGCCAAACAAAGCAAGCCTTGTGCTGATGATTTACTTGTATCAGGAGGGATTTTCGTTCTTGCGTATGGGGTATGCCTCCGCGATCGCCTGGGTGCTGTTCGTGATCCTGTTCTTGCTGACGGTCGTCCAAATGACGTTGCAGAAGAAGTGGGTGCATTACGAATGAGAAAGAAAAAAATCGCCGGTTATACGGTCATTATTTGCAGCTCGCTGATCATGCTGCTGCCTTTTCTTACGACGGTGTTTAATTCCTTGAAAAGCTACGCTCAATACACCAAAGTTCCTCCAGAGTGGTTTCCTTCTCCCGTGCAGTGGAGCAATTACGTTGAGGTCTGGAAGCTTGGGGCGTTTGGCCAGTATACGATGAACAGCGTCATCATCACCGTGCTGTCGGTCATCGGTGCGCTGATCTCGTGCTCCATGGTCGCTTTCGCGTTTGCCAGGCTGAAGTTTCCGTTCAAAAATACGCTGTTCCTCGTCGTTCTCGGCACGATGATGATTCCGCCGGTCGTCCTGATCATTCCGCAGTTCGTAATCTTTAAGTCGTTGCATCTGCTCGACACGCTGACTCCGCTTTGGATCATCGAATGGTTGGCCCAGCCGTTTGGCATTTTTCTCATGCGGCAAGCCTTTCTGGGCATCCCGCGAGATTATGAGGAATCAGCCCGGTTAGACGGCTGTAATCCGATGCAAATCTATTGGCGGATCTTTATGCCGATGTGCAAGCCGACCTTCGCAACGCTGGCGGTGTTCACGTTCATGACGAAATGGAACGAGATTTTGTCTCCGGCCATCTTCCTAACGTCGAAGGAGAACTTTACGCTGCCGATCGGCATCTTGTCCATGGCCGGACAATGGTCGGGCAATGAGCAGTATATGGTGGCCGCCGCGCTGATGAGCTTGATTCCGATCCTGCTCGTGTTCCTGTTCGCGGAGAAATACTTTGTGCAAGGCAGCAATTCCGCCGGCATTAAGTAGAGACGGTGGGATTGTGCCAAGGCAGCAATTCCGCCGGCATTAAGTAGAGGCGGTAAAGGAGGAAGATCATGAGTTATCGGGTTGTAATGATCGGGGCCGGCGGCATTTCGCGTAACCACCTGGACGCGATTCGGCAACTGGGGCCGGAGCGGTTGACCGCGGTGGCGGTCGCGGATCCCGATGGCGTTAGAGGGCGGGATGTCGCGGCCCAATATGGCCTCGCCTATTATCCCAGCTACCAGGAAATGATCGTTCAGGAAAAGCCGGACATCGCCATCATCGCGCTGCCGCATCATCTGCACGAGGAATGCGCCGTATTCTGCGCAGCGAAGGGCTGCCATCTGCTGTTGGAGAAGCCGATGGCGAACAGCTCGGCGTCCTGCGACGCGATTCTGGCCGCGGTAAGGGAAGCCGGGGTAGCGCTGATGGTCGGGCATACGCAGCATTATTTGCCGGCGAACCGGCAAGCGAAGGCTTTGATCGAAAGCGGCAGGCTGGGCAAGCTAGTGGCGATTCATGACACTCGGCACAAAGCCTATTTCGAAGAAGAACGTCCGCGCTGGTTCCTCGAGAAGGAGAAGGCCGGAGGCGGCATCCTGATGAATTTGGGCGCTCATTCGATCGACAAGATCCAATGGTTGACCGGTCGCCGGGTGACGAAGGTCAAGGCGGTGTTGAGTTATGAAGCGCCGATCGGCAATGTGGAGGGCAGCGGCGTCGTACTGGCGGAGACGGAGGGCGGCATCGGTGCGGTGATCGTCCAGTCCGGCTATGCGGGCGTGGCAAAGGACGAAACGGAGCTGATTTTTACCGGCGGAATGGCCAGGCTGGTATCCCGCCAAGGCCTATGGATCAGCAGCGGCGGGGAGTACGAACCGGTGGAAGGTGATGATGCCCAAGGCGCCGAATCTCCGTTTGCCTCGCAGCTATATGATCTGCTGGATGCCATCGAGCATCGCTCGGAGCCGGAATGCTCCGGCGAATACGCCAAGTCGGTGATCGCCGTACTAGAGGCGGTGTACCGTTCACAGGCTACGGGGGTGGAACAGGTTGTCGACTGAGCCGAAAACCCTCGCGATGAAATTCAGTATCTGCTCCACCGGACTCAAAGGGATGATCCTCAAGGAAGTGCTGGAGGCAGCTAACCGGTTACAGCTTGATGGGGTTGAGCTATGGGACGGCCACATCACGGAGTATTTAGATGGCGGCGGCACGACTCACGACCTTCGACGGTTATTATCCGAACAACGTCTCAGTGTCCCGGCAATCAGTACGTACACCTCCTTTTCCCAAAACGAAGCAGCCGAACTCCAGCAGGTCCAGAGGGCAGCCCGTTGGGCTAAGGAACTGGGTTGCCCGAGGATACGTACATTCGCAGGGCATCTATCGTCCCGTGAGGCGCCCCCCTCTTTATGGGATAGCGTAGTATCCGGTCTATCGGCTGCATCCGCAGCTTGTGAGCAGGATGGAGTTCGACTGGTCATCGAAATGCATAACAATACGTTGGCCGATACCACAGACGACATTGCTGAGCTGCTGAATCGAGTTGGCCCGGAGTTGGAATTGATCTTCGACGGGTTTAATTTTTTCGTTGATCACCAAGATCCCTTGCCTGCCCTAGATCGGTTCTATCGCCGGATACCCCACGTTCATTTCAAGAACTATCAATGGAACCACCAGGACTGGGCCCAAAGCGTTCCCGTTCCCGTGCTGCAAGGGGACAGTGACCATCGCGCAATCCTGCGAAATCTGGCGGAGCTGGAGTATGACGGATTTCTCTCGTTTGAATATTTCGGCGATCGGGTCCTGGAGTTAACGCAACTTTCCCTCATCGAAGTGACCCAGGAATTGTCCGGTGGAGGTGACGATCGTCCTTGAACCTCAATGTGGCGGTAATCGGTCCAAGCGACTTGGTCGATAAGGTGGTGGAAGTCGGCAGCGTGTTTCAGGAGCTCCATATGATCCCGGCCCCCTATCCACATGAGCAGGATACGCTCGAAGTCGTGGCCCGCGTTCGGGAGCAGGCGGACATCCTGTTGTTTACGGGTCCGATTCCCTATCAGCTCGCACTCGATAGCGAGCCCGGCCTACCGATGGTGCATGTACAATATTCCGGGACTACGTTGTATAAGGTGTTGTTTGATTTCTACCGCACCCAGCTGCTAGAGATGGATGGGGAAATCCGTATCAGCGTGGACGTGCTCCTGCGGCATGAACTGGAGGAGCAGTTAGACGAGCTTGGCCTGGTGCGCCGGCAAATTTACGTCAAACCGTACAGCGCCGGTACGCGCCACGAAGATCTGGTCGCCTTTCACTACGAGTTGTGGAGCCAGGGGCTCGTCGCGGCCACCGTCACTTGTGTCACTTCGGTGTATCAGCAGCTCGTTGAGCTGGGCGTTCCCGCTTTTCGCGTCGTGCCTACGCAATCGTCCATTCGGGACGTGCTGAACCGTGCGCTCCTCGAGGGGAAGAGCCTTCGTTTATCCAGCACGCAAATGGCGATCGGCATTCTGAATATCGATCATTTCGAACGGGTTGTGAAGGAGGCGGCTTCCGACTACGAGGTTCAGCGCAAAAAAATCATCCTTCAGCAAATCCTGATCGATTTCGGGGAGGAGACGCAGTCTTTGATCAACTGGACGGATTCGGGCGAGGTCTCCTTCATCACCACGCGGGGGATCATTGAACAGGCGACTCGCAAATTCGAGCAAGCCCCGCTGCTGCTGGAGGTGATGGAGCGGCTGCAGTGGAAGGCGAGTATCGGAATCGGCCTCGGTCGAACGGCGAACGAGGCGGAAGGAAAAGCGCGGGAAGCGTTGCTAAAAGCCAAAGCGGGCGGGGGCGGCAACTGTTTTCTCATGATGCAGGACGGGCAGGTTTACGGGCCGATGGGATCAGAGCTGACTTTGAAATATTCGGCACGCAGCGAAGACCCGGAGCTGATCTCCATGGCCAAAAAAGCCGGCCTCAGCGTCGGAACGCTGAACAGGTTGATCTCTCTATGTCGCAGGCTGGACACCAGGGCCTTAACCGCAGCGCAGCTAGCGGAAGGATTCGGGATCACCCTGCGCAGCGCTCGGCGAATCATGGCCGCGTTGGAGAAATACGAATTAGCCACCATCGTGGGGGAGGAGCAGCCGGTGGGCCGCGGTCGACCCCGACAAATTTACGCACTGCACATCGACGGTTTCTTTTGATCGGGGAAAAATAGGCGTTTCGGAGGACAAAACGGGGGCAGATTCGGCATACAAATCAGGATATAGCGTTATTCAAAAGGGGATGAAGCCAATGAACCGCCTGATACTGCCCGCCGTTCCCAGCCACCGCCATACGGATGGGGTCCGGATTCGCCGCGACTACGAACGGTTCCGACATACGGGTCTTCCGAAGCGGCTTGAGATTTATTTGATGGAGGCGTATGGCATCGACGTCGCTTCCAGGTACGGACTTACTCCGATCAAGAACCCGTTTGGCAAAGCCGCGGGCCAGCTGTCGCTGAATGAAGCTCAAGTCCGTACGGATGCGCAGGCCGGCCTGGGATTTGTCGTCCTAAAAACCGTGATCGCGGAAAACGGACAAGGCCATCGCGGGATGGAGGCTTGGGCCGTCAAGGATACGCGGATGAAGGTGGAGCCTATCACCGGGAAGGAAACAGGCGACAGGGGGTGGAACGTTACTTGGCATGGACGGGGGTGGCATGGTTCGTTTGCGGAATACCTGGGCTTATTCGCAGCCTCACTGCGCCATGGGTCCGAATGGGGGACCGTCGTCGTGCCTTCCTGCAAATATCACTTGCCGGCGGGGGACGACGATTTTGCGCTGGACGAATATAGGCATACAACACAAAGTTTAGCTCAGGTTTGGAGGCAATTCACGGGAAGCGGTCCTCTGCAAATGGAAAAAGACTTTAGCCCGACCCTGGCCGGATCGGATCGAGCGAAGCAGCAGGAGGCCATCCTGCGATGGTATCGAGAGGTGCCCAAGTTGATCCAATCGGCCTTGCCGCCGGACGAGCTTCAACTGGGAATTAAACTGATGAATACGGTGTTTGATGATGACTTTCAATTGCGGACGATTAGAACGTTGATCGAAGAAGGTGAGGTTCGGCCGGATTATCTCGTCTACGCGAATCGGCTTTATGAACGGACGAGTCAAGATGGCGAGAAGCGCGGGGCCGCCTATGGCGGGCCGGACCTGAGTCGCCGTAATCTGCGGCTGCTCTCCAGGCTGCGCCGATTGGAGCTTGAGGGAGAGCTGACGGTGCCTGTTCCCGGCATTTCGGGGACAGGAGATGTGCACTCCGGTAAGATGGCGCTGGAATACGCATTGCGCGGCGCCGAAAGCTTGCAGATGCACACCTTGTTTCAGCTGCCCTCCAGCGCGTATGGCATGACCATTGGCAGCAAAACGGAGCGGGCTTTGCATGAGTTGTATTTTCATCCGGAGAACGGATTGGTCACCTGGATGCTTCACTTAAGGGAAACTGGGGAAATCGGACATCGGGAGGGGATCGCTTCGTTCCGCGAGGTGACCACTTGGTATCGGGAGCGGGGACGCGATATTTTCGTAAAGGGGGATCACGAATGATTATTACCGAGGTGAGACAAGCCTTGGCATGGGGACTCGTCCCGGCCGTTCCGGTCCCACGCGACCTTACGGGCCAGATCCATGAGCAAGCGCAGGAAGCTTATGCTCGGTATCTTGCGTCACAATCCATCGCCGGGGCGGCCGTTTGGGCACATACAGGACGGGGATTACATATGGACCGTTCGGAGCGAATTTCGGTTCTAGAGACGTGGAGAGCGGCGCTTGGAGAATCCAAGCTGTTGGTAGCGGGCGTTGGAGCGATCCCGGACTTCCGTTTGCTGGGTGCGGCCAAGATAGATCGATGGAAGCAGGACAGCTTGTCCATGGCTGCCGATGCGGTTCAGGGGGGAGCGGACGCTCTGCTCGTATTTCCGCCTGTGATTCTCCATGAGCTCCCGGAAACGGAACGGAATCAAGCCATTGTGGACTATCATCAAGCGTTAGGGCAATTGGGGAAACCTCTCATTTTGTTTTATTTATATGCCGAGGCCGGGGGAATCGCCTACTCCACTGAAGTGCTAAGAGCCTTGTTGTCCCTTGAGATGTCAGTAGGGATCAAAATGGCGACGCTCGACAGCGTGATGACGCTGCAGGACGTGTCCACGCTCATGTCCGAAGAATTCCCGGAGCAGCTGCTCATTACCGGAGAGGACCGGATGTTCGGATATTCGCTGATGCGCGGGGCTCGCGGCGCCTTGGTTGGACTAGGCGCCGCGTTCCCGAACATTCAGCATGACCTGATGCAGGCGTATGCCGATGGAGACTACGCAATGTTCATGGCGTTATCCGCCCGGGTGGACGGCTATGCCGAGAGTACATTTATCCGCCCGATGGATCAATATATATTGCGTATGCTTGGGTGCCTTGCGCTGTCCGGCGTGATTCCGGAGGAAGCCGCGAATGATCTCGCCCACTACAGAATGACCCGGCAGGAGATCGCTTCTCTTCGCCGGGCCATTGAACGGTATCGGTTGTATTAGCCCGCGCCAGGGATTAACGCTGCGGCCAGATGGCGGTGATGTTCCGGTTCAGGTCATAGGCCGACGCCCAATAGTATCCGGTAGCCACGATCCGCTGGGGCAAGAAGCCAACTTCGCCGGAAGGGGAGGTTAACGCCTCGGACGAACCGCTGGTGTACCCATTCGCATCGGTGGACATTTCGATGTAACGCCCTCCGCTCTGGGTAAATCGCCCATACACAGCGGCGGGCACGCCTTGGCCGGTTTCAAGATCGATGATTTCCAAGCGGACTTCGGCGCGTGTCCCGTTGAAGGTAATCTCCATATTTCCGACGATCATCGGTTTCAGGTACGTGGAGGAGGTCGCCGTCGTCGCGGATGCCTCCGGAGAGGTCGCCGGCCCGATATTGCCGCTGATGTCCATGGCTGCGACCTTATAGTAATAGGTCGTATTCGAGAGTAATCCCGTGTCCATATACGTCAAATTTCTGGAGGTCCCGGCTAAATGAGCGTCATCCGGCGAAAAATCGGGTTCCGTACCGCGATAGATCAGATAATGCTCGATGTCGGAATTGTCCGTGGCTCGCCCGTAGCTTAGCTGCACCGACTGAAAACCGGCTGCCGAGGCCAGCGGCGGATCCGGCAAGGCGGAAGGCGGCTCCGTATCAGCGGGATCGACGCGCCAGAGATGGCCGTCCGGTCCCCAGGTGGAGGGCAGCCAGCGGATCGAGTCGTAATGATGCATGGCGATGCCGGCGAAGGCCGGATCGGATTGGAACGCCGCATACACTTTATCCAGCTCAGCTTCCATATACGTGCGCCCTTCTTCACGGAACGTGATCGTTTCCGGATCGCCGCTGCTTGCGATATCCAGCGTTTCAACGCCGATCACGACGGAATTCGGCTTTCCGATCACATTGGCGTAGCTCAGTTCGCCTTGCGCTTGGGCGATAATGCCGACGCCCCCATCCGCCACGTCGCGATAATCCATGATTGAGATGTAATCGCTGAGATCTTGAACATGCTCGGAGAGCCATTTGGTTTCCCCGTTCCACGTAATCTCTTTGGCGCCTTCGCTGCTGTCGAACCAGCGCGGAATGGCCGGTCCGAAGGGCAAGTCAATGCCGGCGGCGTTCCGGCGATCGATCATTTTCTGCAGCACATCGAGGTATTGCAGTTGAACCGTAGGCTTCTCCGCGTTAAACTCCGGCAGGATATACGGTTCGATATCCACGTTCACGCCATCGAATCGTTCGGCTGGAGTCGCCGCGATATTATAGTTGATGACCTTCTCGATTTCCCGGACGGCATACTCATGATAAGGGGCTAGCGCTCCCATATAGGGCGGCGTTGTCCCACCGGCAATGCAGGCCTGAACCTGGTAGCCGTTGTCATGCGCCCAGCTCACAAAATCGCGTACCTTGTCGGGATACTCTTCGAGAATATCGACTCCGCCGTAAGGGAACACGCCGATGTAGAAGGTTGTGATTGGATCCGAATCAAAGGTGGTCGTGTCCTCGGCAAAAGCTTTTAGAGCGGATTTGGATCCGGGGTTCAGGAACAGATTGTAGGCAGCTTTTTCCCATATCCACATGGCACGGTCCTGCCTCTCAACCGTCACGGGTTCGTGGGTTCCTCCTCCCGTGGAAGCATATACGGTCATACTGCGGCCGATATTCCCAAATTCATCGATCGCTCTGGCTTCCAGACTGGAGGTCTTATCGCCAAGGTCTTTGGTATTCCGGGTATATTTGTAAAGCTTTCCGGACTTAACGGCCTTCTGCCAGGCCCCACCGTTGATTCGAACTTCCACTGACTGAATGCGACTCCTGGAGTTTACGGAAATGTGAATCGAGGTGGTTTTCCCTCTAAGCTGCGCCCCATCCAGCGGATTCGTAATGGAAACGGCGGGTTTCGTCACCTGGGGGTTATCCACACGGATCGTAATCGGTTGACTCGATACACCGTATCGGGTCGTGCTTTGCGTTCCTTTGGCAAGCAGGGTGATCTCACCGTCATATCGGCTGGTGTCCAGCTCGGCACTCCAAACGCCCGAGGCTTCGCCGTTTTCGCCGTCCGTCCGGGTCGGCAGTTGCTCCGTGCCATTGACGATCAGGACGACGTTGTACGCCTCCGTGTACTGGCCTGATACGGTAAGCATTCCTACCTCCACTTCATCACCGTGGGCAGGGGTGTCAATCGTTACGAGGGAAGCGGCTGAGACCATTGGGAGGGGGCCAAGCGGGAGAAGCGGAAGAAGAGAAGCGATGCATAGGGCGGCGAGCTGTTTGAAGAACCTATCTTTTCGCTTAGCAAGGAACACAAACATCTGAATCTCCTCACTTCCTTTTTAAAATAGAGAAACATTTTCCACCATTGTAAGCGCTTTAGGATTAAGTGAATACTTCCGTATATCGTCCGAAAAAAACGGCATGTCTATTCCGAATCCATTTGTTCCATCGGAAGGGAAAATTGCCTATTGCGTCTAATTATTTGGATGTGGAACACGGTTGTGACTCAGAGATTTTGAAGGAGGATCAGGGATGTTGAAATTATTCGAGTATAACTGGCAAGTCCGCCGCGATTGGTTTGACTGGTGCGAGACGGTAAGCGAGGAAGAATTGATGAAGAAACGCACCGGAGGACTCGGACGCATCCTTCCTACGTTGTATCATATTGTGGCCGTCGAATATGGGTGGATCGTTGGTGGCATCCAAGAGAGAACGGTCAATCTCCCTCCTTTCGAGGAAGTGGCCAGCTTAGCTGAGGTCAAGGCTTTTTCCGACCGCTGTCACGGGGAGCTTGCACCATTTATTTATGATTGGAAAGATAGTTTGGAAGATCGCGTGATGATCGATATCACAGATGAGGGAGAGCGGGAAGCCCATACTTACGGTGAAGTCTTGCGGCACGTGATCGCCCACGAGATCCACCATATCGGCCAATTATCCGTATGGTCACGAGAAATCGGTAAGAAGCCGGTAACGGCCAATTTGATAGGCAGGGGGTTATTCCCCGGATGAGTAAAACCTATAAATTTTCGCGGATTGGTTATGTGTATGTACCGACATCCCGTATCGACGCGTCCATTCAGTGGTATACGGACAATCTAGAGTTTACATTGATAAACAAATTCGAAGACCGCGGATCTAATCTAGCCGTGTTACATCACCCGCATCAACATTCGATTGCGTTATTGCTGATTGAGACGGAAAGTCCCAATCGACTAGAAATCCTGCGCAACGGAAATCCGTTTCCGATCATGGCGATCAACTGTCCTAATATCGAATACACGCATGAGATGTTACGGAATAAAGGGGTTGAAGTAGAAGACTTGATGACCTTGGGAAACGGGGAAGCAAAGTATTTCTATTTCCGTGATCCGGAGGGGAACCTCCTTGAAGGAGCCTGGTCCAAATGGGACCCGGTCGATGAATATAAGGATGAGTTTGGAAGATGACGGGATCAGATCAGTCCCAATCCGGCCTTGGATTCATTTTCAACGGCCGGGTTGGGACTGATCTTGTTTTATTCAAACCCGGGTCTCCCTATTAGTTTTAGTTTTTTTTCTAGATGACCGCTATCAACGTTCGACAAATTCTCTAGGCGTCGCTATGTATAATTTGGTTTATAGGAGAGGGATAAACGGGTCTGATCGGATATGCAAGCTAGATTGAGGGGAGTAGGAGGGACATGGACACAATGAGAATACGATCTATTCTGCTCCGGAGGAACGAGCGGTTGCTGCTATTATTGACGTTGATCATGGGAATTGCCACGGAGCTCACGGGATGCAGCCTACCCGGACAAGCCGAGGACCTGCCTACTGGAGGCGATCAGCGTTCTCGTCCTCAGGTCAGCATCGTCATCTCCGATCTGGGTATGACTTTTCCCGAGGGCATGGATGAGAACGACAACCGTTATTTGAATTATATTGAAGAGCAGACCGGCCTGGACATTCAGGTCAATACGCCCCCAACCGAGGTCTACGATGAAAAACTGGACGTCATTATGTCTTCCGGGAACCTCCCCGACATGCTGCATGCCTATGAGCCCGTATGGTTTGACAATTATGTCAAACAGGGGGCACTGTTACCCTTGGATGATCTGATCGACCGGTACGGCCCTCACCTGAAAGAGAAAATTCCTCCGGAAGTATGGGATAGAGTCAAATACGGCGGCAAAATTTATGCCGTGCCTAGCTTAAACGAAGTGACCGGCATCGAGTTGATGTATGCGCGAAAAGATTGGCTGGACCGGCTGGGTCTAGACCCTCCGGAAACGCTGGACGATTATTACAAAGTCATTCAAGCCTTCACCCGGGATGACCCGGACGGCAATGGCTTGCAGGACACCGTGGGTTTGACGTTCACGGCCGAGCTTGGACGCTCCTCTCCGTTCTTCGGCGCCTACGGTACGCAACTGGACACCTGGTTTGAACGTGACGGTCATTTGGTTTACGGAAATATTCTGCCAGAAACGAAAGAAGCGCTTGGCTTTCTAGCCCGGTTGTACCAAGAAGGGCTGCTGGAACGAGAGTTTCCGTTAAACCTTCAGACAAACTTGTTCGAGAAGGTCGAGAACGGGAAAGTGGGGTTATTCTCAGCAACCTGGTACGATACGCGTGGACCGATCGCTGCCAATATGAAACGGGACCCGGACGCTCGTTGGATTCCATTGGGATATCCTACGGGACCCAAAGGGGACAAAGGCGTAAACGGCATTGATCTCATTCGCGGCTATAACGTGATCCCGGCGAATTCCCCGCATGCAGTTGAAGTGATTCAATTGCTGGATTTTATCGCGAGTGACTATAAGACATTGAAGCTCGGTTTTGAAAATGAAATTTGGCGGCGGGAAGGAGATCGGATCGTTACGGATTTCGCCTTGCATGACGAGAGCCTGTACCGGGGGATTTATCAGTCCTTGGTGGACGTTCCCGACGAAACGTTATTTAAGCAGCGCCTCGACTCGCTTGGCGATTTTAACCTATATAACAATATCCAAACCGTTCACCGCAATATTATGTCTAACGCATTTTACGGGATTCCGACGCCGGCGATGGGGAAATACAGCAAGAACCTGACTCGATTGGAGGATGTATTTGTCAAAATTATTTTAGGGATCGAACCCCTGGATGCGTTCGATCAATATGTCGAGCGATGGAAAGCGGATGGAGGGAGTGAAATAACGAAAGAAGTCAATCGCTGGTACAAAAGCAGGAAGTAATAGCGGGGCCACACGTCTTGGAGGAGGAATACCGTGATTCGATGGATCATGAACCGATTTTCGCACCATATTCAATTCCGGCTGACCGGATATTTTATACTCATCTTGCTTCCGTTGGTCCTGATTAGTCTGTTTGCGGTGGAGAGATCGCGGGATATCCTTTATAACCAGGCGGTGCATCGGACCGAAACGGCCCTTTCCTCGGCGATGAACCACTTGGACCTGGTCTTCCAGAACGTTGAGGAGATTTCGACGCTGATCGCCGGAGACCCCGCCATGAATGCACTGCTGAACGAGAACGGCAGCGATTTCTCGCCGCAATCGATCCTGGCTTTCTCTTATATTTTGGAACAACTGTCGAACTCAGTTTCGGTTAACCGATATATCTCACAAATTTCCGTCTATCATCCCGCCTCAGGGATGCTGATTTCCACCCATTACGGAGGCAAACAACTGGCAGGGGACGCCCAGAAGGAATGGTTCGTGGAGACCGCCCGCCATAACGGGACAGGCATCTCTTATGTGAAGTCGGACTATGCGGTTACGGACGGGGTGACTTTTGGGCAATTGACGAACACCGACAGCATCTCGCTTCTGCGGGCGATGGATTTGTACAACAGCGATCGGCAAGCGAATCTGCTCGTCGTGTCGTTCAGTAAGAATAAATTGTTGAATATTATCAAAACCTTGCTGCCTTCGGAAAACAGCCGAATCGCATTATCAAATGAACAGGGGGAAGTGCTGCTTGAGGTTGGCAAACCATCGCCCCCCCATCTTCCGGATCAGGATATGACCGTCACGATGGATTCCTCCTATTCGACCTGGCGACTGACCATGGTCCAGCCCAAAAGCGAGCTGTATCAAGAGACCGATCAATTGCGCCTGTTTACCTTTGCGATTATCGGGCTGAGCCTGATTCTTGCCTTCACCGTATCCTGGGTCGTGTATAGCGGAATCGCTTCTCCCGTACTGAAATTGGCCAAGGGGATGAGACGACTCGGCAACGGGGAACTGGGGATCCATGTCACTACGAATCGGAAGGACGAGTTTGGATTTTTGATCCAATCCTTTAATCGCATGGCCATGGTGCAGAAACACCTGATCGAGGATCATTATGAGCAGCAGTTGCGCCTGAAAACGACGGAGCTCCGCTTTCTGCAATCCCAGATCAACCCGCATTTTTTGTATAACACGCTGGATTCGATCTACTGGATGGCCAAAAATTACGATGCAGAGGAAATCAGCGAGATGGTGATGAACCTCTCCAGCTTCTTCCGGCTCAGCCTAAACAAGGGTCGGCAGGTGTTCACAATCGAAGAGAGCATCGTCCACTTGAATTATTATTTGCGTATCCAGCAGCTTCGTTTCATGGACAATTTCCGTGTGGAGTATCGGATATCGGAGCGGAGCAAGCGGATTCCGTTGTTAAAGCTGCTGCTTCAGCCGATCGTGGAGAATGCGATTATCCATGGCATGGAGGGGAAAGAATCGGACGGTTGTCTGGTCATCTCCAGTTGGGTTGAACAGGAGCGGACGTTGTTTATCCGCGTGGAGGACAACGGCCCGGGAATGGAGGAAGAGCGGCTCCATTATATCCAGCAGGAGCTGGACCATATGGATCCCCGCATGGTTTCCGCCTATTTGCAGGAAGAAGAGCAGGCGAAGGATTTGTTTGGCCTGCGCAATGTGCTGAGCAGAATGAAATTGTATTACGGACCGGAAGCGAGGTTGACGGTTCAGAGCGTATGGGGAGAAGGAACAGCTGTTTTGTTATCCATTCCATGGGAGGGGGAACGGGATGAATCTGATGATTGTGGAAGATGAGCCCCGGCTGCGCCAGGCGCTTGCCTATAATATCTTGTGGGAGTCACACGGAATCGATATGATCGGCACGGCGGCAAACGGACTGGATGCGTTGAAGCTCATGGAACGGAAGAAGCCGGATCTGATGCTGATCGACGTACAAATGCCGGGGATGGACGGACTGACTCTGCTGCGCGAGCTTAAAGAGCGTGGATTGCTCACGAAGTTGATGAAAATCATTATTTTGAGCGGACACGACAATTTCGAATTTGCCCAAACTGCGCTGAAGCATGGGGTTTCACGATATTTGCTGAAGCCCGCGGGCGAGGAAGAAATTTTGGAAGCCGTGCTGGAAGCCCGGCGACAGCTGCAGCACGAGTTAGAACAATGGCGGCACCAGGCGGCGTTAGAGAAGCAGTGGTTGTCCAACCTGCCACATTTGCAAAATCTGTTCTTCCTTCAGTGGGCCGGCGGCAAGGTTGGACGCGGGGAGATCCTGAGCAAATGCATGGATTTGCAAATCCCGCTGCGGCAAGAGGATCGTATCGCGGTTGCCGTGATGGAACTGGACCCATCTCCAGAGGAGGGGGAGAAGGCGGAGATTCAGAAGTTTACGTTGCAAATTCTGGCCAAAGAACTGTTACCCCCTCCGACCTGGTGGATCGCGACCGACTCGGACATGAATCTGATGATGGTGTTCGTGGTTGGGCCAGAGACAGAGGTGAGCGAGGCGATGCTACGGATGAATGCGGACTTGTCTCAGCTGCTCTCCCGGATTAAAGAAGTGCTGCATCGAACTGCCAGTGCTGGCATTAGCGCAGGGGCGGGTCCACTAGAGCACCTGGTTTCGTTATACCGGCAGGCTAGCCATGCCCTGCAGGAGCGGGTCGTGTACGGGCATGATCTTATCATCCCGTATCGGGAAACAGCTAGGGAGTACGCTCGGCCCTTCGCGATCCAACCCAATCTGGAGAAGGAGTTAGAGATTGCGATGGAGACCGCGGACGAGGCCAAAGCCATGGAAGCCCTGCAAGGGATATGGGATGAACAGGTTACCAAGATGGAGACTTCGGACGAGTTTCATGAGTCGGTGTTCTTTGTGCATGGTCTGTTTACCCGAATGATTCAAAAGCGGGGCTGGACGATCAAACAGGTGCTTGGTGATGATGCGAGGTATATCCAGAACATGAGCTTACTGAGCACTCAAACGCAGACCTGGGCGCATATGACGAGAATCGTTAACCGGATTGTGGTCTACGTGAAGGAGCAACGCAAAGCGAACAGCCATCAGGTGGTGAAGGAGATTTTGCGGTTGTTGAATGAGGAAATGGATCAGGAATTAAACCTGCACACGGTGGCAGACCGCATGTATATCAATTCCTCTTACTTAAGCCGGTTGTTCAAGCAGGAGATGGGGGTCGCCTTCTCGGATTACGTGCTCGAACGCAAAATGGAGCGGGCTAAATCACTGCTGCAGGAAGGACATAAAGTGTACGACGCTGCTCGTTCGGTGGGTTACCGGGATGTGAGTTACTTTACCAAGGTTTTCCGCAAGTATTGGGGGGTAAATCCTGGGGAGTGTAAGGGTTAGCGAACTTTAACGCTTGTGAGCAACGCTATTTGGGTCTTTATGGCGTGGTTGTCAATCTAACGCTGATTAGAAAGCTTATTTGTCGGTTTTCTGCGGAAAAGGAGCTGTTTTCCCACGTATAAGCTCTCTGGCAAGCGTTAGAATGGGAAATCTCTCTATTTTCTCGAAATAAGCATCAGGGCAAGCGTTAACGAGATTTGAGCTCGGAGCCTACAGGGCACATTCATGCTTAACCTTCATCGTACTCCCCATGTCGCTTGATCGGATCATAACTCCACATCAATAGAAGCCGCAAGGCTTCTTTTTTTACCCCTTCATTAGGTTGATAAACCATCATATTACCACAAATAGTAATTGCTCTCGCCTACTCAGCCCACCCGTTCCAAATTTACAATGTTATCACAAGTGGACGAATACAGGGGAAGGGGGCAAGCGGATGCAATTGAATATCGGGCCCGGGCCCGAATCGGCCAGGACGATCAAGCCCAAACGCGGCTATTGGGGCCGGCTGGGGCGCGACATTTGGAAGGAATGGGATCTCTATTTGCTGCTCGTGCCGGGGATATTGTTTGTTTTGCTGTTCAAGTATACGCCGATGTACGGAATAAGTATTGCCTTCAAGGATTTCAACATTTTCAGCGGGTTTGCGGACAGCCCTTGGGTCGGCTGGAAGCATTTCGAGAAGCTGTTTACGTCGCCGGACTTTGCCCAAGTGTTCAAAAATACGGTCATTATTAGTTTTCTTAAAATTGTAATTCTGTTTCCTTTACCCATCGTCATTGCTCTCATGTTAAATGAGATGCGAAACATGATCTTTAAGCGGACGGTGCAAACGGTAATTTATCTCCCGCATTTCCTGTCATGGGTCATCGTTGGCGGATTATTTATGGATCTCTTGTCGACGAACGGTGGGATGGTCAATAAGGCACTGGCCTCGATGGGGATGGAGCCGATTGCTTTCTTTCTCGATAATAGCGTATTTCGAAGCGTGCTGATCACTTCGGCGGGTTGGAAGGAGACCGGCTGGAGCACCATTGTCTACCTGGCTGCGTTCACCACGATTGATCCGATGCTCTATGAAGCGGCGAAAATGGATGGAGCCGGCCGATGGAAGCAGCTCTGGCATATTACTTTGCCGGGGATCGCGCCGATTATCGTCCTGATGTTTATTTTGCGGCTCGGCAGCGTACTGGAAGCCGGAACCGAACAAATTCTGGTAATGTACAATCCTGTGGTCTATCAGGTTTCCGATGTCATCGGCACGTATGTGTACCGCAGAGGGCTTGGCAGTCAGGATTACAGTTTCTCAACGGCGGTAGGGCTCTTTGAGGCGGTCATCTCCTTTACGCTGGTGATTGCCGGGAACGCAGCCAGCCGCAAATATTTGCAGCGCGGGATTTGGTAAGGAAGGGGGAAGGGAAGGCATGGAACCGAAACAGGCTTTGGAAGGATTACCAGCGCCACGGGGGACGATGAGAACCTCGTTCTCCGAGAAATGCTTTACGGTTCTCAATTACATCTTCTTTATCTTGTTGGGGCTGACGACGCTGCTGCCTTTCGTCAATTTGCTCGCCAAGTCCTTAAGCAGCGAGAGCGCCGTGATCTCAGGAAGGGTGGGTTTGCTTCCGGTTGGCCTTCAACTCGAGACTTATCAATATGTGCTCCAAGACTCCATGTTCCTGAATTCGCTCAAAGTCTCCATCGCCCTCACCGTGGTTGGGACAGTTTGTAGTCTGTTCCTGACGACACTGACGGCTTATCCGTTGTCAAAGGTTCGGCTGCGCGGCAGGAAGGGACTTCTGTTGATCTTCGTATTTACCATGTTGTTCAGCGGCGGGTTAATTCCCACTTACCTTCTGATGCAGAACCTGAATCTGGTTAATTCCTTTCCGGTCCTCTTCCTCCCTGCGATGGTGAACGTGTACAACATGCTGATTATCAAAAATTACTTCGAAGGCCTTCCAGAGGAGCTGGAGGAATCAGCCAAGCTGGATGGCGCGGGGAATATCCGGATCCTGGCGTCGGTGATGCTCCCTTTATCGTTGCCGGTGCTAGCCACCATTGGATTATTTTTTGCCGTGGCGTTCTGGAACGATTATTTCTCTGCCATGATCTACATTAGCGACCCGGCCATCAAGCCGATGCAGCTTTACTTGAAGGAGCTTCTCGTGTCATCCAGCGGCGATTTCCTCAAGGATAACGTCGATGCCGCGATTAACACAACACCTCAGTCGATTCAAGCCTCTTCGATTCTTCTTGCAACTATTCCGATTCTGCTCGTGTATCCATTCCTGCAAAAATACTTCGTCAAAGGCGTGCTGGTCGGTTCGATTAAAGGTTGAGTCGGTCGGCTCAGGTCGGCTCAATGAGAACAGCTCCTGAAGGAGGTGATGCGCGCGCTCTACTTGCAGTGCTACCCCAATAACAAAATGCTTATTAAGGAGGTTATTCATGATTTTCAAGATGAAAACATCGGCGGTACTTACCGCCATTCTAAGTTTCGCGTTGGTGTTATCCGGATGCGGCGGAGGAGGCGGAACGTCGGAACCTAATGCGGTTGAGCCTTCGGGCAATACAACCAATGCAACCTCGGAAGGAGCAAATGGCGGGGGTAATTCGGGTAAACCGGACCTGCGGATGATCATGCAATACGGGCTGTTTGATCCGAAAACCGAATATGTGGCGAAATACATTGAGGAAAGAACCGGATTCCATGTGGATTATGAATTGCTTCCTGCGGAGAATGCGGATGAGAAACTGAACTTAATGGTGTCCAGTAAAGAGAATTATGATATCGCCAAGTTGAATGCGGCCCAGTTCTATAATCTGGCTTCGGCGGGAGCGCTCGAACCGATGGATGAGCTACTGGAGGCCCATGGCAACTATATCAAACAGTCGATCAAGCCGGAGTCTTTCGCCAGCGCAACGATCGACGGGAAGATCTACGGCATTCCCGAGACCGGGGCAGGCGTGAGCATCGGCGAGGAGCTTGTGGTCCGGCAGGATTGGCTAGATGAGTTAGGCCTGTCCATCCCAACGAATCGAGACGAGTTGTACACCGTGCTGAAAACGATCAAAGAGAAGAAGAATGTCATCCCGCTGACGATGAGCAAGGATTCTATCTACGGAGACATCGCTACGACCTTTGGCGTGTACACGGATTGGAAGGAAGTGGACGGCAAGCTGGTGCATCGGGCGGAGCAACCGGAGATGAAAGAGTACATTGCCTACATGAGCAAATTGTATAAGGAAGGCCTGCTGGATACGGAAACCCCGCTGAACACCGCCCAGGAATCGATCGAGAAGTTCTCCGGCGGCAATGCGGCCATGTATAAGCTGGCCTGGTGGAACGCGGGATCAACGATCGCTGCGCTCCAGAAAAACTTCCCCGAAGCCAAAACGTCCATTATCCCTTATCTGAAGGGACCGGATGGGAAAGCGGTTGTTGGCGCAAAGGCGAACACGACCTGGTATATCGGCATTCTGAAATCCTCCAAGAATAAAGAAGCGGCGATGGATTTTCTGAACGCAAAGCTGGAGCCGGAGACCTTCAAAGGCATCGCCCTCGGCCAGGAAGGCGTTCATTATGAAGTGAAGGACGACAAATATTATCCGATTCTCCCGATCTTTAACGATCAGTTAAACAATGCCAGCAGCTTCATGACCGGCGTTGACGAAGAGAAGTACCCGATCTATTGGCAGGCACGCGTACGGAAGGATCCGGTGCTTCAAGCTCATTTCGAAGCATTCCAGAAAAACGCGGAAGGCTTGATCGTCGTGGATCCGATGTCGACGGCTCCACCGATCGAAGCCGTGTCCAAAAATCTCCTCAAGCTGACGACGTTGTTGGATGATAACGTACTGCAATTCATTTCAGGGGCGAAGCCAAACGAGCAATACGATCAATTCCTGGCGCAATGGAGAGCGGAAGGCGGAGCCGACATGGTTGCTGCGGCGAACGAGTGGTTCCAGTCAACGAAGTAAAGACTCTCTTTGAATGGAAAGGGGGATTCGGATGAAGCGTAAGTTGCAGAGACGGATGGCCGGGCTCATGTGTCTCTCTTTGATCGCGGCGTTATTCTGGCCCGGCGCGCCGATGATCTCCTCGGCCGCCGGGATGGAGGACCTATCGAGCGTTGAAGAGGTTGAAAGGGAACCGGTGCAGTTTGTCACCGAGGACGGTAGTACCTCACTTGAATTCACGGATATGAATGTGACGGAAGCTTTGCTCGAGGAAAAGGTCGATTATCTCGCCTTATACACAAGCGGAGCCACTGTAACCGACGCTGTGTATACCACCCTGGAAGTTCGAGTTCCGGAACGGCATGTTGCGGTCGCTGTGGATGCAGCGGGTCTTGTGCAGGAGGTCGTTGGCCCACTAGACGATCCCCCGACAACCTGGGATGAGGAGCAGATGCTCCTAATTCCGGATGGAGGGTATATCGTACTGGCTGGAGGGAGCAGCACTTGGGAGGAGTCGAGTTATCGGCAGACGCTTTTCGGGCGATATCATACCGGGGATCGCGTGAAGCTGATGCGAGCGGGAGTAGAAGTGACGGCGGCGGATTTTCTTCCCCCATCGCCAGATCCGGAACCGGAACCCACGCCTGAGCCTCCACCTGCCCCCGAACCCGAACCTGATCCTGACCCGGAGCCACAGCTTCCAGAGCTCATGATGATTACGGAGGACCAGACCATCGTGGACATCCCTGTCATCGAAGTGGCTGGATTTGTGGCGAATTATGACGAGAAGCTGGATCTTGCCATTACGGTGAACGGGGACACGGCCGAGCTATCGGCGGAAGGCGTTTTTCGCGAGAATGTGTACTTAAGTTCTGGAGCAAACGCGATTACGATCAGGCTGCTCCAGACTGGGGAGGAGATCGCAACGAACACGCTGACGATTACGTATGAACCTTCGGAGAATCAGGACTATATCGAAGTCGAGGCGGCACCGAAAGACATCTCGATTGACATCGATGGACCGCGAATCAAGATCGACGATGTCGATAAAGACGTCACGGGCGTGCCGAATATCGTAGCTTTATTTACGAGAGATTACGGTGCCTCCCTCGTGATTCCACAGACGAATGTCGCGGTCCAGGTTGATGCCAACAATCGGGTCTTGCAGGTGGTCAATCCTTCCATCAATGGCCAGCCTCCGGTATGGTCCGGGCCCACAGCTCTTGACATCCCAGAGGAAGGTTACGTATTGATGGCGCAGGACAACAGTTATGCCGGCAATTACATCAAGCGTTTCCTGGCGGAAAATTTCAAGGTTGGAGATGTCATCAAGCTTCGCAAGAATGGGGAAGTCGTATCCGTTCGGGATCTGATGAGCGGAAACGGTCTGATCCCTCGGCTTCAACTGAACAATCAGCGGATGTACACGGTGACGGAGAACAGCACGGTCATCTCGGGGACGATCGAGAACATCGACAATCCGGCGGCGATCCAACTGCTGGTAAATGAGAGTGCTATCCCTTTGGATCCGGGTGGTGTGTTCAGTTATACCTACGCTTTAGCCAAAGGCACCAATTATATCGAAATCAAAGTGCTGAAGAACGGAATCGAGCAGGATCGACGAGACCTTGCGGTGTTTGCCCGGGACAATTTATCCGAGGAGAAACAAGTCATTCTTTGGGTAGATCAGGCCTCGAATGCGAAAAAGTTCCAAACCGGCGAGCAGGTGCGCGCTTTTCTTCAAAAGGCCAAGGACAGTGGGGTTACTTCCATCGCTTTTGATGTGAAAGGTGTTGAAGGGTATGTCTCGTACAAGAAGAACGACTTGACCGGCAGACCTTACGTCAGCGAGATCCAAGCTCCCGAGAAGGCTGGAGCCAGCCCCAACCTAGATTTGCTGCAGGAGTTCATCGATCATGGCCACGCTTTGGGGCTGGAGATTCATGCGGCCATCAACGTGTTTGCCGAAGGATCGATTGCCTATAACGAGTTCGCCGTACTGAATGATCACCTGGATTGGGAGGAGCGCGTGCACTACGCGGAGAACAACGGCGAGATCAAACGGCTGCGGGAAAGCGCGAAGCAGGGGTTGGTGGCCTTCGTCAATCCAGCGAACGATGAGGTGCGCGAGTACCAGCTCAAGACGTTTGAGGAGATCATCAAAAATTATGACGTAGACGGCGTGGTTCACGACCGCGGGCGGTATGACAACGAAGGCGCGGATTTCAGCGAGGAGACCAGGGTCAAGTTCGAGCAGTTTTTGCTCCAGCGCGGCAAGCAGCTGAACCATTGGCCGAATGATATTTTCTATTACGAAAATAACGCCAGAGTGGATGGCCCGCTCATTCAGGACTGGTGGGAGTTCCGTTCGGGCATCATCCAGAGCTTCTTCGGCGAAGTCAAATCGCTAGTGGATTCCTACGAAGCTCAAACGGGAAGAACCATTCAGGTATCTTCCTATGTGGGTTCTTGGTATGAGACGTATTATCTCAACGGAGTGAACTGGGGGAGCAAGAATTTCCGCGTCCACCCTTCTCTGGGCTTTCCGATGGAGTCCGTCTATACACCGGAGTATTACGATACTGGATATATCGAATACTTGGATTTTCTGATGATCGGCGCTTATCAGACGACCAGTCAGGAGATCCAGAAGTATATTACGCTCGGGAACATCGTCACGAATGGAGAAATTCCGCTGTATGCGGGAATTGCGTTAAATAATGTGCAGCTCCCTGCCGTTCAGCGTGAGGTGTTCCAGGCCGGCTTGAAAACGACCAACGGGCTGATGTTGTTTGATGCTTCCCAGATCAACTGGGCGATCGCCAAGGCGGCACTCCAGGACCGCGAATGGGTGAAGGATTATCAGCTTGGCATGAGCTTGCCAGACAGTGCCGACACGTTCCTGGAAGGTCATTACTACAATGTGAACCGGGTAGAGGGCAACATTAACGTGATGACGGATGCCTACGGAACGACGACCGGCACGAATCATTTCGGCGTAGAGGTGGTCGTGGACCATACGGGAATCGTCACTCGTGTCGCAAACCGGAAACAGGCGATCAATTGGAGCTGGGGGGCGCCGGAAGAGAACAATAGCGTCATTCCGTCCGGCGGCTTCGTCATCTCGACCATCGATCCTTCGGGAACGAGAACGAACCGCCAGCTCGTAGCGAATGCTTACGAGGTGGGCGATCAGGTTCGAGCGGCCGTATTAAGCGGTCTGATGGACGACGAGCTGCGGGAAACAAGGGACAGCCGATATCTGCTGGAAGGAACCATCGAAGTGCTTGGACCTGGGACGCCTTCCGTCAAGGTGAACGGAGAGGCGGCTTCCATATCACAGACTGGTACTTTTACCGTAAGCGTACCTTTAACGACGGGAATCAATTTCGTACAAGTGGAGGTGTATGTGGATGATCTGAAGACCAATAGCGATTCAGTGCAAATCATTCGTACCTCCACCGGAGACGGCGGCTCGAATCCCGGCCAACCCGGTTCATCCGGCGGCAGCAGCAGCGGTTCGCCGTCCATGTCCACCAGGCCCGCGAAGCCGGAACGGTTGAGCATCCAGAAGAAAACAACGGAGAACGGGCAACACCTCGTTGACGTCAAAGCGGATCTGACGCGGATGCTCGAAGAGGTGAAGAGCCTTCGCGAGAAGCCGATCCCATCGCAGCAGTTGCAATACAGCTTCGATGAAACCGCAGATGTCATCGCCTTGCACCTGCCCATTGACGGAGTGGAGACGGTGGTGAAGGAGTTACCGGAAGGCGTCATCCTTCTGGAGTCTTCGTTAGGAAGGCTGGAATTGCCTGTTAAGGCGTTAAGCGATTCCTTGAACTTACGAGGGACGGCGGATCGCTTGCTCATTCGCATGGGGATTCCCGAGAAAGAGCAAGAGACTCGGCTAAACGGTTTGTTGCCGCAGCAGGCTAGCCTGCTCGGGCCTAAGCTGGAGGTCGCCTTCTTCTGGGGGCAGGGGAACGCTTTGACTTCCTTGCCGGTCTTTAAGGGAACGGATGCCAAGCTGACGACAACATCGCTGGTAGGAACCGTTGATGCCGATACAACGACCGTTCTGCTTCTGGAACCTTCATTGAACCGTTATGCGTTCGTACCTGCAGTCTTCAATGAAGAGGGTGGTAAGTCCCGGATCACCTTCCGGTTGAAGGAAAGCGGCACGTATGCGGCGATCTCGCACCGGAAGACCTTTACGGACATGAACGCGCACTGGGCAGCGGACGAGGTTGCGATGTTAGCTTCCAAAACGGTCATCCAGGGCACCTCTAACACCGATTTCAGTCCAAATGATCCCATCACGAGAGCTCAATTTACCGCCATGCTCGTCCGTGCCCTCGGATTAACGGGGCAGGGACAGGGTCCGCGATCAGACTTTACGGATGTGAACACCAGTGCGTGGTATGCAGATGCCGTGTCGGCGGCGGTGGAACACGGGTTGATTGAGGGCTTTACAGGCGGGGAGTTCCGTCCGAATGTGCAAATTACCCGGGAACAGATGAGCGTGCTGCTGGTTCGAGCCTTGAAGCTGGCGGGTGCAGAGGTTACTCCTGGAAATCCGAATTCCATGCTGTCCGGTTTCGAGGATCGCAGCCAAATTGGAGCGTGGGCCGAAGAAGCCGTTGCAACCGCGGTGGGTTCGGGCTTGATGAAGGGGCGCAAGAACGGCGTATTTGCTCCCGAAGCCTCCTCAACCCGTGCGGAGGCGGCGACGGTTCTCGCCCGAATGCTGCGGATGGCGGGGCTAATCAATCCGTAAACGAGCTAGAAAGTAAAATGCCAGCCTGTGGATGAAGTCATCCGCAGGCTGGCATGATCTTTTTTCGGATTAGACCGGACGCAGCTTTGGCCACTGCAATTCAACCCCTTGATCGAGGAGGCGCTGCTGAAAATCGGATAAAGTCTCTTCATGATTGCGAACATCTGTAGGAAAGAGGTTGCGGTCCAAACAGAAGCTGGCGCAAGTTCCTGCCGCTTCGCCGATGTTCCATTCTACAGGATGAAGCCGATAGCAGCCGTTCGTGATATGGGTGACTCCGATATTTTTGCCTGCCGCTAGCACGTTTTTGACCCGTTTGGGGATCAAGCTGCCCAGCGGGATTTGAAAGGGCAGGGAGGAAATGTCGATATACGGCCGGTTGCCTGTACTCGGATGCAAATCGATGCGGTAACAGCCGACTCCGACGGTATCCGGGAACGCTTCGGCTACACCGTCCGGACGGGAAGCTGTAGCAACATGCTGTTCCAGCACCGTAAACTCCGCTTGAATTCGTCTCGACTCGCGGATATAGGGAGCCATGGCGAGTCCGTCCTCCGTTCCGACGACGTCGCGGCGCAGGCGTAAACCCGGGTAACCTTGCCCGCCGTCCGGCCGGGGAGCTTCGGTCTGCAGCCAATACAATAGCGACAGGCTCAACTGTTTGGCCTGGTGCAAATGGCGCGCGGCTTCCTCTTCCGGGACGTCGATGATGGAGCCCAGCCAATAGTCATTCTGCGGCCAGTTGACCAGAGAAAGCGGACGAAAACCGAAGCGGTTGTCAAAATGAGTGGGGTCAAGGATTTGCCGGTATTGAAACAGCGGAAATTTGCCTCCGTGACCCGGGAAAATTTCATACTCGACCGGCTTGTTCGTGGAGGGCCTCACGCCGGTTAAGCTTAACAGTTGATCCGGCCAGAAATCCGCTCGATATTGCCGCCAGAAATCGTACATCTTGGGCTTGTCGATGAGATGTTCTTCTCCCTCCGCGTAATCCACAGCGAAGCAATAAGTAAAGCCCTGAATGTTCTGTGGCTCCGGTTCGCCGTCGACGGCATGAGGTTCCCCGGTCTGCGCTTTGGATTCCGCGCCGGTCACGTATTCGATGCCAGCCAGCGGTAGCAAATCGCCAAGCTCGGTGGCATCGATAAAAAACGGAGCCTGAAGCACGAGCTCATCCCGGGTGCCGAGATGACGTACCGTAACGCTGTTCACCACGTCCCCGGTGGTCTCGGCATGTCGTACTCGGTAATTGTGCAGTAGGGTTAACCTTCCGCTATGAATGTACGGAGCTAGCATTTGCTGCAGCACGGCTAAGCCGACACGCGGATCGTGACTGATCCGGCTGACGATGCCGCCGCCAGGATTGAGCTCGGGCAGGTTCCTTGCCGCCGACGTCATCGGAAAATGCTCCCGATAATATTGGCGGACGCCTTCGCGGAAGTTCCGGTACGTTCTCGTACAACCAAAATACTCGATCCACGGGTGCTCGTCGGGCGGAACGGCCTGGCTGGTCAACTGTCCGCCGATCCAGAGGGTCTCTTCCGTCATGATGACGGTTTTGCCCGAAGCCGCGGCAGCCAGGGCCGCCGCAGTTCCACCGGTCCCGCCCCCGAGAATCACGATATCGGCCTGCATTTCGCGTTTCATCGCATGTATTCTCCTTTGACTTGGTTTTAAGAGCTAAGCGTCAGAATGTCCATGATTGCATTCATTGTAGATGGATCAGCACGAGAACGGTACGGGAGGCGGGTGACCTTTTATGGTAATCTGATGTGCATTCGCTCTCGACCTCATCTCAATTCGCGATGGATCTGGTATGCTAGGAATCATCATAGACTTTCTTGAAGCGACTATTTCACGTTGTAGGAGGTAAGCCGATGAACCAAGTAACCATTGCCGTGATTGGCTGCGGCACGATTGCGAACCACGCCCATATCCCGTCCTACTTAGCTCACAAGCAGGTGAAAATCAAGTATTTTTGCGACATTCTGATGGATCGGGCGGAAGCCGCTGTTACCAAATACGAATGCGGCGAAGCCATCACGGATTACCGGCAGATCGTAGAAGATCCGGAGGTCGATGCGGTATCCATCTGTACGCCGAATGCTTCACACGCCTCCATCGCCATGGAATGCCTGCGGGCAGGCAAGCATGTCCTGTGCGAAAAACCGGCAGCCCGCACTTACGCAGAAGCCCTGGAGATGCAGCAGGTTCAGCATGAGACGGACAAAATTCTGAATATCGGGGTAGTCAACCGGTATAACGAAAGCGTGAACCGCATCAAAAAAATGATTCAAAACGGCGAGCTCGGCGAGTTGTATCATGTCTATGCCAGCTTCCGTTCACATCGATCGATTCCAGGCTTGGGCGGCGCTTTTACCACGAAGGCCATTGCTGGCGGCGGCGCGTTAATCGATTGGGGCGTTCATTTCCTCGACATCGTCATGTATTGCGCGGGCGATCCGAAACCCCAAACCGTCACCGGGCAGGCTTACTCCAAGCTGGGGAAAGAGATGGCGAACTATACTTACCTCAAAATGTGGGCTGGACCGCCGGATTATAACGGCACCTATGATGTCGACGATTTCGTGACCGCGCTGATCCGCACCGAAGGTCCCACGATCTCCTTGAACGGAGCTTGGGCCCAGAACATTGGGGTCGAGGAGATGTTTATCGACTTTTTGGGCGATAAGGGCGGCATTCGACTGAACTACGGAGGGGATTTTACCTTCTATACGGCAACAGACGGCGCTTTGACCGAAACAACGCCGAAATTCACCTCGGGCAATATGTATCAGCAGGAAATCGATAGCTTTCTGGAATGTATCCAAACGGGGGAGAAGCAGCCCTCGCATATTGATACCGTTATTCTGTCTTCCCGGATTATCCAGGCTATCTATGATTCATCCGACAAAGGGGAGGAAATCGCCATCCCATGAAAAAAATCGGATTTATCGACCTTCACCTCGACCAGTTCCACGCCAGCAAATATCCCGGGTGGATCGAGCAGGCTACAGATGGCGCTATGAAGGTGACGTATGCGTATGGGAAAAGAGACAAGGAGAACGGACGCACGAACGAAGCCTGGTGTAAGGAGAACGGGATCGAATTGCTGACGACTATCCAAGACGTCGTCGAGCGAAGCGATTACTTGATCGTGTTGTCTCCCGATAACCCGGAATTTCATGAAGAACTGTCCCAGCTGCCGCTCCAGTCAGGCAAGCCGACTTACATCGACAAGACGTTTGCTCCGGATCGGGAGACAGCGGTTCGCTTATTCGAGCTGGCCGCACATCACGATACACCGATGTATTCAACGTCTGCGCTCCGCTTTGCCAGCGAATATGCGGAGATCGACCCGGCCGGAATCCAAACGATCAGCAGCTGGGGGCCGGGCGCATTTGACAACTATTCGATCCATCAAATTGAGCCCATCGTTCGATTGATGGGAGCCGATCCGCAGCGGGTCATGTATACTGGAACGGCAGATTCTCCCGCGCTTCTCATCGATTTCGGGGAAGGTCGCCGTGCCACGATCCACCATTTAGGGGACAATTGCCCATTTACGCTGGGTATCAAATACGGCAACGGAACCTTTACGCAAGCCTCCGCGATCTCAAATTTCTTCGAGCCGTTCATCATGAATATGGTGACGTTCTTCGAAACCGGCCAGCCTATGGTCGACCCTGCCGAAACCGTCGCCGTGATCGCCGTGATCGAGTATGGGATGAAAGCGGCGGAAACGCCCGGGGTTTGGGTGGAGTTGCCGTCTTTCTAATCATCTTGTTTTAACTCGACCCACCTTCGCAGGAAGGTGGGTCGAGTGTTAACGGAACTGAGGGACGCTATTTGGCTGCAAACACGAGACTGTGAACTCTAACGGAACGTGAAGACCTTATTGGGTCGAAATAGGCCCCGTCAGCTCCATCTTTAGCCGAATAGCGGCCTATGGCTCCGTTAGCATGGGAAATAACCGGGAAATGTTCGAACAGCGGCCCTACGTTCCGTTATAATGAAGCAAGAGATCATTTTCTGGAGGATCTATGAAAAAGCTAACTATTCTTGCATTGATTTTAGGTGCGTTGGGGTTCGGCTATATCTACGTCAGTAACCATTTTTTTTCGTCTACTCCGATTGAGGCGGTCGAAAAGGTTAGGTATGAGATGAAGGGGCATCTCTTATACGAGGCCGAGACGGATCGAGGCAAAATTCTGTTCATTCTTCGTGATCTTCAAAACGGGCAAACGATGAATGCAGAATACGTCCAAAAAACGCCGTTACTTGGGTGGAAATGGGGATATGGAGGGGGTCATACTTTGCCTTCAATCCATGACAAAGATCCCGACAGTGACTGGACGGTTCAATATTTTCCATCTCCGATTCTATTTGGTGTGATTCGAAACCCGCAAATCGATTCGATCCAGGTTTATAGCTATGCGACAAAGGAGAGCTTTACTGCGTCTATTAAGGCAACGGGGGATCGGAATGTCCGGTTCTGGTATCAACTTCTTCCTGAAGAGCAGGGAACAAAGTTTAAGTTGACAGCAGAAGCGGATCATCAGATCATCAGTACCAAGATATCGGAATAAAGGATAGATGCACAACGAAAAGGCGGTGGAACTATGATTATTCGAGAGACGGAGTGGGAATTTGTGATGATCACCCAGCATGACCATGCGCGCTTGGCGGGTGAAATCGCCAGCCGTTTGGAGAAGGAGTTATTTCTGAATGACGAGTTTCTATCAAGTGCTTTGCTAGCCATAGATCAGCATGACCGAGGCTGGATCCCGCTTGATGCCTCGCCAATTTGGAATACGGAGAGCCGGGCGCCGTATTCCTTCATGGACTATCCGCTAACCCCGAAAATTGAAAAATATCAGCAAGGCATCGACGAAGTGGAGAACATGAATGAATACGCGGCTTTGTTGTGCAGTTTCCACTATGCTTCTTTTATGCATATCAGGGATTCACTAGACGAGGCGTGCGCTCGATTCTACCAACATGAGCTAGAAAGGCAGCAACGGATCACCGACAAACTAAGCGTTCCTCAAGAGGTCATCCAACGGCATTTCATGCTGTTGCAACTATGTGACGACATCTCGCTTTACGTTTGCCTGAATGAACCCGGCGTTTCCAAAGAAGAGGAACATCCTTGGTTTAGGGAAGGCTTTGAAGCTACGTTACTAGGGGAGCGATGTGAAGCCAGGTGGATCAATGCTAGAGAAATCCGGTTAACCCCGTCTCTTTTGGCCAATGAACTAATGACAACCCTGGAACAGAGATATGTCTTGAAGCAAAAGATCGAAACCCTAGGATTCAGCGAAGCGTATAAAGCCAGCGTCAGGGTAAAGCAAGATATTCACTTCTCTAAGGCAACGATATAATATCGAGTTCCAAATTAAGAATGACGACTAACGAATAGAGAGAGGTTACCCATGAAAAACAAAATCACTACGAAACGCATGACGCTCCAAATGATCGATGATACCTATGCGGATCAGGTCTTAGCGTTTGCCGTTCGGAATAAAACCTATCTTGAGGAGTGGGAACCGCTAAGAACGGAGGACTTCTACACTTCCTCGGTTCAACAGGAATTGCTGCGGGACGAGGCGGCTAAGAACCACGAAGGATCGCTCTGTAAATTTTGGTTATTCCTTGATGGTAGAATCATTGGGGCGGTAGCTATGAGCAATATCGTTAGAGGCGTGTTCCAATCCTGCCATCTGGGCTATAAGATCGATGAGCAGGAACAAGGAAAAGGATTGATGACCGAAGCCGTCGAAGCGGTGGTAAACCATGCGTTTCACGAAATGCGCTTGCATCGGATTGAAGCGAACATCATGCCGAGAAATCTGGCCTCGCTTCGCGTGGTCCAGAAGCTGGGTTTTCAGAATGAGGGGACATCCAGAAGGTATTTGAAGATCAACGGGCAGTGGGAAGATCATATCCATATGGTTCTATTGAATGAGGAGATGGAGTAAACTAACCCCTATGCCCCCGCGAAAAAAGTCCTGCCCCGAGCGATTCATCGCCTGGACAAGACTTTTACGTAAGCAGCCTCTTCATTTATCGTGCATATTGCGTTTGCAGGTAATCCAGTGCTCGCGCCATTTTGTCCAGATAAGCCGGGTTTTCGTCCGAGCATCTGAACTCGATATGTCCCGTATACCCCTGAGTGGAGAGGGTCGAACCGCCGATCAGAGAGCACAACCGCTCTACCGTGCCGTGACTGCCGTCAATCAGCTCGATATGAGGCGGCAAAATTTGCTGCAGAATCGTCTTGTAATAAGGAAAATGCGTGCAGCCGAGTACGATGGTGCTGTATTGCCCAAGATCAATGCCGGACAGCTTGCGGCTGAAATAACGCTCGATCTCTTCCCGATCGAACTGCAGCTGTTCGCAATATTGCACCAACTCCGGCAGAGGCATGGAATCCACCACCTTGTGGTCGTCCACCCGAGCTACCAGGTCGGTATATTTAGATAGGCTTAACGTCAAAGAGGTCGCAAACACCAGCACTCGTTTGCCGGCAGCTTGACTTCGCTTGACGGCCGGTTTGACGGCCGGCTCCATGCCAATGATCGGAATAGGGTACATGCGCCGAAGTTCTTCAATGGCGGCACTGGTTGCTGTATTGCAGGCTACGACCAAAGCCTTAATGTCATTTCGCATGATGACACTAACCGATTCCTGAACGTATCGCTTCACTTCGGGCAGCGTTTTGGTCCCGTAAGGCACGTGGAGCGTATCGGCAAAATAAAGAAAATCTTCCTTCGGCAACTTCTTCATGGCCTCCGTTAACACGGTTAAGCCGCCGATGCCTGAATCAAAAAATGCGATTCTCACTCATATCACCTGAATTTGTTGTGGTTTGTTCGTCCTGATGTTCATCGGTGGCATCCCATTCCCGGTAAAACTGCTCCAAAAAACGCAGCATATATTCATGCCGCGATTCGGCCAGCTTTTGGGCATGCCGGGTATTCATCAAATCTTTCAGTTTGAGCAGCTTTTCGTAGAAATGATAGATCGTCGTTTTTCCGCGGCTGCGATAGTCATGATCCGAGAAATCTTGGCCTGGTTCATGCATGGATCTGCCTCTGGATCCGCCAAAAGCAAACGTTCGGGCTATCCCGATCGCCCCGATGGCGTCAAGCCGATCCGCATCCTGAACGATTTGTCCGGCGAGCGTAGACATCGGAGGATTTTTGCCGCCATTATAAGACATCGTGGAGATGATCTCCATGACTTCTCGGGTAACGGACAAATCGCTCACATGTTCATCCAGCCAGCTGCGGACACGCAGTATCCCGGCTTCCTTGGACGGATTCAGCTTTTCGTCCGCCACGTCGTGCAGCAAAGCCGCAAGCTCGCAAACAAATACATCCGCCTGCTCCTTGCGAGCGATGGCAAGAGCCGTATTCCGAACGCGGTGGATATGCCACCAGTCGTGTCCGCTCCCATCACCGCTGTGCACTTCTTGCACGAATTGTTCGGCTTGTTTAATGATTTGCTGCTGCCGGTCCATCGCACCGTTCCTTTCCAATCCCTAGTTCATAGAAACATCGAATACCATCTTACCTCAAAATCGACATTCTTTAAACTTGTTTTGTTATATCCAGTCGCATTATATGAACAAAAGTTTCAGATGGAAGCGGCGCATCTTGCAAATATTTTCCTTTATCATTCGGACGGGTTCAGGGATAATAGGGTTGAAAACAGCTGGATATAAGGAGGTTCCCCTATGGCAACGGGCAAGGAGATCCCCGAGCTTTATTTTGACGGTCAAACGATCGATGTGTTGTGGGATAATCATGATCAGGTCGTGGAGTGGTTCGAGAAGTATTTCGGGTGGAAGGTGCTTCGGCAAGAAAATGGGAAGGTCGATCCCCGTTGTTCAGAGGGCAAAATGACTCAAATGGACTTTGGGACCTGGCTGGTTACTTATCTTACGGGAACCCGGCTCCCCCATCATTATGCCGAACGCGGGACCGTGGACCCCGATCTTCGATTGTGTTTTCGGACCCGGGAATTGGATCGCTTGCGGCGCGCTTTTGTGACCGATGGAGTGCGGGTATCCACCGTGTATTCGGGCCCCAAAACCAAGTATTTCGATGTTTGGGCTACCGCCGAAGGGATCCGGTTAACGCTCCAAGAGGATCGATCGCTGCCTTCCTCCGATTTGGTGCCCTCCTGGGTCAGACTGGGGGTCAGCCGGTTAAACGAGTCGATTCAATGGTACGGGCAGCATTTGGGAATGAAGTGCGTTGAGCATCATCCAGCCGGCGGCTATGCGGTGATGGAGCTAAAGCTAAATCATTCGGAGAACAAGTCGCTCTGGGTGCTCGAACAAAAAAACAAAGAGGCTTATGTGGGGAAAGTGGACGGTCAAGTCCAGCCGGTATGTTGGATTCAAGAACGTCAGGACTTGTTCAAATATCATCAATATTTAAAACAACGCGGGATCGAAACCTCCGGCATAGGCGGTTTTCTGACTCAAGGGTTGGTCAGTTTTCATTTCTATGATCCGGACGGGAATCGTTTCAACATCAGCAGTATGTGAGGTGCATAATGAAAAAATTCATCATCTACCCCATCACGGCCTGTGTTCTACTTGCCTTCCTGGTCCTCGCGGGTTGCGAAGGGAAACGTTCGGAGATGGTCAACTTAGATAATCATTTACCGAAGCAGGAGATCGACGGCATTTCCATTCAAACCTTGCCGATGGAGGACGAGGAATATGCTGTTCTCAAAGCGGCGGGTGCCGGCAATTCCATGGTATTTGAGGTGAACCTAGGAGAGATCCAAGCTGATCGGGTGCATGTTTGGATCGATCAATACGTGAACGGTGAGAGCAAAGGATCCATACTTGGGCTGGAAACGTTACTTGATCAGGCCCAGGATAACCCATTCAGGCTTTATTTAACAACCCCTGGCATGAATGAGGAGGACAAGGTATGGACGCTTGCTTACAGGCAGAGAGGAAATGTAACCAGCTCCAAATTCGAAATCCCCAAAGGTGATTTTGATAGTATGATGATCCACACCATGCAGCCTACCACCGTAAACCCTAATGAAACGACTGTTTTGGGTGTAATCGTGAGAAATAAAGGGAAGGACCACGTGGAATCCAGCGACGATGTCGATGCACTGATTCGTGAGAATCAGGAAGTCCATGTGCTGAGATGTACGATTGTGAAGGACAAATGAGGCCGATTTCAAGGGCTTAGCGAGCTCGATCCGCTCATTCTTTTCTTCTCCCGACTCCGTTTGCGGTCATTCCAATACAATTGCAAGGCGGACAAGGCGCAAATCAATGAGATAGCTAGAAATATCAACGACCAGACCAGAGGGGGAACTCCCGTAAGCTGGGCCAGATTGGTCGCGTCACCCGCTTGGCTAGGAGAAACGATGGAATTCAACAGCAGCGTGACGGGCCCCATCACCGACTCCTCCAGGCATAAGAAAGCCAGCAGCAAGTAATAGAAATTGCGTATTCGCCCCCCTAGTAGAAAGAACGCCCCATTGATCAGCACAAACAGGATCAACCACCCCCGGCCGTATCCCGATCGTACGAACAACAGCAACGATGCCAAAGCCAAGATACTGATGAGGACAAGGCCGGCGGCTTGATTTTGCCGATAATAACCGAAGAACATCGCTACCGCAAACAGCGAAGCTGAGAAATAACCGGCCAAGGATACCGCCAATTGGCTCCAGCCTGAAGCCAGTACCGAATAGGTAACGCCGCTGTGATCAGGATGCAATTCGATACGGAGCACCTGTCCGGACGCAAACAATGTGACGATGGCATGGCCTAACTCATGAACCATCGTATCTAGCATGCGGAACCAATCGGAGAATGGAATCAACCGGGTCAAAACGGCCGCCCCGATCAAAAATAATAAGGCCTTCAGCCATTTATTCATCAAACTTTCGCCCTCCCTGGCAACTTGCTGTTGCTTTTCATTATAAGGGAGGGCAAAATAGTATTCAAAAGGCGAACAAATTTTCGGTTCGATGATAGACTGGTCGTGACGGAGGTTTTGGAACGATGAAGGATGGAACGGACGAAAAACACGGCTTTTTCGGCCTACAAGTACATAGAGATCGAGAGCGGCGGTCAGGAACGGAACCTCGATGGACGTTCGCCGAATTGGATGTGGATGACGCCACGAAGCAGGCGAACGGCAAGGCGGAGCCCGTGAGCCGAGTTGTAGCGCCGGATCTGTGGGAGCGCGATATGGATTGGCACCAGGATTTTCGTTATGTTTCGCGGGAGCAGCTGTTCGTCCAGAAAGCGAAGGAACTGGAGACGGCTGTAGCGGAAACGGCGGAGTTTGTCCCTTTTCAGACGTATTGGCCGACTTATGAAGAAATGCAGCCAAGGCAGCTGAAATGGTATTTGTACTGGCGGAATGAAGTTCGCTCCGGACGTTATCCGGACACCGACCTATCGTACCTATTCATCTACCTGTACGAGCTGATCCATGGGGTCGGCTGGTCGGAACCCGCCGAGGGATACACGTTAATGGAACGGGTCTGGCAAGGGTATCGACAGCGTTATCCCAAGCTGGATCTTTATGTTCGGGAATGGTTGTATGATCTGGCTTTGGTGTTCGATTTAGAGATGCCGCCTGCGGAGCCGATGGCCAAGCTCCCGCGCAATTTGTCGATGGAGCTGAAGGAGCTGGAATGGCGCAGAAGGTTCACCGCGGATCCGCTGGATGTGAGCTGGGAGCTGCTTCTCACGTTGATTGATTATGACGTGGAGAAGAGCCGCTTTTATTTGGAGCAGGGACGTAAGGAACTGCGAAACTATGTGCCGAAGGTGGTTTCATTGGTGGACGGCTATCTCTTAAAGAGCAAGGGAAGCCGTATTCTGGAGCTGCATAAGCCGATGGAACAGAAAGTATCCCGTTTCCTGTTCCGCAGCGCCGTGTACGACCATGATCTATACGGTCGAACCAAGCCGGTCTCCATTCTGCCTTACAGCGGGCATCCGCCGCTGCGCGCATTCTTGACCCAACTCGTTCGTCTGACGGAGAACAAGCTGCGAGAGCAGTTGGGTTATAAGGGGAAGCTTCGAGGAATCGACGTGGGGCCAGAGATTGAACAGTTGGTCGACCGATTCCTGAGCAAGGAGTTCGATCGTCGCAAGGCGGAAGAAGCGAAGGCCCGGATCCCTAAGGTGAAAATCAACGCGACCAAATTGCGCAAGCTTCAGCAGGAATCCGACGAAGTGAGGGACATGCTGCTGAGCGAAGAGCAGACGCTGGCGTTTGCGCCGGAAGCACCGGGTCTGCCGCCAGAGAAGGTCGCAAGTTCTCCGAAGATATCTGTCGCCGAACCGCTGCAGCCGACCTTTGATTTTGAGCGGGGGTATGAGCAGGTGCCGGAAGAGGTACTTCTGCCGCCGATCGAGGAACGGCGCGAGACCCTAGAGACCAAAGGAGAGGCGTCTGTAACCCTGTCGGAGGAATGGCAGGAGCTGTTCGCGAGTCTCACCGCGCCTCAGGCGCAAATGCTGGCCGCTTTGTTCCAGGGGCAGAGCGCTGCGGAACGCCAAATGATCGCCGAGCAAATCGGTTCTATGCCTGAGCTGCTGGTCGATGAAATCAACGAACTCGCGATGGAGCGGATCGGGGATCTCTTGGTCGATGGGGACGAAATCTTGGAGGATTACCGTGTGGAGCTTGGCAAGTGGCTGATAACAGGGCGTTAATCCAGCGCTGATCACATAGAGGATAAGTTTTGAACGATGAGGTGATGGTGGATGAAACAGATGCAAATTCCGAAGCGGTTGACCACGGCGCTCGTCAATTCCTTGACGGCCGGGGTCGTGCCGCGGGTGGGACTGGAGCATATTGCGGTCGGGCGTAAACCGGAGGTAGCGTCGATTCTGCAGGATATGGACAATATTGCGGAGGGCGGAGCGGCTTTTCGCCTCATTTCCGGACGTTATGGGAGCGGCAAGAGCTTCCTGCTCCAGATGATTCGCAATTATGCCATGGACCGCGACTTCGTGGTGGCCGACGCCGATCTGTCTCCGGAACGCCGGCTGGTTGGAACGAAAGGGCAGGGCCTGGCGACTTACAGGGAACTGATGATGCATTTGTCGACCCGAACGCGGCCGGACGGCGGCGCACTGGAGACGATGCTGCAGAAGTGGATCGCCGCCCTCCAGCAGGAGCTAATGCAGGCCACCGGCCTGCGTCCCGGCGATCCGCAGTTGCATGATGCAGTAGAACTGCGGATATATGCGGTGACGAACGAGATGCAAAGTCTGGTGCATGGATTCGACTTCGCCAAAGTCCTGGCCGCCTACTGGTCGGGGTATAAGCTTGGCGATGATGATCGGAAAGCAGCCGCCCTGCGTTGGCTGCGGGGAGAGGTCCCAACCAAGACGGAGGCACGCCAAGAGTTGGGCGTCGGCGTCATCATCGATGACGACAATTGGTACGACTATATGAAATTATGGGCGGAGTTTGCGGTGCGCATCGGGTATCGCGGGCTGCTGCTCTTTATCGACGAAGGCGTAAACCTGTACAAAATCACGAACAGCGTCTCCCGTCAAAGCAATTACGAGAAGCTTCTGACGATGTTTAACGACACGATGCAAGGGAAGGCACAGTACCTGGGCATCTACTTAGGCGGGACACCGCAGTTCGTCGAGGACGAACGCCGCGGGTTGTTTAGCTACGATGCACTTCGCACGCGGCTGATGGACGGGCGTTACAGCAGCGGGACGCGCCGTTCGTATACCTCGCCCATTCTGAAGCTGGACATGCTGTCTCATGAAGAGATCCTGCTTTTGCTGCAGAAGCTGCGGGAGATTCACGCGCTGCATTTCGGTTATGAAATGCGTTTGGCCGATGAACAGTTGATCGCCTTCATGCAGGCGGCGATGAATCGGCTTGGGGCCGAGGAGCTGCTGACGACACGCGAGGTTGTGCGCGATTTCATGGATGTGCTGCACCTGCTGCATCAGCAGCCGTTATTGTCTTTCGAGGAGCTGATGGGCGAACGGGAGCAGGAGTATGCGGCATCCGGGAACCAGGGTTTCAAGAACAAGGGCGGCACCGACGAGTTGGACGATTTCTTGGCGGAGTTTGAGCTATGAGCGGGGGGAATCCGTTTGCTAGGCTGGCTCCGTTCATTCAGGAATACATTTACCGCAAACATTGGGATTCGCTGCGCGATGCTCAAGTAGAAGCCTGCCGGGTGTTGTTCGACACGCCTAATCATCTCCTGATCGCGTCGGGGACCGCGTCGGGGAAGACGGAAGCGGCCTTTTTCCCTGCGCTTACAGAGCTCTATCATCGGCCTTCGGAATCCGTCGGCATTCTATACATCGGACCGTTGAAGGCGCTGATCAACGATCAGTTCGAGCGGATCAAGGAACTGCTGCGGGACGGGGAGGTCCCCGTCTGGCATTGGCACGGCGATGTGGCGCAAGCGGAGAAAACCAAGCTGATGCAGCGCCCTTGCGGCGTGCTGCAAATTACTCCTGAATCGCTGGAAGGGCTGCTGATGAACCGCCCGAATGCGATCCCGGCATTGTTCCATGATTTGCGGTATATCATGATCGACGAGGTGCACGCTTTTATGGGGGCCGACCGGGGGATTCAGGTGATCAGCCAGTTGACCCGATTAGAGCGAATGGCTTCCTGCTCGCCAAGGCGAATCGGCTTGTCGGCTACGCTTGGGGATTACGATATCGCCGCTCGTTGGCTTGGGGCGGGTACGCCGCAGCCGGTAGAAGTCGTCTCTCCGCAGGGCGGTCGGAAGCTGAAGCTGTCGGTCGAGCACTTCTCCTTCCCGGATGCCCGGGACGAACGGGAAGCGGAGCATTTGGAGCTGGCCAAGCAGAACTATTACAACTTCATCTATGACAACACCCATCGCAAAAAAGCGCTCGTCTTTACCAATAGCCGCACTGACGCCGAGCTGACCACACTGGAGCTGCGCCGGATTGCGGCGAAGCGGGAGGAGCGCGACGTGTTTCATATCCACCACGGCAGCATCTCCGCGATGCTGCGGGAGGAGACCGAGGCCGCGCTTCGCTCCGGTCCCGGCCCGGCGGTCGCCGCGGCGACGGTGACGCTGGAACTCGGCATCGACCTCGGTGAGCTCGAGCGGGTTATCCAACTGGGCGCGCCATATAGCTGCTCCAGCTTCGTGCAGCGGCTGGGCCGCTCCGGTCGGCGCGGAGATCAGGCGTCGGAGATGATGTTCCTCTGTGCGGAGGAAGAGGACGAGGACGCCCAATTGCCTGCCCGGATGCCATGGATGCTGCTGCGGGCCATCGCCGTCATCGAGCTTTACGTCCGTGAGCGCTGGGTAGAACCCGTAGCTCTGCGAAAGAAGCCGATAGGCGTGTTATACCATCAGACGATGAGCACGCTGAAGAGCATCGGTGAAGCGGAACCGGCCGATTTGGCCCGGGCCGTGCTGACGTTGCCGGCGTTTCGCGGCGTCGAGCCAGAGGAGTACAAAGGGATGCTGCAGTATTTGCTGCAGACCGACCACATCCAGCAGACCGAAGAAGGTACGTTGATCATCGGACTTGGCGGGGAGAAGGTCGTGAACAACTTCCGCTTCTATGCCGTCTTTAAGGACGATGAGGAGCATGTCGTCTACAACGGCTCCGAGGAAATCGGCAGCATCACCACCGTGCCGCCGCCCGGCTATTGCTTCTCGCTGGCCGGGAAGATGTGGAAGGTCGAGGAAGTGGACAGCAAGCATAAAGCGGTGTACGTGAAATCCTCCCGCGGCAAGGTGGATACGCTCTGGCTCGGCGCCGGAGGAGATGTTCATAGCCGGGTCATGCAGAAAATGCGCCAGGTGTTGGAGGAGCATACGTTGTACCCGTACCTCGCTCCGGGCGCAGCTAATCGCTTGGAGCGGGCGCGGCGGTTAGCCCGGGAGAGCGGGCTTTTGAACAGCCCGGTGATTCCGGCGGGGGGCGACTCACTGTTTATTTTGCCTTGGGCGGGGAGCAAGCAATTCCGCACGCTGGAACGTCTGCTGAAGCATAATCTGACAGACCCAATGGGGCTGCGCCAGGTGGTGCCGATGGAACCCTATTATATGGTTGTGGCGGGGAGATCAGGCGCCAAGGAACTTCTGTCCGCCATCCGGGCGGAACTCGCATCCGTCGACCATCCGGAGGCGCTGCTGGCGGCATCGGAGGCTCCTTATCTAGGCAAGTACGATGAGTTTATGCCGCCTGAGCTGGTGCGGCGAGCTTTTGCCGTAGACGGTCTCGATGTAAAGGGCTTGGCCGAGGCTTTGGAAGCGGCAGGGAAGCCAAGTGAATGACCTTTGGGCAGTTCTGACGAATAGAGGAGGGAGACCATGAGTATTGAACACATCCTAGAGCGGATCGTTAACCGCCTGCAGGGAACGGAAGGCCTTCAGGCCATCGTATTGGGAGGATCGCGGGCGACGAACACCCATCGTCCCGATTCGGATATCGACATCGGCTTGTACTATGAAGGCGAAAACGGTTTGGATATCACCGGGTTGGGTCAAATCGCGACGGATCTCGACGATCAGCACCGAAACGATCTGTTAACGGGGATCGGCGAATGGGGCCCGGGGGTTAACGGTGGCGGTTGGCTCGTCATCGGCGGTTATCACGTAGATTTCCTGTATCGGGATATGACCGTAGTCCGAAAGGCAGTTGAGGATTGCTGTGAAGGAATTGTCCAAATGATGTACCAAACGGGGCATCCCCATGCTTTCTTGAACAGCATTTATATGGGGGAGGTAGCCGAATGCCGGATTTTGTGGGAGCGGGAAGACCGGTTGACCCGGCTGAAAAATCAGACCCATCCGTACCCGCCTCTATTACGAGAGGGCATGTTGCGGCAGTTTCTGTTTGAAGCGGGTTTTTCCCTGATGCTTATGGAATCAAGTGCCGATCGTGACGATATCTCATACGTAACCGGGCATGCTTTTCGAAGCGTGTCGAGCCTCAATCAAGCACTTTATGCGTTAAATGGCCGTTATTGCTTGAACGAGAAAAAGGCGGTGCGTAACATCCAATCGTTTGACATCCGACCGGAAAGTTACAAAGATCGATTGGATCTGATGTACGGAAAGCTAGGACCAGACCCGAAGGGAATCCGCGAAAGCATCCACGAACTCCGAACCTTGTTGGATGAGGTAAATGAATTAGCGAAGACGTCAACCGGGGAGGAATCTTGATGACCGCAAAGTCGAAAATGAGCGCCCCGCAACTCACGGCTGATTTAACGGAAGCCAATTGGAATGAAGTGTTGAAAGATGAGGACCATGAATTGGTTGGAGCAACGGTGGTGGGTGCGTCTTACGAACACGAGGTATTGGAAAAATGCATCCTATCCAAAGTGGTGCTCCGTGGTTGTTCTTTTGCCGGCACCGTATTCGAGCGGATGGACATGACCGATGTCGTGCTGGAAAATTGCGATTTGTCCAATGCGGTGCTGGAGAAGGCGATTATCCATCGGGTACATTTCAAGGACTGCAAGTTGACGGGACTGAATCTATCCAAGGCCAATACGGGCTCGGTGACGTTCGAACATTGCATCATGAATTTGAGTGACCTGGTGGAGGCCTCCTTAAAACAGGTCAGATTTGAGGACTGTTCTCTCCAAAATGCGAATTTCTACGGCTCCAAGTTCAAGGAGGTCGAGCTGCTGAGCTGTGATCTGAATGAGACCGATTTTAATGAAACCACTCTGAAGGGTATGGATATCAGTACGTGCACGTTTGAACGTGCGGATATTCCCACCTATGCTTTAGCAGGCTGTACGGTTTCACCAGAGCAAGCCATCGGCTTTGCCAAACTGCTTGGCTTGATCGTAAAATAGAAAGTAACAAACTCAATTGCAAAACGCCCCACCTTGATAGAGCTATCCATAGGTTGGGGCGTTTTGCTCGGGTTTAGAGTTCCTCGACTAGTAACTTCGTTCCAGTACCATCTTATAACTCCCAGGCTCGGCACGGAAACCAAGCAGATCACGATTGATGCGCAGCATCGGACCGTTCATGGAATCGTTATGTGTCCGCAAGTAAGGCACTCGGCAGCTTACCGCCGTCTGGATCGCCAGCAGCTTCAAGGCTAGAGCGATATGGCGGCCGCGGTATTCCCGCAGCACGCCGGTGAACTCGTGGTACATCGCCTGCGTTTGCTCGTTTTGCTGCAGCGTCACGACGCCAACGTACCGTTCCCCGTCTTTGGCGATATGGATCCATTCGGGACGAACGCCGGGTTGGTCGATACTCCATTTTTTCCACTCTTCGAACCAAGGAAAACTTCCGGAGAATCCGGGGATATCCAGGTGCGTTGACCGGTACAGCTCATGCAGTTTTCGTTCGTTAGCTTCACCGGGCTCATCCGCCAATGTAACGAATTCAATCCCGGTGTTCTGGGCTGCTGAAATCGCGCCCAGCAGATTACCGCCATCGAATGTCGCCAGCTCCAGTACAGGCTCGAACGTGTGGCGTTCCCGGACGTAACCTCTGCGTTCCGCAAAAGCCAAGGAAGCGGCATCGTTATCCCTCATATAATTAGTCAGGCGACTGGCTTTGACTTCGGTAGACCAACGTTCAACTTCATTGTAAATGGCACGGCCAACGCCGTTCATTCGCACTTCCGGCCGCACCACCAAGGTGAACATGAGCTCGCCCGGCTCCGTCCAAGGAGCGCGCCAAACATGGGCATAAGCGGCGATCTGACCCTGCGTATCTTCGGCAACCCATTTGGGATGATCCCAGCCCGTAAGCTTCCCCTCTTCGTTATAGTCCAACTGGCCTGGCGGAATTTTGGCGTCATCTTCCTCTAACAACTTCCCGGACGTCGGCTCTGATGCTATAAAGTTAATTAGTTCGGCGACCGCGTGATAATCGTCCGGTTTTCGCATTTGACGAATCGTGTACGTTATCAATCCATAACCTCCTATGTAATCGGTTCTTCTGCCATTATCTCATGGCAATCGGTTATGAGGAGGGTAAGGTTTGGATATAAATAGAAATTCCTGATTCGAATGAGAAAACCGACTACCAGGTAAACCCGGCGGAGTTTCGAGTGAATGAATTCAACCTGTATTGCAGGAGGGTTGCTATGCGATTCAAAACGAAACGAGATCCTTTGTTCACTGTCCTTTGGACGGCATTGATTTTGGTTGCAAATCTGGTGATTCTATGGCCGTTGCTTCTCGATCCGCAAGCATTAACGTCGGGAGGACTTGTGGGGCTAATCGTACCCGATGTGCTCGTGACCGCCTTGCTGGGGTGGCTCGCGATCGGTATCTCCTACGAGATCAAAGAGGATGTGCTGCTCGTTAAGGGAGGCATGCTCCGTTCCAAAATTCGATTCGAGGAGATTACTCGGATTACGTACCATCCGAATATCTGGTTAGGGTATCGACTCATCTCCTCGCGTGATGCGATTGAAATCCACTACCGAACCGGTGTCCTTGGCAGCGTCGTTATCTCACCGGCGGATCAAAAGCGATTCATCGAAGAGCTGATTCGGCGAAATCACTCCATTCAAATTGTTGATAGCCCTTGAGCGAAGGGAGGCAAGTCACATCGCCGGAAATCTTTTTTTGCTATGCTGGATGAAAAGCAAGGGGAGAGAAGGTAGGCTTATCCTATGGTGTATATGTCCAGTTTACTCATCCCGGCAGCGGTGTTACTCCCAAATTTGTTGTTTGTGGTTTGGCCTCCGCAGCCCATACCCGGATTGAAAGAAACCAAACAAAGTCACATTTATCAAATCGCTGAAGGCATCGGACGAGTGGGTGTCGTGGTTCTCCCTTTGTTCTCGGCGATACGCTTGGAAGGGAGCCTTGAATGGATCGCTCTCGTGATGATGCTCCTGAGCTTAGGGTTTTACGCCAGCGGCTGGATTCGCTACCTTCGGAATGAACGGGAGTATCGTTACTTATACACGTCGATGTTGGGGATTCCGGTGCCGATGGCGGTCATGCCGGTCCTGTATTTCATGAGTGCCTCACTTCTGCTGCATTCTTATCCTCTTATGGCTTGCAGCCTAATTTTCGGGATCGGACATATACCAGCCAGCATCCGAAGCCAACGTTCCCTCCCGAAAATAAACTAACCTGAAAAGGGGCGGAAGCTCGGCCGCCCCTTTAAAGCTTCTGTTTAATTCACCTTCGTAAACATCCACTTCTGCGCGTCCGTGCCGTTATCCGTCCACTGTTGCACCGCTGCTCCGTCCGCCGTCGAAGCGCCGGACACATCCACCACCAAACCGCTGGCTTTGGATACCAGCTTGAAATATCCGCCGCCCGCATCAACGATACGCCAACGCTGAGCATCCGTACCATTATCCGTCCACTGCTGCAGCTGCACGCCGGTGGCTGTGCTTGCGCTTGGGACATCCAGCACCTTGCCGCTGTGGATGGCTGTCAGCTTGTAATATCCATCGCCTGTGCTATCCAGACGGAAACGCTGATTGCTGGCACTATAGTTGGTCCATTGCTGTATTTTGGCCCCGTCTGCAGTGGAGACATCAACCACATCCATCACCTTACCGCTAGCTTTAGAAGCGAGGGTATAGACTGCGCCGTTCTCAAGGGTAGGCGAAGTACCGACCTGGTCCTGATAGACGCGTACATAATCCACCAGCATTTGCGCGGGGAATGGCGTGGACCCGTCCGGGCTACCCGGCCAGTTGCCGCCGACTGCAAGATTCAACAGCAGGAAGAACGGCTTCTGAAATTCTTCCGTGTTCCCGGTTCCGTTTGCGATATAGAACTCATTATATTGGATACCGTCCACGAACCAGCGAATATAACTCGAGTCCCATTCAACGGTGTACGTATGGTATTGAGAAAAATCTAAATTGCCTGAAGTCCGGCCGTAAGAGGCGTATCCGTTCGCGTCCCAATGCACGGTGCCGTTAACAACCGCGTTATGGTTTACGCGTTCCATAATGTCGATTTCGCCGCAATAAGGCCAGTTAACGGAAGTGATGTTCTCGCCTAGCATCCAGAACGCCGGCCAAAGGCCTTGTCCGGTCGGAAGCTTGATCCGGGCTTCGATTTTGCCGTAAGTGAAGCTCTTTAAGCCTTGGGTTTTGATTCGCGCGGATGTGTAGTTTCTGCCTCCGTAATTTTCCTTCTGGGCGGTGATCACCAGATTGCCGCCGGTAACTTGCAGGTTTTGCGGACGGTCGGTGTAATACTGGAGTTCGTTATTTCCCCAACCGTTCGTACCGGTGCCCATTTCGGGTGTCCAGTAAGCACGATTGAGAGAGGAACCATTAAATTCGTCGCTCCAGACCAGTTTCCAGTTTGGAGCCGCGCTTGAGATTTGGGGTGCAGGCACAAAGACGACCAAGAGGGTGAGCAGCAGAAAGAGGAGAATCGGTTTACCGCGTTTTAGCATCATGAATTCGCTCCTTTCAAAAATTGAATGGTTTGGGCTAACCTGCCACGTGCGATGTTCATACTAAACCGGTTTCGATTATTATGATAGCGCTATCATTACATAGATTACCATTTAAAGGTTAGTTTTACAACACCTATTTTGGAAGGTTTTTCAAATCGATATGGTTCTGTTATTCTTGTATCAACCCATGATAGAACGGGAGGAATCGTATGGAGCTGCGGATATTGGAGGCGTCAGATGCTGTGATCTATCAGACCCTTCGTTTGAGAGGTTTGCAGGATCATCCGGAAGCTTTCGGATCAACTTACGAGCGGGAATCGGCTTTTTCGACTGACACGGTGGCGGATCGCATCAAACCCAGCGAAGACCGATTCGTGCTGGGCGCGTTCGACGAAGATGGGACGTTAACGGGCATCGTTACCTTTGTTCGGGAAAGCTCCCCCAAAGCACGGCATAAAGGAACTGTATTCGGTTTGTACGTCACGCCCGGAATGCGGGGCCAAGGAATAGGTCAGGTGCTGATGCAGGAGCTCCTATCGAGAGCTAAGCAGTTGGATGGGCTGGAACAGCTCAATCTAGCGGTCGTATCTACAAACGGGAGGGCTCTCAAACTCTACGAATCGATAGGGTTTCGGACCTACGGAACCGAGCGAAGAGCCTTGAAATGGGACGGCAAGTATTATGACGAGGATTATATGGCGTTAAAACTGAACTGAATGGGGGACGGAGGATGCTAATGAACACGGAACGTCTGCAGATCAGGGAATTTATGTGGGAGGACGAGCAGGCGGTTCATGCTTATGCTTCTGATCCATTGGTGGTGGAGCATATGCTCTGGGGACCGAATTCGGAGGAAGATACGCAGGATTATTTGAGACAAGTGATCCAAAAGCAGGAGCAACTGCCGCGGGTAGCGTATGAACTGGCAGTGGTCATCCGTGAGACCGGTCAATTGATTGGGGGGTGCGGCTTGTTCCTGGAGGGGTACAGGCAAGCCGAGCTCGGGTATTGCTTCAATCGGACATTTTGGGGGGAAGGGTACGCGACGGAAGCGGCCAAGCTCATGGTACGCATGGGCTTCCGCGAGCTGGGACTGCACCGGATCTATGCGACCTGTCGGCCGGATAATGTGGGTTCCGCTAAAGTGATGCAAAAGCTCGGGATGCAGTATGAAGGGCATTTTCGGGAACATCGCTGGCACAAGGGAAGTTGGCGGGATTCGTATCAGTATTCCATTTTATCAAGAGAGTTTGATTAGGGGGATCGGGGATGTCAATGCAAGCAGTCAAAGATGACCTTTTGAGCCAATTCCGCGCGTGGACAAGTTATGTCCGGGACATCGAGCCATTGGATTGGGCGAAGCCCGTTAACGAAGGGAAGTGGTCTGTCCACGGGTTGGTCAGCCATTTGATGATGTGGGACAAATATTTCTGGGAGAGGGCTATCCAGCCCATCTCACAGGATCAGCCCCTTTCGTTGCAGGAGCTGGATTTTGACGAATTTAACCGTGAGGCCGTGGAGTTTGGGCACGCGAAATCAAAATCGGAATTAATCGAGCTTACCGTGTATTATCGCTGCTTGATCCTCGAGGCGATTGAGGGCATGGATGAGGCGATGCTTAACCGAACCTACGGGGAGTTTACGTTTGAATCCTATCTGCGCGATTTTATTTGGCATGATCAGCATCATCGGAGTCAAATCGAAGAACGTAAAGCGTATCTTGTATAAAAAATGAATCGGAAGGTGAGACATGAAACTCGCCTTAAAGAGATTATTGGCTTACTGGATTGATTTCATGCTGCTGGCTGCCGTTTTGGTCGCTTTGCAGGGGCTGGTGAACGTTGTGTTTTCCGGCTTTCCCTTTGCCTATTTCGACAAGGGGATCGAAGTTGAGCTCTGGGTGCTGGGTACGATGTCTTTGCCCGTATGGGGTTACTTCATCCTGATGGAGCGACGTTATGGACAGACGCTCGGCAAAAAATGTCTGGGTTTGCGCGTCACGGACGATCAAGGCAAGCCGATCCATGTTGGGCAGGCTTTGGTCAGAACGGCGGTGCGTCTGTTTCCCTGGGAAATGACCCATGGGATCATCCTGGTGCCCGAACCCTGGTGGAGTGTGGAAATACCGGCCCACCCGGGCTGGATTTACCTGCCTAACGGTATCCTGTTGATTTATCTTGTGATATTATTTTCCACTAAGGGAAACCAGACTTGCCACGACGTTGTCGCCGGCACGAAAGTGATCGAAAGAGCGGAGAGAAGGAGAGATAACCGATGAAGTATTTCAAGAAGCTGGAGGGATCCAGGTTGTATCTGTCCCCCGTGAATCCAGAAGACGTAGAGACCTATACCCGGTGGATCAATGATCTTTCCGTGTCTGTCAGACTGGGGAATTCCAGAGAAGTGTTTGGGCTGCAACGAGAACAAGTCTTGCTGGAGGACATGGTCAAAGAGGGCCAAAATTTTGCGATCGTTCGGATGGACGATGACCAACTGCTTGGGAATTGCTCCTTGTTTGCGATGGACTCGATTCGCAGGGTCGCGGAGGTCGGGATCTTCTTGGGTGATGAGGACCAACGGGGGCAGGGTTATGGAACCGAGGCGTTGCAGCTCATTTGCGAATACGGGTTCAAAATCTTGAATCTCAACAATATCATGCTGCGCGTATTTGAGTTCAATCAACCGGCCATCCGATGTTACGAAAAAGCCGGGTTCCGCGTTTTCGGCCGCCGATCGCAAAGCTATTATATGAATGATACGTACTTCGATGAGATTTATATGGAAATGCTGCGGAGCGATTGCAAGACCACCTATCTGGATGCCAAGCTGCCCCGACGCAACTAACATCCCATAGTACTTCAAGACGACCCGGCCTTCCTGTGTACGACGAGCCGGGTCGAACTCTATACGGAGGGGAAGACGGTGCAGATGAAGCTTGTGATTATATTTGGCCCGCAGGCGGTAGGAAAGATGACGGTAGGCCAGGAGCTGGAGAAGCTTACTGGACTGAAGTTATTTCATAATCATATGACGATTGAGCTGGTCTCGCATTTTTTTGATTATGGGTCTCCCGCCGGCAAACGGCTGGTTGGTTTGTTTCGGGAGGAAATCTTTGAAGAGGTAGCGAAAAGTGACTTGCCCGGGCTGATTTTTACCTATGTCTGGGCGTTTGACCTCCCGTCTGACCGGGAATATGTTGAACATATCCGCCGGATTTTTGAATCCCAGGGCGGTGAAGTGTTCTACGTTGAATTGGAGGCCGATCTGGAGGAACGGCTGATCCGCAACCGCGATCCGCATCGTCTGCTGCATAAGGCAAGTAAAAGAAATCTGGCGCGCTCCGAAAGGGATCTACTTCAAACCATGGAGAAACATCGATTGAACTCCTTGGACGGCGAGATAGGAGAAGCTAATTACATCAAAATCAACAATACCGCCTGTTCCCCGGACGAGGTGGCAAGAATCATCCAGGAGCGGTTTCAGCTATAATCGTGTTGAAGTTCCCCTATAGTCGAAAGGAGTGGCAGGCATGAAAGCAACCCTTCTGAAATTCCCCTTTCATTGGAATACAGAGATCAACGTAAGATACGTTCAGGTTGCAGATTCCAATCGGAAGTTGGTCGTCTTGTTCCCCGGGAAGAATTACTCTTGCGAGAAGCCGACGCTACACTATGCCGGTCTTGCTGCCTGGGAGTGCGGATATGATATCCTGGCGCTGGAGTACGGTTATCAGGCAGCCCGAGAGGAGCTGGAATATCGGGAGATTCCGAAGGTCGTCGAGGAATGCGAACACGCGGTGCGTCAACTGACCGGCAATTATGAAGAGATGGTGTTCATCAGCAAAAGTCTGGGCACGGTCGTGGCCGGGGAAGTCCATCGCAAACTGGGCGCTGGAGCGGCATATTTACTTGACGCCGATTCCCGATACGCTGCCGTATATCCATGAAACTCGAGCGGTTGTGGTTTACGGCACGAAGGACGACTTGTTTCCTGCTGAAATGGCAAGCCGCATGAAGGCATCAAGCCGGCTTCAGGTTGTGGCCATTCCCGGTGCCAATCATGGCCTGGAGATGGAGCGGGCGGAGGAAAGCTTGGAGATTTTGCGCGAGCTCACCGTGTTATATAAGGATATTCTTCTCGAGGCGGAACATCGGCCATGAGAACAGAGGCATGAGAACGAATCGACTTGGAGGACAACATGAGGGAAACCGAAATTTTTGACTTCTACACCATAGAGATGAGGAAGCTGGGCACCGCCTCCAGACAAGAGGTACATACAAAAGGTTTGTGGCATCAAACCTTTCATTGCTGGATTATGAAACGGGATACCAGGGGCGAAATCGATCTCTTGTTTCAACGGCGTCATGTGAATAAAGACGTGTTCCCTTCGCTCCTGGATACTTCCTGCGCAGGACATCTCCAGGCTGGAGAAGAAGCAAGGGACGGAGTCCGCGAACTGGAAGAGGAGCTCGGACTAGCGGTACCGGTTGAGGATCTGACCTATATCGGCAAGGTAGCTCAGGAGCATCTAATTTCCCCCCATTTGATCGACCGTGAGTTTAACCATGTATTTCTCTACGAAAGCGAACAGCCTTTGGTCGATTACCGCATCCAGGCCGAGGAACTGACGGGGCTTTATTGGGTTAGCTTGCGAGACTTTCAGGAGTTGCGCTGTGGGGATCGCGACCAACTGACGTCAACCGGAGTTTACGTGGATGACCCCAGCGGGACCCTGATGGAAGAACAGGCCACATGGCGTCTAACGGATTTTACGCCCAATTCGGACGAGTACTATCAATTGTTATTTGACCAGATCGGAAAGAGGTAGCGCATGGTGAAACCTCAGGATAGGCGGTGGGCTGCCTGCGCGCTGGTCGGATATTCCTTGCTGCTGATTTACTGGATGTTGTTCGGTTTCGGCCGAGAACCGCATGATACCTATAGGTACAACTTGAAGCCTTTATTTACGATCCGCCAATTTCTTCGTGCAGGTGATTTTATGTCAGCCCGATGGCTCGTGAATATGATCGGGAACATCGGTGTGTTTATCCCTTTTGGGCTCTTGCTGCCGGTCGTTTTAGGAGGGAGTCTTAGGAGATTGTTTTCAATTTTTTTGCTGGGAATCGTGATCCTTGAAATCTTGCAGCTGGTCCTGAAGAGAGGCAGCTTCGACGTCGACGATATGATTCTGAACGCGGCGGGATTTATGCTGGGCTTTGGCATATATAAATTATATGACAGGATACTAATGCAGCCGAATAAGCGAAGGACGTGATGTGATTTGAATAAGGAGAAAAGCCTGTTATACGCCTTTTTGGTTGGCATTGGATTTTGCCTGGTTCCTTTTGCGGCCTCGGATTTTTTTCTGTTTCGTTTCATTTTTGGTTTTATTCGTTGTTTGGGCATGGTTGTAACGATCTTTGCCGGTTTCTTTATCCTAACGGAATCGTATCTTCATCTCAAAAAAATATACGGCAATCTCATCCAAACGCTGGCCATCTCCGCTGCAGTGATTTTGGCGCTCGTTTTCATTTTCTATTGGGGGTTGTTCAACTAGCTGTGTTTGGGGAAAGGAGAAAAGCCACGTTGAAATCCAGGAAGTTTGTCGACGCGAAAATCAAGCGGTCCATCGCGGATCATGCGGAGCAAACGGATCTGCGGATATTGGCGTTATGGGCGGCGGAATGCGCGGAGCGCGTGCTGACCTGCTTCGAGGCGGAGCGGCCAGGGGATTTGCGGCCGCGCCAGGCGATCCAAGCGGCCCGCGCCTGGGTACGTGGCGAAGTGAGCATGGCCGCGGCGCGTGCGGCAGCGTTTGCGGCGCATAACGCGGCCCGCGAAGCCAGCCATGCCTCCGCCAGTGCGGCGACCGCGCATGTGGCGGAGCATGCGCCGCATAGCGCCACCTACGCCGCCAAGGCATTGGCTCTTGCCGCGGACGATGCGGACACCGCCAAGACAAGGATTGAGCTGGAGCGGCAGTGGCAGCTCCGCCGGCTGCTAGACTATTGAATTCATCATCTAACAAGGAGATGCGCCAATGAATCATACACCCGTCAGCGTTTATGAAGCGGAACTTGGACATCTGGAGCAATTAGCCCGGCTGTTTGACGAATATCGCTTATTTTATGAACAAGCCTCGGACCTGGAAGGAGCCCGGCTGTTTTTGGAGAGCCGGCTAAGCCGGAGCGAATCCGTCGTTTTCTTGGCGGTCGAGCCGCTCAGTGGGAAGGCAGTTGGGTTTACGCAGCTATATCCTTCCTTTTCGTCCATTTCGATGAAACGAATTTGGATTTTAAACGATTTGTACGTACAGGAGGAATATCGGAACCAAGGCGCGGCGAAGCTGTTGCTGGAAGCAGCAAAATCCCATGCCCGGGATACGGATGCCAAAGGCTTGGAGCTGTCGACGGCTATGACCAACGCCCGGGCTCAGCGATTGTATGAACAAAGTGGATACGAGCGGGATACGGAGTTTTACCATTACTTTCTAAGCTTGTAGTACAAGAAGGAGTTGTCGCATGACCAAAGTGCTTGTAGTGGATGACGAAGCGGGCATCTCCGGAGCAGTGTCCTACGCACTGCGACGCGAAGGGTACACGGTGGAGACGGCGGCGGATGGGGAAGAGGCGCTAGACCGGGTCGATTCGTTCCGACCGGAGGTCATGGTGCTTGATGTCATGATGCCCAGGCTAAGCGGATACGAGGTATGCCGCAGACTGGAAGCCCGGCCGCAGCGGCCGGCGATTCTGTTGTTGACGGTTAAGAACGACATCGTCGACAAAGTGCTGGGCCTGGAGCTTGGGGCGGACGATTATATGACCAAGCCGTTTGATATGCGAGAGCTTGTCGCCCGAGTTAAAGCGCTTGCGCGACGCGGCTTACAGACAATCCCCGGGACTCCCAATGAGGATCGGGAGCTCGTTCGATTAGGTGAACTTACGATTCACCTACTCAATCGGACGGTTTATGCTGGCGGTACCCTAATTGACCTGACGCCAAAAGAATTTGATTTGCTGGCGCTCTTCGCCGAACATCCCGGGCGGGTGTATTCTCGGGAAGCGCTGTTGGAGCAAGTGTGGGACATGGATTTCGCCGGAGGCACGCGAACGGTCGATATGCATGTGCAGCGACTGCGCAAGAAGCTGGGTCAGTGGAACGATGTGATTCAAACCGTGTACGGCATTGGCTATAAAAGCGCGGAGCAACAGCCATGAAACGACGGACTTGGCGATTTGGCCTCAAAGGGAAGGCAGCGGCGCTTCTCGCTATTCTGCTGGCTGCCGTCATCGCCTTCCTTAGCGTCCTGGTGTTGGCAGGCATCCGGGAGGACCAGCGCGAGCGCCTGGAACAAACGTTGGCCGCAGAGGCAGAGTCCGCGAATCTCCGGGTTCGCCAGGAAGTGCTGACGAGCGGTTCGCCCGCTCCGGATGCGTTCATGGAGCAAAGCGGCCAAGGTCTTGCCGTCGATTTGGGTGCCGAAAGCGGCTTGCCGGTCACACTTTATAAAACCGACGGGTCGCTTGCGGGCACCTCGTTGCCGTTTCAGCCCAAGGTGGATGTCCAGGATGCGCTAAGTTATACAGCCAAAGGGCAATCTGCCTATATCACGGAAGGAGATCAGCTACTGTATTTAGCGCCTCTTTATGCATTCGATCAGGAATCGGTGGGAACGGTGCAATTTCATGTGTCCCTCACGGAACAGCAGGCTTTTTACGAGCGGATTCGGCGGTTGTTCTGGCTCGCGGGTGTGACGGTACTGGTTGGGGGATTTCTGCTCGGCTACCTCTTTGTCTGGCGACAAGCTCATGTGATCACGCGGTTAAATCGCGCCGCAACGCGGATAGGAGAAGGGGAGTACCTACGTGAGCCTACTGTCCAACGGAAGGATGAGCTTGGGGAACTCGCGCAGGGGATCTATGAAATGAGCGGAAAAATCGCGACCACCCACGCCCAGTTGACCGATGAGAAAAGCAAGCTGCTCGAGGCAGTTACCCGTTTGCAGGAGCTGGAGCAGCAACAGAAACTGTTCATCGGGAACATCAGTCACGAACTGAAAACCCCGCTGACCTCAATTCTCGCCTACGCCGATCTGTTGGACATGTATCGGGACGATCCGGCGCTCCTGGAGGAGGCGGCCCGGCATATCGGGATGGAAGCCGAGCGATTATACGCGCTTGTTGAGAAATCGTTGAAGCTTTCTTCTATGGACGTCTACGAGTTTGAAACTCATGCCTCCTCGGTCGACCTGAAGCCATTGCTTACGGAAGCGGCGTTACGCTTGCAAGCGAAAGCGGAGAAGCAAGGCATCGAACTGGTCACAACCTTGCAGGATGGCAAGGTCTGGGCCGATTCGGATAACATGATGCATATGGTGATGAATCTTTTGGATAACGGCGTGAAATACAATCAACCCGGCGGCAAAGTATTTCTATCCAATAAAGCGATCTCAGAACCGGGCGGTCCGGGGCGGATGCAAATTACGGTGAAAGATACCGGCATCGGCATCCCACCGGAAGCGTGGCCTCGCATCTTTGATCCGTTCTTTACCGTCAGCAGCGACAGAGCCAGAGTTCATGGAGGGACAGGCCTTGGCCTGCCGCTAGTTCGCAGCCTCGCAGAGAAGCAACGGGGTTCGGTGAAACTAACTGCATCCGGCCCCGAGGGATCGACGTTTGTCATCGAATTGCCGCTCGAGCGTCCTGATCCTCAGGATGGCGGCTAATTCAGCCGGTTTCAGCCCAGACTTAATCGAGGTCCGGGCTGTTTGGCATGTCGTCGGGTCCGGCGGCAAGGCGAAAGGAGCAACTGCAAAAGTGCATTTGATTTCTAGCCCCAGTGCCAGTTTCGAGCTAGTCAAATGTAAAAGTGCATCCGGTAGGAGCTGATTCTAACTTTAAGGACGTTTTGGGCAAAAATAAACGGCACTTTTACATCTGAAAGACGATTTATCGACATCCGCGGGCAAATTGCGTGCACTTTTGCATCTGAAGGCCACTTTCCGAAATTCGTGTGCATATCGCCTGCACTTTCACATTTAGCAAAGACGTTACAAGAACGTTACAAGTCGGATATTTTTACGTGATAACTCTTTTCTATACTTAGGTCAACAGGGGAAACCGAAACGCTTCGGAGCTCCTGTGGCACTAACGCGGGAGGTACCTGTGATGAAGCATCACGCTGGGAAGTACGGGTTCACGCTGTTGGCTGCAACGCTGTTGTCCATCGCCTTAACGGCATGTCAAGCAACCGGAGACCGGCTGACGGTCGTGGACCCTGGTGCCACTCGCCAATCCGGGCAGCAGACGCCCGTCCGAGGTGGAGCGGATGAAGCCAAAGCCAAGCGACAGTTAACGGTAGTTCACACGCCGAGGCAACCGGCTAGCCGGGAGGTAACCGTTGCTGGAACGCATAAGATTGAAGCCGCGAGCATTCAATCCTGGATTTCAGAAGACGAGGTGGCAATCGAAACGATCCGACTCGTCAAAGCCGGGATGACGACTGAGGAACCTCAATACGAGTACGCGACTTCAATCCTGAACCTGGTGAATGGCCAAACGCGCAAACCCGCGGGAGAGGAGGGACAGCAAATGGACGGCTATATGCTCGTGAAAGAGACCTTGTCACCAAACGGGGGGTACAGCTTTATTCAAAAATGGAAGGACAAATATACTGCCGACAATTTCGTGAAAGATCGCGGGACGGGCGAAACGATTCAAATCCCCGGGGACAACTACTTGGAACTGGGTGGCTGGCTTAACGAGAATACGTATGTTTTGGCCGCCGGTTCTATGAGTGGGCGCGGAGAGATCCGGCAAATCTCTGCGGCGGATGGGAAAGTGACGAAGCTTCCGCTGGAGGATCCTGACGTTGAGGTATTTACGCAGTTTGGCGTCAGTCACGGCCGAATCTACTATACCGACAACCACCAGGTATTGAAGGTGTTTGATCCGGGGCAGACGAAGCCGGTCAGCTTAATTCGCGACGTATGGGATTTCCAACTCTCACCGAACAGCCAATATATATCCGTGTCTACGGTTACCCAATCGGGAGCGTTTCAAGGCAGCGAACTGCTGATCTACGACTCGGCCGGCACCCTCCAGGGTACGCTTATCGGCAAAGGTGACCTGATCTCCTACGTATCTTGGTCTCCGGAGTCCGACAAACTGGCGTTCGACGTGTATACCGAGAAGAAACCGGGTATGAACGGGGTGTATCTGTTCGACACGGGTTCAGGGCAAGTGTCGCCGCTCGCTCCCTATTACGCGTCCACGGAGCCGCTCCCCCATCCGGTATACCCATTAAGCTGGAGTCCATCGGGTAAACAGCTGGGTATTACGGTGGATGATCCTACAACGCTGCTTGTCACTCAAGTCATCGAGTTTAAGTAATTGAAAAGAACATTGTGAGGAGAGGAATAACCATATGAACAACAACATGAAAAAATCGATCTTGGCTTTCGCTGTAGTGGGCATGACCTTTACCGGAGCCGCAGGAGTCTTCGCAGGAACGCAATTGCAGAAAATCACCGCTTATTTGAATCACCAAATCGGCATCCAGGTTAACGGTCAAACCTACGCCCCGGTTGACGGGCAAGGGCGTCAGTTGGCGCCAATCACTTACGACGGAACGACGTATTTGCCGGTACGGGCATTGGCGGATGTGCTGAAGGTTCCGGTGAATTATGACGCTACCCTCCATCAGGTGCAAATCGGGAGCAAAGCTCCGGAAACCCCGGAAATCCCTGAATCCAATACAGATTTGATCACTGTAAACTATACAAAAGCCCAGTTGGAGGAGATCATCAAAGCGTTCGCCAAATTCGAATCCTTCGAAACGCCATATGCGCCCCAGCAAATGGCTAAAGGGGATGGCTTTAAGCTGGTGGGCGCCTCGGATGATGGCGTGAACTTGATTTTTAATCATATGACGGTTTCGATATCCCCGCGGGATTATGCTTACGAATACGAGGGAAAAACGATCACCTTGTCGAACGGTGTTCAAGCGAAATGGTACACTCCGTCTGAAACGCCGATGCTTTCCTTCAAGTTGGATGACCGTTTCGTGACGCTAAGCTCGCCGGATGGCAAAATAAGCCAAACCCAGATGGAGAAGGTAGCCGTCACTGTTGCGAAGTTGAAATAAACTCTTTAGGGATCTCGGAAGGTCTGTCGGAGCAGGAGTTCATCCTGTTACGACAGGCCTCTTTTGATTAGGCAAGGGTTAGCAAATCGGCATTTACTTCCAGCTGTATTCTGGCCTAATATGGAGTTATTGGTTACGTTATCGAATCGAGGAGGGGGAGCGGGATGATCAAATCGTTTGATCGATTGGAGCTTTTGTTGGCGGAGTTTTCGAGAGTCGTGAGCGCCATGGACGAGGCAAGCTTTGTGAATAAACCGTCGCCGGAGAAGTGGTCGAAGATGGAGATCCTCGGGCATTTGTGCGATTCGGCGGCAAATAACCATGTGCGGTTTATGCGGATTCTGACGACGGATGAGCCGATCAGAATTGATGGGTACGCGCAGGATGATTGGGTGAAACGCCACGGCTATCAGCATTACTATCACCGTGAGGAGCTTCTCCTGTTGTGGAATCAACTTAACGGGTTGATCCTGAATGCGCTGCGTAGTGCCACCGAATCGGATGGAGCGAAACGATGTGTGCTCACCGACGGTACCTCGCTAACACTTGACGAATTATTTGAAGATTATATCCGGCATGCGGAGCATCATCTCGGACAAATTCGCGATATTCGTTAAGGGAATAAAACTAGGAAATTCCTTTGATTTTCCCGGTTCCTTGTTTATATTAGATACACAACCTTGAAGAAGAAAAGAGAGGAATTTCGTTATGCCTGACAACTTAACGACCGGGGAAACAGCTTACGGGCAACGGCGATTATCGCTGCGAGCCGACTGCGACAATTGCTTTGGCTTGTGTTGTGCCGCCTTGCCTTTCGCGACATCGGTGGACTTCGCTGCGGATAAGGCGGCAGGACAGCCTTGCGGACATTTGCGGGAGGATTTTCGCTGCGGGATTCATGGCAGACTGCGGGAGCAGGGCTATCGAGGCTGTACAGTCTATGACTGTTTTGGCGCAGGGCAACAGGTCTCACAGGTAACTTTCGCTGGGGTGAGTTGGCGTCAAGCGGCGGGATCTGCTAAGCCGATGTTCGAAGTGTTCCCGGTGATGTGGCAGCTGCACGAATTGCTCTGGTACCTGGACGAAGCGCTAAGTTTATCCCAGGTGAACGATTTGCATGATCAGCTGCGCTTCGCCTATGACGAGACTGAACGGCTCGCTTACGCCGGTGCGGACGATCTGCTCGCCTGTGATCCGGCAGTTCATCGTGCCAAAGTCAACGAGCTGCTGCTGGAGGTGAGCGAGCGCGTCCGTGCCGAAGCGCTCCGACAGGCCAAGTCGTCACCTGGACGCCGCAGAAACTTTGGACGCGGCGCTGACTTGGTCGGGGCGAAGCTTCGGGGGGCCGACTTACGTGGTGCCCTTCTGCGAGGCGCTTATCTGATCGCCGCCGATTTGCGGGGAACGGACCTCTGCGGCGCCGACTTGATCGGTGCAGATCTGCGGGATGCCGATTTAAGAGGTGCCGATCTGTCTCAGAGCTTGTTCCTTACCCAAGCTCAAATCAACGCGGCTAAAGGGGACTCGGCTACGAAGCTACCGCCTCTCCTCCAACGGCCCTCCCATTGGGAGGGGGCTCCGGGGAGGATTGAAGCGGGATGAACGATTATCAGGAAAGAGTTAACCAGGTCTGTGCACACATCGATGCGCACTTGGATCAGAAGCTCAGTCTGGATCAATTGGCCGAAGTCTCCCATTTTTCCAAATATCATTTCTCGAGGATATTTGCTTCAGTTACAGGGCGTACGCCGTTTGCGTATATCGCTCAGCAGCGATTAGCCCAAGCTGCCACTTATCTGCGGGAATCTCCCCTCCCTGTGCTGGAGATTTCCCTGCGATGCGGATTTGAATCGGCCTCAAACTTCAATGCGGCATTTAAGAAGTACTACGGCCAAACACCAACCGAGATGCGCGAACAAGCACGGCAGGATCGCAATATTTCGCAATCGTTCCGCAATCTCGATGAAGTCGCTGCAGCGCCATTCCGATATGATCAAACTGTAAAACACAGTTTATTGAGGAGGGTTTGGCAAATGCAAGCAACCATTGAAGAGCTTCCCTTGATGGAAGTAGCGTACGTAAGGCATGTGGGCAGTTATCTGGAAACCTATCGCGCTTGGGCGAAATTAGGCATGTGGGCCGCGGAACATCGTCTGTTTCCGCCGGGGCAATCTTATATCGGCATTTCACTGGACGATCCCGCAGTGACTGAGGAAGAGGAATGCCGGTACGATGCCTGTGTGACCGTTCCAGAAGGGTTAAGCCAAACGGATACGCCGCCGGAGATTCAGTTTCAGACGCTGCCGGGAGGACTTTATGCCAAGTTTTATTTCTATGATACAACGGATAAGCTTGCGCTTCTGTACCAGAGCATTTTCGGTAACTGGCTGCCGGACAGCGAATATGACCCGGACGACCGGTACTGCCTAGAGTTCAGCATGAACGATCCGGCTCAGGATCCCGAAGGCAAGGCCAAGGTGGACTTATACATTCCGATCAAAACAAGGGCGTGAAAGGAGAGGTTTATTTGAATCCGATCAGCAATCAAATCGGGGCGGTGTTTCTTCCGGTCAGTGACATTGAACAGGCCCGGGACTGGTATTGCGGCTTACTAGGGCTGCCGGTCGACGGAAAAGTTCTGCACGGCCATTTATACGTGCTGCCGATGCAGGGGGCTGGCTTGGTGCTGGACAGCAAAATCTATGCCAAAGACAAGACGTTTCGCGTTCCTGCGTTTCATTTCAACACGCATGACATTACGGAAGCTTACGCTTATATGAAGGAGCGGAACGTGGAATTGGTTACGGGGATCGAGAATAATCATTGGTTTAATTTCAAGGATCCCGACGGGAATCTGCTGATGGTCTGCCAGTGCTAGGCGATGCTTTACGATAACTTAGAACGCAACAGGAGGAGCTCCATTGACTTATACGCATATTTTATTCGACGCGGACGATACGTTATACGATTATCCGAAGGCGGAGAGCCATGCCTTAACCCGGACGCTTACGGAGGCAGACATTGCTTGCACCGATGAGGTGATGGAAGCCTATCAAGCGATTAATCAGCAGCTGTGGCGCGACCTTGAACAAGGGCTGGTTACGCAGGCTGCGCTTCGGACGGAGCGGTTTGCTCGGCTGGTGCAGGAGCTGGGCCTGACTCCCCGTTTCGAGGTGGGGGAGATCAGCGAGCGTTATCTGGAGTTGCTCGGAGAAGGCATATATCTAATCGACGGCGCTTACGACATCTGCCGTGATTTGAACGAAGCCGGTGTTCACCTGGCAATCATCACCAACGGGATTAAGAAGGTGCAGACAAACCGGATCGCCGGTTCGGAATTGTCGGGGATGTTTGAGGCAATCATTGTGTCCGAGGATACGGGATATCAGAAGCCGCATCCGGGTATTTTCGATTATGCCTTTGAGCAACTGGGGCTTCGGCAGGCGGACAAAAGCCGAGTGTTGATTGTCGGAGACTCCCTGACTTCCGATATAAGTGGCGGCCTAAACTACGGCATCGATACCTGCTGGTTTAACCCGTTCCATCGCCCGAATACGCTGGGCCTGAAGCCAACTTACGAGATTCGCAGCCTGGCGGAACTCATAATGCTGGCCGGAGTCGACCACTGACGGGTAGCTCTTGCCCGCCGGGGCATTGAAGCTCTGGATATTTATCTCCGTGACCAAAGAGGACGGTAACTCGCGAAACCAAGGAGGGCTCTACATGGACGTTCGAATCGCAACCATTTTACCGTCTCAGAAGGCGCTGTTCTTTAATTTGTTTAATTTGTATTTGCATGATTTGTCGGCTTTCACCGGCGAGGAACCGGGTGATGACGGGAGATTCGACCTAGCGAACACGTACCTCTATTTGGAGCGGGAGGAACTGCATCCTTATTTTATTTATTGTTCGGGGAAGGTGGCTGGTTTCCTACTGGTTTGCGCACCGCCTTTTGTACCTGAAGAAATCGATTTTACGGTACAGGAGATGTTTATTCTACATAAATATCGCGGGCAGAAAACGGCAGAGAAGGCCGTATCCGAAATCCTGCGGCGCTTGTCGGGCCGGATTCGGGTGGAACAGTTGCAGAATAACGCCATTGCCGTTGCTTTCTGGAAGAAGATTTACCGGCAGCACGGAATCACATTCGTCGAGTCGATCGAAAGCGTGGAAATCGAGGGGCTGCCTGGTCTCCACGAGGTTCTGGCCCAAACCTTTTCGTTATAAGAGAACAAGAACCATCCGAACGGTCCGAAATTAGGTATAATGGAGAGACCAACGCATGACCCGGCCCCAGGAAAAGATGATCGGCGGCCGGGCATTTTTTTATCTAGGGGGAGAGGTATGGCACATCTTTATCACGCGGACCGCGTTACGTACCATCTGAAGCAATCAACGATACCGGAGTTTGCTTGGCACACCAGCGAACGCTTGGCGGAGCTGTCCGGCTCCAAACACTTGACGTTCGATATCCGCTCGTTGGATCCGGGGAAATACTCTTATCCGTATCATTTTCACCGCAATGCCGAGGAACTCTTCGTTATTCTGGAGGGAAGCGCGTTGCTCCGTACGCCGGAAGGGAAACAGGAATTACAAACCGGGGATGTCGTCTTCTTCGAGACGGGTCCTTCAGGAGCACACCAGCTGCTTAATCATACGGATAAGCCGTGCAAGTATCTGGATATTCGCACGAATGTGGGGCTGGATGTCTGCGAATATCCGGACTCGGGGAAAATTAATATTTTGCCTTATCAGGAAATTTACGATAGCGCTGACCAAGTGGACTATTTCAAGGGCGAGGATCAGGTTGCAGATAAATGGGCGGCCAAGGAGCGCGGGATAGAGAATGAATAGTAGTCCATCGCAACTTCGCTTTTATGCTAAGGAGGAGGATTTTGAAACGCTTCAAGGGTTTGAGCTCCTCTCCGAGCAAGTCGAATTTACTGCGCTGCCTGGCGAGGCTTTGGAAGTGGCTGCCCAGGATCCAAACCGATATCCGGTGGTCATCCAATCGGCGGAAGGGGAGACGGTCGGATTCTTCGTGTTGCACCTGAATGCGGGTTCGGATTTGTTGGTCGATAACCCGCGGGCCATCCTCTTACGGGCCTTATCGGTTGATTTCCGGCAACAGGGTAAAGGGTATGCCAAAGCGGCAATGCTGCAGCTTCCCGCTTTCGTAAGGGAACATTTCCCCGAAGTCGATGAAATCGTGCTTGCCGTAAACGCACGGAATCTTACCGCCCAGCGGCTATACCTCCAGGTCGGGTTTGAAGACCGCGGTTTAACGCGATTAGGTCCGGTGGGATTGCAACATATCTATCATTTCAAGGTGGAGAGAACGGGATGACTCTAATTAGAGAGATTCGAGAGGACGACGCCGAGCGGTTCTTGCACCTTTGCCTGCGATTGGATCAGGAAACGAAATTTATGCTTTATGAACCGGGAGAACGAACCACGACAGTAGAGCTGCAGCGGGATCGGATTCAAGCGATTCTGGCAGATGGACGCTCCACGATCCTAGTAGCGGAGGAGATAGGCGAGCTCGTTGGTTATCTGGCTATCTTCGGCGGGAATGCGAACAAAACGAAACACATCGGTCACATCGTCATAGGTATTATTGAAGCTTATACAGGAAGTGGCTTGGGGACTTCGCTGTTTCATGCGGCCGAAAAGTGGCGCGAAGAGAGCGAGCTCACCAAGTTCGAATTAACGGTGATGGTACCGAATGAACGGGCCGCTGCGCTTTATAAGAAAATGGGTTTTGAAATCGAAGGGGTTAAACGAAATTCCATTCGGATGGATGGGATGTACGTCGACGAGTACTATATGGGGAAAATTTTCTAAGCTTGATCTCTAAGGAGGCGGAGGCCATGATTCAATGTCCTTGGTGCGGAGAGCGGGTCGTTTTGGTCCAAGACGTTTGTCCCGAATGCAGACATGAGGTGCTTCCGGAGCATCTGGAGGGATTGCCCGGCCCGGAACCTGGCGATCCCACCGAACCCCCTCGGGTCATGGATTACTTCAATTTGGAAGAAGTGCTGCAGCGCCGGTTCAAATGTGGCAAGTGTGGGAACCGGGAGGCAACGGTGAAAGAGGTGGCGATGACCGGCACCGGACTGAGTCAACTGATGGACATCCAGCACAACCATTACCTCTTTGTCTCCTGCCTGCATTGCGGTCATGTGGAAATCTATGACCCGGACGTACTTCGAGGACACCCGTCTGGCAAATTCTCGACCATTCTGGATTTATTGTTTGGAGGTTAACGATGAAACGAACGGATGTCGTGTATCTATTGATTACCGATGAGACTAGAACTAAAGTGCTCATGGTGCAGAATGAAAATGAAGCCTGGACGTTGCCGGGAGGTGCGGTAGAGCCTGGAGAGACGCTGCAGATGGCGGCGATCCGCGAAGGCAAGGAGGAGACGGGACTGGATGTTAAGGTGTTCGGGATCGTGGCCGTGAACGAATTCGTACATACGGATAGAGATGAACATGTGGTATTACTGACATTCCGGGCGGAAATCGTCAGCGGTGACCTGGAGATTACCCGGCCGGACGAAATTCTGGCTATCGAGTGGGTGGATGTGCAGCATGCCGATGAACGGATGCCCTATTATCTCGAAGGAATTAGTTCTATCGTGACGAAGGGTGTGGAGGTCACGTATTTTGACGAAGGCCGAATCTGAGATTTGAACATCAAAAAGGCCTGCCGAACTCTCGGCAGGCCTTTTCCGATATTGGTTTAGGATTCCAGTGAAGCCGCCTTCCGCCGACTGATGCGTAACTGGATCGCGAGAAACAACAGGGTGATTAGCAGCGGGTACAGCATGGCCCAGCCGGTGAACGGAAACACGACGGCCGTGGCGGCGAAAGAAATCCAGCTAAGGACAACTCCGGTGCGGCTGCCTTTCAGAAGCCGAATTCCCGCAGCGCAGCCGCCCATATACGTCAGAATAAAGGTCGCGTTCGGAAACTGGATCAGCGTACTTAGGGATACCGTCCCGGTTCCGTAAAGCATCATCACTGCCGCAAAGCAGAACATGAGGAATATGAGCGAGCCGGTGGGAGTATGAAACCGTGGAGACAACCCCTTCCACCATTTCGGGGCACTGCCTTCGCGAGCCATGGCGTATGCGACCCGAGCGGCAGCTCCGGTATAGGCGATGATCGCGGCCATGCAAATGAACAGCCCCGTAATCCCGGCGACGATACCGCCCCATGAACCCAGCGGCTGACTGATAATCCAGACCATGGAAGACTCTGAGCCGCCCTTCAGGTAGCTTTGCGTGCCAACCGTGGCTAATGCCGACAAAAAGTATAAAGTCCCTACGATAATTGCGGCGGCGGTCACCCCTTTGATTGCCGCCTTTTGCGGATCCTTAAACTCCTCGGACATGTGCGATACCGCCTCCCAGCCGATGAAGCACCAGAACAGCATGGAAGCGGCCTGGCCGACGCTGAGCCAGCCATGCGGCATAAACGGGGTAAAATGAACGCTTTCCATTCGCGGCAATGCCGCCCCGAAAGCGAAGATTAACACGGAGGCGATGGCAATAACTACGGCAATCTGGATTTTGCCGGCGAGCTGCATGCCGACCCAGTTCGTCAGCAGGCCGACAGCCAGCATCACTGCGGCAACCGTCAGCTTGGCACCTTCTCCCCAGCCCAGCGCCGCGGTTAAGTACCCGGCACCGGTCAAAGCGGCCACAGGTCCACCGATCGGCACCGACATCAGGAAAAACCAGCCGACGAGCGTTCCGGTTTTCTTCCCATAAGCTAAGGTTACGAAGTGAGATACCCCGCCGGCATTTGGATATTTAGCAGAAAGCAATCCCATCGACAACGCCATCGGCAAAATAAGCAAAGTCATGAATCCCCACGCGAGCAAGGAAGCCGGGCCGGCCGTCTCCGCCGCCAGTCCGGGTACGATCAAGACGCCGGAGCCCAGCACGGCGCCGATGTATAATGCGATAGCCTGCGGCAGGCCAATCCCCTTTTGGAGTTTGGTGGTTGTTTCTTTCATGGAGGTTTCCTGCTTTCATTGTGTTTTTTTCTAGCGTATCAGATAATAGATCCATAGGAAAAACAGAATTATCGAATTTTATCCATTCGAATTTCCGATGGAAGTAGGTGAACTTATGGAGTCCCGTCATTTATTTACGTTTCTGGTCGTGGTCGAGGCTGGCAGCTTTACTCGGGCCGCGCAGCAGCTCGATTATGCGCAGTCCAGCGTTACAGCACAAATTCAGGCATTGGAGGCAGAAATCGGGTTGCCGCTGTTCGACCGGATCGGCAGAAGGATCGTCTTAACCGATGCGGGTCGACGATTGCTCCCCTTCGCCCAAGAGATCTCCAAGATCCACGAGATGGCCAAAAACGCCCTGCGTCCGGAAGCGGATATGGCCGGATCCCTAAAGATCGGTGCACCGGAATCGCTGGCTGCGTTCCGTTTGCCGGAGGTCATCCGTCATTACAGGCAGCGTTATCCTCAAGTGCAGATCGTGCTGAAGCCCGGACAGTGCTGGGAATTAAGGGATCTGGTTCGTTCAGGGGAACTGGACGTGGCTTTTCTACTACAGCCGGAGGTGGAGGATCGGGACTTGCACATTGAAACGCTTGTTCATGAGCCGATGGCACTGGTCGCTCCGGCTGACCATCCCTTAAGCCAGGAGCCGGAAGTCGTTCCGGCCCAGTTGAAGGATCAAACGATCCTGCACACCGAAAGCGGCTGTTCCTATCGTACCTTGTTTGAGCACTATTTGAACAGTCATGGCGTTTTCCCCGATCCGAACTTAGAGTTCTGGAGCGTTGAAGCGATCAAACAGTGCGTGATAACCGGCTTGGGCTTGTCCTTCTTGCCCCTGATCACCGTGCGCAGCGAACTTACGGAAGGCAAGCTGGTGAAGCTGAACTGGAACGACGAATCTCAGCGGGTTGCAACCCAGTTAGCCTTGCACCGCAAGAAATGGAGATCTCCGGCTTTGGAGCAATTCGTCTCTATGGTACGGGAACAAGCGGAGCGGTGGCGCGAAGAAGTGGCTTTGTAGGCCTTTGCATCGTATTAATGTAACATATTTTCGTTAAAATACGCCAATACTCCCTATAGTTACTAAAGCGAATAGGGAGGCGTGCGATGTGAGTAACGGCAAGGCAAGGGAAAAAGGAATCTCCACGTTTCATTTAACGATGCTGGCGCTTGGCACAGTGGTCGGAGGCTCGTTCTTTCTTGGTTCGGGCGTAGCGATTAAAGCGGCGGGTCCTAGCATCTTATTTTCATATATACTTGGTGGTTTGCTGGTCTACGTCATCCTCTATGCTCTTTCGGAAATGACGGCAGCCGACCCGGTGCCGGGCTCTTTTCGCACGTATGCCGAACGCAGCTTTGGGCGGGGCGCCGGATTTGTAACTGGCTGGGTATATTGGATCGGCTTGATTCTGGCGATGTCCAGCGAATCGATTGCCGCTTCAACATTCTTGAGGGAGTGGTTCCCGAGATTCCCGGAGGTCGCCATGGGTATGATCATCATTGTGGGGATCACTTTGCTTAATTTGCTCGGGGCCAACTACCTAAGCAAGCTGGAAAGTGGTCTTGCCGCAGTCAAGTTGCTGGCGATCGTCGGGTTCATCGTGATTGGGCTAGCCCTGATCGCAGGCTGGGTACCCGGAACCCCGGCCGCAGGCGTGGGCGAATTGCGGGGAACTGCATGGTTTCCGGGCGGATTCACGGGAATTGCCGGCAGCATGCTGATTGTGATTTTCACCTACGCTGGATTTGAGGTCATCGGCTTGGCCGCTTCCGAGGTTGAGAATCCCAAGAAGACGATTCCCCGGGCCATCAACATGACCTTGATTAGCTTGGTGGCGTTATATATTGCCTCCATCGCCGTGGTCCTTATGCTGTATCCGACGCAAGGCATGATTGCGGATCAAAGTCCGCTGGTATTGGCCTTAACCCGTTGGGGAATGGGGTGGGCCGGGATGCTGATCAATATCGTGATGATAACGGCAATTTTGTCTACCATGCTGGCCTCCACGTTTGGCCTTGCCCGGATGCTGCGTTCCCTAGCAGCGGAAGGTCATGCCCCCGCTTGGCTGAAAGATCGGCAGGATATCCCCTACAAGGGGATCTTGTTCTCTGGAGCCGCCATGCTGTTTGGCTTGGCCATGGGTTACCTGCTTCCTCAGCAGGTTTACCTCTTCCTGGTCAGCTGCGGCGGGTTTTCGCTGCTGTTCTCCTATTTTATGATTCTGGCATCGCACTATCGCTGGCGGCGAACGACGCCTTGCTCTCCCGAAGCCGCCTGCCAGCTTCCGGGATATCCTTACACGTCTTGGGCTGGCCTTATCGGCATGGTCGGGATTATCGCGAGTATGCCGTTTATTTCCGGACAAGGCGCCGGGCTGGTGGTCGGTTTGAGCTTGGTCGCCCTGCTTGCCGGGATCTACTGGGTGAAACAGAGAAGATCCCGTGAACCTGTTCGGACCCTGCCAACGCGGGTCACAACGCCGCTGATGGAAGCGGCGGAGGAGATGACCGGCGGCAGGGGAATCCGGGAGGCTGATGGCGAAGCGCAAAGCCCCACATCTGAGTCGAAAGAATAATGCTGATCTCGCGTGACTTCCTCCAATTTCTAGAGACCTACTCCGAACTTGATCGGGGAAGGTCTTTTTTTATGGATTTCATAGCGACTTCTTCTTCTGTTGCGGATCTCGGCGTAGTAGAATGGGATAAAATGCCGGAAAAGGAGTGGGTCAGGAATGGAAGCGTTGCAGCTTGAGGATTTTACCGGGTATCGTTTCCTGTCGGCCGTACAGCTTTCACCAAACGGAAGTTATGCCGCCTATGGCGTGAAAATCAGCAATCCAGAGAAGCAGGGGTATCTCTCCGATTTATGGATCACTTCAGTTCGAGACGGGCAAACCCGTCAGTATACGGGAATGGGAGATGTAGGGTCGTTTCGTTGGCTGGATGACGATACTCTGTTCATTCAGGCAGACCGGGAGCATCTGGACAAGGAGCCGCATCCGCTTGAGCCCCAAACCCATTTCTATACCTTACGCCTGGATGGAGGCGAAGCGCTCAAAGCTTTTACCCTTCCGCTGCGAGTAACGGAAATCTTGCCGCTGAACGACAGCCGATGGGCGGTACGTGCCTCTTACGACAACGCCAATCCGACAATCACGGGACAGACGGAGGAAGACAAGGCCAAAGCTCGGAAGGCTTACGATGAAGAGCAGGATTACACGGTCTTGGACGAAATTCCGTTTTGGCAAAACGGCGCGGGAATCACCAATAAGAAGCGGAATCGAATTTATTTGTATGATGCGGCAAACGGAAGCTTGACGCCGGTAAGCGCTCCGTCTTTTGACGTATCCCTGATGAAAGTGAACGATACTCGAACGCAGCTCATGTACATAGGGGTAGAATATTCTGACAAAATGGAACTGACCGATTCGCTCTGGACTTTGGATCTTGGCACAGCCCAAGCGCGCGAACGGATTCCGGCCGGCACTTATCAGTTCCGTTCGGCAGAGTTTCTAGGGCAAGATATCGTATTCGCCGCTTCGGAGCACAGAAAATATACGATCAACGAAAACCCGACGTTTTCGCGCTTGGACCCGGAAGGGCGGATCGTCCGGTTTGCCGATCCGGACTTCTCCGTGGGCAACACGGTAGGTAGCGACTGCCGCTTGGGCGAAGGACGATGGTTTAAGGCGGAGAAGGACGGCATTTACTGTCTTGTGACCGACCGGGCATGCTCCCGGTTGTGTAAAATCACCTATGATGGACATACCGAGTTTCTCAGCCAAGCCGAAGGCTCTATGGATGTGTTCGCCAAGAGCGGGGAAACAGTTGTGTTCATTGGGATGCGGGAGCAACGGCTGCAAGAGCTCTACCTGCTAGAACTGTCCTCCGGGGAGGAAATTCAACTTACAAATTTCAACGATCAGGTCCTGCATGGAAAATACGTTGCGGTCCCGCAGCCGCTGAGCTTCGTAAACAAGGACAGCGTGGAGATCGACGGCTGGGTGCTGCTGCCGAAGGATTATGATGCTAGCCGAACATATCCGGCCATCCTGAACATTCACGGCGGTCCGAAAACCGTATACGGAACGGTATTTTTCCATGAAATGCAGCTGTGGGCCAATGATGGTTATTTTGTGTTATACAGCAATCCGCGAGGAGGAGACGGACGCGGGGACGATTTTGCTGATATCCGGGGGCGCTATGGCACGATCGATTATGAGGATTTGATGGAATTCACGGATCGGGCCTTGGCAGCTTATCCCGCGATCGACTCGCAGCGGCTGGGCGTCACCGGGGGAAGCTACGGCGGGTTTATGACGAACTGGATCATTGGGCATACCGAGCGTTTTGCCGCCGCCGTCTCTCAGCGGTCCATCTCCAATTGGATTTCAATGTGCTGTACCACCGATATCGGCTACTATTTCGCCGTAGATCAAACCGCTTCTACGCCGTGGGACGGGGCGGAGCACATGTGGGAGCAGTCCCCGCTAAAGTATGCGGACCGCGTGCAAACCCCGACCCTGTTTCTTCATTCCGACGAAGATTTCCGCTGCTGGCAGGTGGAGGCACTGCAGATGTTTACCGCTTTGAAAATGCATGGCGTGGCGTCGCGGTTATGTCTGTTCAAAGGCGAAAACCACGAGTTGTCCCGTTCGGGCAAACCGGTGCACCGGATTCGCCGACTGAAGGAAATTTCGGCGTGGTTTCATCTCTATTTACAACCGACGATGTAGCTAGAATTCCTCCTTCGGCTCTTCGGCCGGTTCGAGAGATTGGGCATAGAAGGAACCGGCCGATGGTGGTAAAGTAGACGGAGTATATCTACAGGAAAATCACCCCAGAAGGAGCCCGTTCTCATGGAGTCGTCCGTCCTTATCTTGCTTGGTATCATCGTTATTTTGGCAGCCGGATTCACACAGGGACTAACCAGTTTTGGTTTTGCGCTGATCGCGACGCCGATCCTAGGTCAGATCATTCCGTTGCAGGAAACGGTTCCGATCATCGTCATGTTGAGCCTATGCACGAATGTGATTGTATTCGCTGGCTGCTACAAACACGCCGATATTCGTAAGATCTGGCTCCTGATCCTCTCTAGCTTGTTGGCTGCTCCGCTGGGGACCTATCTTTTGCTCTTTTTAAGCGGGGATGTCCTAAAGCTGGCTACTGGCACCCTCATTATCCTTGTGGCTGCGCTTCAACTGGTGGGCAAATCGTTTCCGGTCAAGCGGGACAAGCTGGCGTACCTGCCGATCGGCGCATTGAGCGGGCTGCTGAATGGAAGCATCTCGATGAGCGGTCCGCCGGTCGCTTTGTTTCTATCCAACCAGGGAGTGGGCAAGGAGACGTTTCGTGCCAATATTTCGGTATACGGGATCTTCCTTAACATCGTGACGATCTTGACCTACCTGTACGGGGGATTGTTGACTCGAGAGACACTTCACTACACAGGCTGGTTCGTCCCGAGCATGCTGATCGGCGTGTTCGTCGGCATTCGTGCGCTGAAGAAGCTGGATGAGCAGCGGTTTAAACGAGTAGCCCTATGGCTGATCATGGTTTCCGGCGTGTGGACGATCATTGGCGTTGTGACAGGGTAAGCCAATGTGGAGAATGAGGGGAAGACTGAGGTTGTTGTGATTGGATCTGTTCGAGAGGGGGGTAGTAGATGGACGACTTAAGTATTTCATCTCTGGTCTGGCTGTTTCTCGTAGCGTTTGTCATCCATGACATGGAGGAGATGATCTGGGTCGGGCCATGGGCGAAGCGAAATCGTCAGAAGGCGGTGGCTGCGGTCCCGGCTCGTATGAGGCGTTCGTTAACGCAGATGCTTACCATCAACAGCAGCCAATTCGCCGTGGCCGTTCTGCTGGAATTTATCGTCTTTGTTCCGTTTACGCTGATGGCGGCGGAGCAAGGAAGGTTCTTTATCTTCTTATCCATTAACTCATTGTTCTTCTTGCATGTGTTTACTCATGTGGCCCAGTCGCTCTATTTGAAAATGTACACGCCGGGCGTCGTCACCGCCGTTCTGATTGTACTTCCTTATTCGTTGGTTTTGTTTGACCGTCTGCTTTCGGATAACCTGGTAACCTGGGGCGAGATTCTGCTCAGCGTTCCGGTTGGGTTGCTCGTCGTACCGCTGGTGATGGTCGGCCATGAGCTGGGCAAACGTTGGGTGAAGTCTTAGCGGACAACGACGCAGTGAATTTTGGGACTATCTGCAGGTCTTAAATCACAAACCCCGCCATTACGTTCTTTAACCCTTACTGCTGACTTATCCCTAAATCAGAGAAAAATAAAAGCCTTCCGGTCGCGCACTGATGCCGCTGGAAGGCTTTTGAAATGGCTATAAGATCGATTCTTGGCTCAAGGCACTGGTCGGCCTTTGTTCGCGCAGCTGGTTCAGCAAATCCTTCATGCGGGCCGGGATTTCTCGCTTCAGTTCCTCCCAGGTTACCAGCATGTCGGGCGTCCAATCGAACGGCATATAAGTGCCGGCGATGTCAAACCGGAAGCTGCGGAGATGCTTGGCCGCGAGCTCATCGGCATCGGGTAGTGTCTTATACGTACCGCGTAGCATGTCGGGCTCCAGTACGCCGTCTTTTCCCGCATGCTCGCCGGTTGCCAGATGCAAGTTCGGCAGTAGATCGAACAGCTCGCGAAGCGGGGAGTAGGCGTGTTTTCCCGGCTGACAATATAAGCTGATGCTTCCATCAGATCCGACGTTCGTTTTACTGGGGGCGATGCCTTTCAAGTACGTCCCGTGGAAGCTGGCCTCGCAGTCGACGACAGCCCCTTGCGGCGACAGGAAGATCCACATATGTTCCAGATCGTAGAGATGCGTAATATCGTAGTCCCAATAGACCGCATATTCGATCACGGCGCCTACGCGCTTGTGATCAACCTCCAGCATTCGTTTGAACGAAGGGGATGGCCCGGTTTCCGTAAGCACCGTCACGCCGACCCGGATGGGACGGAACGGCTCATGTTCATCGATGAGCATGCGCGGGATATGATGAAAGGCCAACTCCCGCCAGTTGGCACTGTTGTCCAGCATGCTGATTGCCTCCTCTTATCTCATTTGATCCCATGACAAGCTTAGCACGTGTTTTTCATCCCAGTGTTAACCTCAGAATAAGGTTTTTCCTATATCTATCATCAGTTCTCTAATATAATGTTTGTGAACGAAAATACATACCTATTGGAGTGTGAGGATCTTGCAAGAAATATTCAAGCAAGTACCGTTGTACCGTTTTCTGGCCTATTGTATGGAAACGAACCTTCCAAGACGGATTCTCGATTGCGGGGCTGGCGGGGATATGCCTCCCTTGAGCCTGTTTAGCGCTTACGGCTTTACTACCTATGGCATCGATGCGGATCCGGAGCAATGCCACCGAGCTAATGCGTATGGCCGGCAAAAAGACCAATCCTTGAACATCCGTGAAGGGGATATGCGCAAATTAGACTTTCCAGATCAATCGATGGGGTTCGTGTACTCGTACAATTCGATATTTCATATGCGTAAACAAGAGGTCCTACAATCGCTTGTGGAGTTAAAGCGCGTCTTAATGCCGGGCGGGCTGATGTTCGTTAATTTTCTGACGACAAATGACTTCCGATGCGGGCAAGGTCCCGACGTGGGGAATCATGAACACGAGCAATTTGACGATGACCAACCGGTGATTCATTCCTATTACGAGCCGGGGGAGCCAGATGCTCTCCTGAGCGATATGGAGATTTTGTATAAAGAGGACAGGGTGCTTGAAAGAATTTATGAAGGAGAACGCATCAGACAAGGGTTCGTTGATTACATTGTTAGAAAGAAAGCGATTTCATGATTAGGGGTAGCATTCCCCGTTGCGAACAGTGTATCATAGATTTGTAAAATGTCCTTTATATCACTTTTCGACATACGACCCGGCTGGAGATCGCCCATATCCAAGGCTGGGTTCAGTTATTTTAGACAGAGAAAGGATTGAAGTTGATGGATTCACTGCTGATCCGTCCGGCAAGTCTGAACGATATCGACGGCATTCGCGAGGTGGCCGTGGAAACCTGGAACAGCACGTACGAAACGATTTATCCGGAGCATTTCATTGCGACGTATTTGACCCATGCCTATGCCAAGAGCAGCCTGGAACAAAGCATTACGTTGGATGAGGCGCAATCGTCGCGCAAGTTTTTGGTTTCGGAATGGGAAGGGGAAATCGTTGGTTTCGGCCAATTGTCGGAGCCGGATGAGGGAGTTAGCGAACTGACTCGACTTTATATATTAAAAGAGCATCAGCGTAAGCGCATCGGCAAGCAATTGCTGAACGAGCTGATTCGCCAGAACCCCTTGATTAAGGAAATTTATGCCTGGTGTGAACGCGAGAACGGCATCGGTACGCTTTTTTATAAATCGAACGGGTTCGTGTATACCGAAGAGAAGGAAGAAGTATTGTTCGATTATCGAACGATGATGGCCAAATACGTGAAACGCATTTAGGCAAGGCCATGAATCTAAGGGAAGTTAAGTGGAGATGGGAATAAATTGACCACCAATCTGGCCATTGTATGTATCCTAACGATGATTATTCATGCAGCAGAGACCCTATCGTATTCAATCCGTTATGCCGGTGTGAAATTGAACAAAATCGTTGTTGCGTTGTCTCTGACCGGGATCGTCGTGCTTGTATCTAGAACAGCGAATATGCTTCAGGCACCGATGACGGCCACATTTATCGATCACGCCAGGAAGTATCCCGATTTTCAGGTGATGGACACGCTGCGGATCATCCTGTTGGCCGGTTCTGCCGGAACGCTGCTGGCGATGCTTCTATTTCCTACCTGTGTAAATCTCTTTGAACGCGTGATCGCCAAGCTGGAGGTGGCAGGATCGCTGCCCAAGCTGGTCACGAGCGTATCGATCCCGCAGCTCAAAAACGTCCGGCATTATTTTCGCAAGCCCAACCTGCGTCTTCGTTCCTTTCGCCTCATGGGAGTTCCGAAGCGCTTTATATTGCTGAATATCGCGGTGACCGCTTTCTATACGGTTGGCGTATTGGCTTCTTTATACGCTGCTTATCTGGTGCCGGAACTGGCCACGACGGCCTCACAAGCGTCCGGCATCATTAACGGCGTCGCTACCATCCTGCTGACGATCTTTATCGATCCAAAGCTCGGGCTGATTACGGAACGGGCGCTACATCAGGAAGAATCCCGGCAACAACTCGGGAAGATCTATATTTTATTGATGGGTGCCAGATTTCTGGGGACGCTTGCGGCACAAGCAATCATTCTGCCAGCAGCCTATTTGATCTCGGTAGCGGTTCAATGGATCTAGAGCATTTCTACACGAAAGGTTGCGATACGATGTCGGACTCGATTCCGCGGCGGTTATGGCTGGAATGGGCGAAGCAAATCCAGTCGATTAGTCAGGCCGGGTTGGCCTATTCTAAAGATATGTACGACCTTGAGCGTTTTGAAATGCTTCGCGAGCTCAGCGTGGACATTCTGGCCCGTTACACGGAGGTTGAGACGGAGAAAATTAAGTCCCTGTTTGCCGGAGAAAGCGGGTATGCCACCCCCAAAGTTGACGTTCGCGGCGCGGTATTCCAAGAAGACCGGATTTTACTCGTCAGAGAACGAATTGACGGGGCTTGGGCGCTTCCCGGCGGTTGGGCGGACATCGGTCTTTCGCCGAAAGAAGTCGTTGTCAAGGAAGTGAAGGAAGAAGCCGGTCTTACTGTTGTCCCCGTGCGATTGCTTGCCGTGTTGGACAAGAAATTCCACGAGCATCCTCCCGAAGCTTACCATATCTACAAATTGTTCATTTTGTGCGAGATTGCCGGAGGGCAAGCGGAAGCCGGGATGGAGACGCTGGAGGTCGGATTCTTCGGCCGGGACGAATTACCGCCATTGTCTACGGGGAGAAACACCTCGAAACAGATCGAACGTTTATTCGACCTTCGTCACGAAACTGAAGTATGGCTTGACTAGGCACACTTAACCCGATGAAGGAAGGCAGGTCATCTTTATGTTATCCAAACGCAAAACTTTGATTTTCTTGATCCTGTCGCAGCTCGTGTATTTGATGTTTTCCATCTCGTGGCTTGTCGTGCTGGGCATTTCTGCGTATTTGTTTCGAGATTCCGGCGATGTGAATCCAGGGATCAGAGGGTTGTTTGCCTACCTCCAGGCTTATCCCGGGGGGCTACTGTTAGGCTTGATTTTGGGATGGACTTTCTTCGCTAAAGGCAAGTACAAACAAGCCGTATGGTGGAATCTGCTCCCTTTGCTTTGGGTGGTGCCGTTTATAGGGATCATCATCTACGCCAATATCTTCGCATGAATTCCCCTTGCAGGAAGCAGGTTATTCTATCCAACTTCACGTTGGTTTTGGTATAGTTATAGCTAGGTCTACTACTTATGAGGCATCCCTTAACGGGATCTACTAACGGATAGGAGAGAGCAGAGATAATGAGCAAATCGATGTTGGGCGTTCCTTTGAAAGGTTTCGCCGAGTACAGCCGAATCGCGGCAGCCGAAGGCGGCGTTTTGTTGAAAAATGAAAACGCTATGCTTCCGATTCGTGAAAATGAAATTGTATCCGTTTTCGGAAGAAGTCAAATCGATTACTACCGAAGCGGCACGGGGTCTGGCGGCGCCGTGAACGTTCCTTATGTCGTCAGCATTTTGGACGGGCTCCGGGCCAACCCGCGCATTCAGGTCAATGAGCAGCTGGCCGGGCAATATGAGCAATGGATTGCCGAGAACCCGTTTGATAACGGCGGCGGCGGTTGGGCTGCCGAGCCTTGGTGCCAGCAGGAAATGCCGCTGACGGACGAAATCGTAGCGGAGGCTAAGAAGGTGACGAACAAGGCGGTGGTCGTCATCGGCCGGACGGCCGGCGAGGATAAGGATAATGCCGATACCGAGGGAAGCTATCGCTTAACCGAGCAGGAACGGCTGAATCTCGAAACGGTCACCCGGCATTTTGAACAGGTAGCGGTACTCATGAACGTTGCTAATGTCATCGACATGAGCTGGATTAACGATCCGGTACACCAAGGCCGAATCCATGCGGTCATGTTCGTATGGCAAGGCGGAATGATCGGCGGTCATGCGGTGGCCGACCTGCTGTCGGGAGATGTCACGCCAAGCGGCAAGCTGCCGGATACGGTCGCTTATCACATCGAGGATTACCCGTCCACAGCCAACTTTGGCAGTGAAGTGCGGAACTTCTATGAGGAAGATATTTATGTAGGTTACCGTTATTTTGAAACATTCTGTCCGGATAAGGTCCTATTTCCTTTCGGTTATGGACTCTCCTACACATCCTTCACCTGGAGCGTGCAAGGGGTGAAGCTCGAAGGAGCTGGCATCGATGCCCGGCTTGAAGTTAAAGTTGCGGTGACGAATACCGGAGCGGATTTTGCCGGAAAAGAAGTTATTCAGCTGTACTATGAAGCGCCGCAAGGTCAATTGGGCAAACCGGCCCGGGCGCTCGGAGCTTTTGCGAAAACCAAGTTGCTCCAGCCTGGCGAATCCGAGGTGCTGACGCTGCAATTACCGGTGCGGCGGATGGCTTCCTATGACGACGGCGGCTTTACGGGGAATAAATCCTGTTATGTAATGGAAGCCGGCGATTACGAGCTTTATGTCGGCAATAGCATCCGAAACACGGAACGGGTTGCCGTGAGCGGGAAAGCGGCGTTCCATCTTGCTGAAATGGCCGTAGTTGAACGGCTGGAGGAAGCTGCGGCTCCGGTTGAACGTTTTTCCCGGATGAAGCCGGGGACCCGCAAGGCGAACGGCACGTATGAAATCGTGCGCGAGGAAGTCCCGCAGCGAACGATTTCGCTCAGAGAACGCATCGAAAGCAGATTACCGGAAGCGTATCCGCAAACAGGCCATCGTGGCATCATGCTGAAGGACGTTCAAGCCGGTAATTCCAGCCTAGAGGAATTCGTCGCTCAACTGAGCGACGCGGATCTGGCCACAATCGTGCGCGGCGAAGGCATGAGCAGCCCGAAGGTCACGCCGGGAACGGCTTCCGCTTTTGGCGGGGTAGGGGACAATCTGCTGGAGTACGGGATCCCGGTGGCTAGTGCTGCCGACGGCCCTTCCGGCATTCGCATGGACAGCGGTTTGAAGGCAACTCAACTGCCAATCGGCACGTTGCTCGCTTCCAGTTGGGATGTTGGTCTGGTAGAATCGTTATACGTGCTGGAGGGACAAGAGCTTCTGCAGAATGAAATCGACACCCTGCTGGGCCCGGGAATCAACATCCATCGGCACCCATTAAATGGACGGAATTTCGAATATTTCTCCGAAGACCCGTATTTGACCGGTTGTTTCGCGGCGGCCATGACGCGTGGGATTAAGAAAGGCGGCTCGTCCGCGACGGTGAAGCATTTTGCCGGCAATAACCAGGAGCAGGCGCGTTCGAAAGTGGACACGGTTGTCTCTGAACGGGCTTTGCGCGAAATCTACCTGAAAGGCTTCGAAATGACGGTGAAAGAAGGAGAAGCGACTTCGATCATGACCTCCTATAATCCGGTCAACGGTCATTGGGCGGCTTCCAACTATGATCTCAACACGACCATTCTCCGAAACGAATGGGGTTACGAGGGCATCGTCATGACGGACTGGTGGGCAGTCATGAACGACTGCGTAGAAGGCGGACCGGCCGATGCGAAGAATACATCCTTCATGGTACGCGCCCAAAACGATCTGTATATGGTCGTGAACAACAATGGCGCGGAGATCAATTCGCTGGGGGATAATACGCTAGAAGCTCTGGCCAATGGATCGTTGACGGTCGGCGAATTGCAGCGGTGCGCCATGAATATTTGCCGGTTTTTGATGAATGCACCGGTATTTGCCCGTGAACCGAAATCGGCTGACGAGGTCCGCTCGATCCAGGCTGTACAAGACGGTAAGTTCGTTGTCGGGGAAGGCACAGAAGTCTATTCGTTGTCCCGCTCGGAAAGCGCCAAAGTTCTGGCCAGTGCACAGACCGTGGTGGTGCAGGTGCGGGAAGCCGGGGTGTACACGGTGACAGCGCATATTCGATACGAAGCCATGAACCTGTCGCAATCCGCCTGCAATCTTCTGTTGAATGGCGAGCTATTGACCACCGTGCAGACGAATGGCACCTTTGGAAAATGGGTCACTCAGAAGCAGCTCCGCATCGAGCTTACAGAAGGCGATTACGAGCTGAAGTTTGATTATATCAAGCCGGGTCTGGAAATCGGCTGGATCGAGTTCATTTAATAAATGAAAAAGGGATGAGCCCTTCCGTTCGGAAGCAAGGGCTCATCCCTTTTGATTTATTTAGCGTGAGGCATTAAGGCAGAGAGAGGAATCCGTCCTTAAAGATCTTCAACAAATACTCCAGCGTGACCGGATCGCTGTATGTCGAAGCGGCGGTGTCGATCTCGATGACATGGCCGTTTTTGACGGCCGGAATGTTCTTCCACGTATTGGATTGCAAAAACTCGTTTTGGGCTTCTTTGTTCTGGCTCAGCACGATGTAATCTCCGGCATATTCAGGCAGGATTTCATTCGATAATGTGTAGTAGCCGGGGCCCAAGGCATCCTTCTTCGCTTTTTCCGGCATGTTAAGTTCCATCATTTGATATAACAACTCCGTACCGCGGGCCCAATTGTTCCCGAATACATAGAAGTTCTTCGTGTCATATTCGAAAACGGAGACGGTGGCGTCCTTGCCGATCTTGGCTTTGATCTCTTCGCCTGCTGCTTTGGCACGGGTCGTGAAATCCTCGACCCAGGCTTTAGCTTCCGCTTCCTTGTTCAGCACTTTCCCGATTTCCACCTGCTGCGCCAAATAGTCCAGCTTACCCCAGGTATAAATGATCGTCGGCGCAATTTCGCTTAGTTTATCGAGATTTTTCATATGCGACCCGGCAATGATGAGGTCGGGTTCCAAGGCGAAGATTTGCTCCGGATTCTCTTCCGATACGACAGCGATGTCTTTTAATTTGTCGGTGAAGAGCGGGTTTTTCATCGTCCAGGTGTCCACACCGACCAGCGAGCCACCCAACGCCACAATGTTCGGAGCGTTCGTCAATGCTACGATCCGTTTCGGATTGGCGGGAATTTCGATGGGACCGTTCTCCGATGGATATGTAACCGTATCGGAAGCCGAATCCGTTGCCGCGGAGTCGTTTCCGTTCGTGCCACCTGCGGCGTTCTCGGCCTGGGTATTTGCCGCCGCCGCATTACTCTGGGTATTGGCCGCAGAATCCTGCCTTGCCGATTCGTTACCGCAGGCTCCAGCCAGGACGGCGAAGGCCAAAATAAAAGGGATAAACAGCTTCTTCATACGTGATTCTCCTTGTCACCGATTTATATGATAATGATTATCAGTATCACTATGAATCACAATACGAATTTCTTCGCGGTTTGTCAATACTAATCCTTTCATGTTCCCTCTAGTAATTTCTTGAGCTTGGCTTCCGTCGCCGTTCCTTCGATTGGGGTATAAATGCTGCAGCGTAGATCCGCATCGCCCTGTACTTGAAGCGAGGTCAAGTTAAATAGCATTTTGCCGGCTTTAGCATGGCGGAATTCAATCATGACTTCCGGAGCGGCGCTGACTTCGCTCTGGTTCCACAACTCCTGGAAATCCGGATAACGCTGCGACATTCTTTCGATGAACTGCGAATACCAGGGGTCTGCGACGTATTGTCCATAGTAAGCGCGAAAGATGGCCAAGAAGCCCTTGACGAAATGCGGCCAATTGACGGCCAGGCTGCGCAGTTCCTTCTTGGCAAAAGGAAGGGAGATCAAGTTGCGTTCCTCATCCGGGATCTGCTCAAAATCTACGAATACGTGGGTGGCGGCGGGATTCCATCCGACAATATGGCAGTGACGGTCGGAGATAATTGTCGGGCAATATTTCAACTCTTGCAAAATTTTATGGAGCGACGGGTTGATCACGGGATCCTTCTCTTCAACCCAATCCGGGTGAAAACCGCTGTCAGACGCCAGGTCAAACAGGTACTTACGCTCGTCTGCGTTCAGTCGAAGCGCTCCGGCAATCGCATCGAGGACGGAGGGAGACACCTTGATATCCCGGCCTTGCTCCAACCAGGTATACCACGTCGTACTTACCCCAGCGAGCTGGGCGACTTCCTCGCGCCGCAAACCCGGTGTCCGTCGGCGCGAACCTGCCGGCAAACCTACCGTATGGGGATGCAGTTTGGCGCGTTGTGTTTTTAAAAATTCGGATAAGGCTTCTAATCTCGGTTCTGTGCTCATCCGCTCATGTCCTCCTCCTTGGATACATCGTTAGTGTGTTATCTATTATACTAGGATAACTAAAAACTTGTAATAGGATACTTTGGGGCTACAATAGAAAACATTAGAGGTTTATTGGCGACACGCAGCATCTGGTCGCGATACCTGAAGGAGGATGACGAATGGAACGGGTTGTAATTACCGGGATGGGGATCTTGTCTCCGCTGGGAAATGATGTCGATACATTTTGGCAAGGATTAAAAGAGGGACGGTCCGGGATTTCACCGATCGATCGTTTTGACGTTACGGCGTTTGGCACCAAGATTGCGGGGCAAGTCCGCGGGTTTGACGGCGAGACGGTATTCGGGCGGAAGGAAGCCCGCAAGATGGATCTCTTCTGCCAATACGCACTGTATGCCGCCGAACAAGCCGTTCAGGATGCCGGCTTGCAACCGGAACTACTGGATCGCGAGCGATTTGGCGTATACGTTGGTTCAGGCATCGGCGGGATCGAAACGCTGGCGGACAATGTTAGAGTCTTGGATGAGCGCGGACCGAACCGGGTCAGTCCCAGCCTGGTGCCGATGATGATCTCCAATATGGCCGCCGCGCAGATCAGCATCCGCTTCGGCGCATTGGGCGAAACCCTATCGCCGGTTACGGCCTGCTCGATCGGCAACTCGTCGATCGGCGAAGCGTTCCGTTTAATCCGCAGCGGCGAAGCCGACGTGATGATCGCCGGCGGTACGGAAGCGGCGGTGCATCCCCTCGCGCTGGCCAGCTTCGGGAATGCGACCGCGTTATCGAAGCGGAACGACGCTCCTGAGCAGGCTAGCCGGCCGTTTGACGCCGATCGCGATGGCTTCGTGATGAGCGAGGGCGCGGGGATCGTCGTGCTGGAGTCGCTGACGCACGCGTTGCGGAGGGGAGCACGTATCCACGGCGAAGTGATCGGCTACGGCGCAAGCTCAGATGCTTACCACGTTGTCGCATCGCATCCCGAAGGCGTCGGAGCTTACCAGGCGATGAAGCGGGCGCTTGCTTCGGCGGGGATTACGCCGGATCAGGTGGACGTGATCAGCGCCCATGCGACAAGCACCCATGTCGGCGACCTTGGGGAGACGAAAGGGATTAAGAAGGCGTTTGGCGAACACGCCTATCGTATTCCAGTTACGGCGAACAAATCGATGATTGGCCATATGTTCGGCGCGGCCGGCGGTGCGGAAGCGATCGCCTTGGTTCAATCGCTGAAGGAAGGGCTTATCCCGCCGACCATCAACCTGGTAAATCCTGACCCGGAATGTGATCTGGACTACGTCCCCCATGAATCCCGCCGGGCCGATCTTGAGATCGGGTTGTCCAACTCGTTTGGATTCGGCGGTCATAACGCCGTGATCGTACTGCGTAAATATCAGGAATAAGCTGGAAACGAACCGTCCTTCGGGACGGTTATTTATTTTGCAGGACGGGCAACTTTCTTGACCCTTGAAGCGTTAAGATGGTAAGAGACGACTTTACACGGTGAACAGATAAAGCGAACCGACAAAGCCGGCATCGTGCGGGAGTCTTGAAACCTGAAACAGTAGGGGGTCATACCTATGGGCAAGAGGGGAAAACAGGTTGCCGTTTGGAGTATCGTCGTAGTGATTCTGCTGTTGCTGGGCGGCTGTGGAAGCGCTAGCAATGATGCGGCCTCGAATTCGTTAGCCTATAGCGGGGCGGCGAATAAGGCAACCAGCTCGGCCGAAAGCGAAATGGATGGGGGAAGCACCGCGGCGGTCGCTGCCGATACGGCTGAAGCGCCCGCTGCACAGGATCTGAAAGCGGACGGTGGCAGCGGGAGCAGCAATACGGCGGTGAATCCCACCCCAGGATTTCAACAAGTTGCCTCAGATGCAGGGATTAGCAGTAAACTCATTTATCGGGCGAGCGTTGTCATGGAAGTGAAGGATTACGCCAAAACGCAATCGGAGATCCGCAATTTGGTGATGCTGGCGGGCGGGTACATCGTCGAATTTTCCGAGAGCCAATCGCAGCATGAACAAGGCGGCAACTTCGTGCTAAAGGTCCCGGCGGCAGGCTTCTCCTCGTTCCTGGACCGTTTGGAGGGACTGAAGCCGGAATCGTTGCAGCGGAGCATTCAAGGACAGGATGTCTCGGAGGAGTATGTCGATCTGGAATCCCGTTTAAAGGTCAAGCAGGCCATGGAAGCGAGGTACTTGAAATTCGTCGAACAAGCGACCCAAACCAAGCAACTGGTTGAATTCGTGAATGAGCTGGAGCGAATTCAAACGGAGATCGAGCAGATTAAAGGGAGAATGCGGTATATCGACAGTAATGTGTCCTTCTCGACGATTGAGATTCGCGTGTACCAGCCCGATGTTTCGCAGCTGTCAGCGGCGGCAAGCGGCGATACTCCGCTGTTGGAGCGGATGAAAAAGGCTTTGACAGGCAGCATCGACGTGTTGTCACTCTTCTTCCAGTGGCTGGTCGTATTTGCAGCCGGCGCGTTGCCGCTGCTCATCATCGCAGCCTTGATCGTGATCCCGATCTGGATGGCGCGCCGGAAGAACCGGGCGGAGCGGGAGCGACGCCGTGCACAGCTTCAGGCGGACCAGGCGGCAGGACCGATGGCCGGTTCCGTGACGCCGACGAAGCCGGACACGGTGGAAGAGAATGGGGACTCAACGGAAGAAAATTAGGTCCCGGATGAATGTAAAAGCAAGCCCAAGGGAATGCCCTTAGGGCTTGCTTTTTTTTGCGTGTAAGGAAATAGGATAATCCTTCCCAATTCTTAAACTAAACTTAAACGGGATGCATTCCGTTCTATGTTAAGATGAATGAACCAAACTACCCAGATTGAAAGGGTTGACTTTTGATGTTAGACAATTATTTATTTCCCATTACGTATGCTTTCGGTGCGTTTCCGATTGTGGCGTTATTGTTCACCTTACCGTTCCTAGTCGTGCAATACCGGCGGCACGGTTATGTCAATAAGGTTAGAGCGTTCGTGTTGTACTTGTTTCTGCTTTACTTGCTGAATGCTTTATTCCTTGTTATGCTGCCGTTGCCCGCGAGTCGCCATAACCTGCCGCTTAGCGACGGAGCGTTGCAGTTGATTCCATTTCACTTTATCCAGGACATTGTCAAAGAAACCGCGATCGTTCCTGGGGAGCCGTCAACCTATTGGCGGGTTCTTCAGGAGCGGGCTTTCCTGCAGGTGATCTTTAACGTAGCCTTGACCGTACCCTTTGGAATACTGATTCGGTATTATTTTCGCTCAGGCCCGATCACGAGTTTGATCCTGTCGTTCCTGCTCTCCTTGTTGATTGAAGTGACACAGCTGACCGGAATCTATGGAATATATGATCATCCGTACCGCGTCTTCGACGTCGACGACTTGATGACCAATACGCTCGGGGGGATGATCGGTTTCTTGCTGGCCGTATGGCTGTCCCGATATCTGCCGCGGATCGAACATCTGGACCGGGGGGTGAATCTGGCGACAAAACGGGTGACCTATACCCGGCGCGGGCTGGCCTTATTTTTCGACTATCTGATTTGGGGTGCCTTGATGACCGTCATTTATCGGTTAGGGGTTAAGGAAGCTTATTTCGTGTCCACGGGATTATATTTCATGTTGATGCCTTATTTGACCGGCGGGAAGACGCCTGGCAAGTGGATGGTAAGGATCCAACTGGTCGGACTTCCGGCGGACGAGGGGGAGCAGAAGCCAACCGGCAGCTTGGTCGCAACCGTACAGCGATATTTGTCCGCCACAAAGGCGGGGCGGCAAACCGTAGGCCTGCTTCCCCTGATCGTCCGCTATGGGCTGCTCTATTGGGGAGTGTTTGGCCTCAACCGCCTGTTAGTTTTCCCGCCGGCCGACATGCCGAGCTTGTTCCGGGTGCTGTTGGCCGTCCTCGTTCTAGGCGTGAACATGAGCTTCTTCATCCATGTCGCTAAACGTTTCTTTCGGAAGGAGCCGCTGTTGTTCTACGAAAAAATAAGCCGTACCGGTCATTCTATCATGTTGAAGGAGCCGACTCGTGATGGGAGGGTTCGTGTAAAACGCTAATATACGGATTCATGGAACCTTCCAACAATTAGGCGTGCTCCCGTTCAATAATAGGCAAAGTGACGATAAAAGCCGTTCCTTCTCCGGGGCGGCTTTCTGCTTCCAGGGTGCCTAGGTGGTTTGCGACGAACTCCTTGGCGATGGCCAGTCCCAGCCCCATCCCTCCGGCGTGGCGAGAACGCGCTTCATCCGTACGGTAAAAGCGATTGAACAAATAAGGCAAGTGTTCGGGGGAGACGCCGGGGCCTGTGTCTTGAACGCGAATCTGCAGCATCGGTCTCGGGCTAGGGTTGACCGTCGAAGCGACGTCCACATCCCGCAGCGTTAACATGACCCGTCCGTCTTCCGGCGTATATCGGATCGCATTGTGCAGCAGGTTAAGAAAAACCTGCATCATCCTCTCCGCATCAGCCGAGACGATCGAGCGGTTGCCCATAACCTTCATGGACAACGTGATGTTCTTGGCCTCCGCTTCCCAGCTTACTCGCTCCACGACTTCTCGCAGCAGTTTACCCATATCCGTTGGCCGAAGATCCAGCGGCAGCTTGCCCGCCTCCGCCAACGACAGCTGGTGCAGGTCGCCGACGAGTCGCGTGAGTCGGATCATTTCGTCCTGGATCGGAAGCAGATGCTCCGGCTGAATTTGGCCGCCGCCTTGCTGCAGGAGGTCCAGCTTCCCGCGGATGATCGTGAGCGGCGTACGCAGCTCATGGGCGACGTCGGCGACCAGATTCCGGCGAACTTCTTCGGCTCGCGCCAACTGCGCAGACATGCCGTTGATCGCTTGCGCAACCTTGCCGTATTCGTCTTTGGAGTTCACCGGTGCTTGAATCCCGAATTCGCCGCGGCCCAGCCGATCGATGATCGGTACCAGCCGGCGCAACGGGGAAGTGAGCCATCGCGAGACGAAAAAGGCGGCCCCTAGCGAGAGTAGCATAAAAACAACCGCCCCGCCTCCAACAAGGAAAACGACCGAGATGGGAGTGCCGATTCGCAGCTTGGACAAATTAGCCACATCGGAATCGTAGTAGTAAACCCAACCGATGGTTTTTCCCTCCATGGAGAGCTCTCTGTGGATTCCCAGTCGCTCGAGCAATCGAACCGGCAAGTCGTCGCTGACCGCCAGCATCCGACGCTCGGCATCCATCAAGCCGATGCTGGGCGCGAGTCTCCCTTCCGGCACAAGGCGTGCCAAATCCGCGGGTGTCAGCGAGGTCCATGAGCTTCCGTGTTTCTCATAATAAGCCTCGATTTCCTCCTCCAGTTGATTCAGTTCCTCCGTCCTAGACGATTGCAACATGACCTCTAAAGAGTCCCGGATCGTGAAATAAGTGAAAAACATAAACATCAAACTGACCCCAAAAATAAAAGCGGCGATGACGAGAAAAAGTTTGCGGGAAACGGTCATGGCTGCGGGGCTTCAAACCGGTAACCAAACCCGTATACAGTTTTGATGTAAACGGGGTGGGCCGGATCATCCTCGATTTTTTTGCGGATGCGGCTGATATGGGCGTCTGCCGTGCGCTCGTCATTGGCGAAGTCATCTTCCATCGCGGCCAGCAATTGTAGCCTGCTGTAGACGATACCCGGTCTTGCGGCGAGTGTCAGCAGTAGCTTAAATTCCGTTGGTGTCAAGGCAATCTCCATGTCCCGCTTCCACACGCGGCATTGCGCTTCGGAAATCGTCAGTTCTCCGTAGTTCAGCAGCTGCTCAACCCCCGAGTTTCCTTCGATCCGTCGTAACACGGAGCGGATACGGGCGGCCAACTCGCGCAAAGAAAACGGCTTGGTCATGTAGTCGTCGGCGCCCACCTCAAGTCCTATTAATTTGTCGGTTTCCTCTACACGTGCGGTTACCATGATAATTCCGGCCGTCCCCGTTTTTCGCAGCTCCCGACAAACCTCAATTCCGCTCATTTCCGGCAACATCCAGTCGAGCACAACTAACGATGGTTTATGCAAAGCGGCTTTGTGCAGCGCCTCACGCCCTGTCGCGGCTGTGAGGGTTAGAAATCCTTCCTGCTGCAAAAAGGGTTCCATAAATTCAATGACTTGACGCTCATCGTCGACAAGCAGTAAGGTATGCGGCATTGTGGTTCGTCCTCCCATGCTTGTTTTTTTCATTATATCCGCTTTCTACCCACTTTCCATCCCACCCGGGAAATTTCACTGAAACCGTAACGGATCGTCATAAGTTCTCAACATTTGACGGATATGATGAGGGCGTACCAACAAGGAGGAGGAAAACAAGATGGCCGGAATCGGCTTGAAATTGAATAAGTTGAAACATTGGAGTGTGTGCTTCGGCGCCCTGCTACTCTTAACTTCATGCGGCTACAATGAGCTTCGTTATCCGGAGGAAGTGGATATGAGCCAAATGCATCGTGAAGCCAAAGATGGCGATAGCCCTAATCATACCGGCCATGAAGGCCACGGTACCCCTGCTGCTGGCGATTCTGCCGCTGCGGTATCCTGCACCGAATTAAAGGAGGCTGAACCGGCCGCAGGGGAACCGGTGAGGAATTTTGAGTTGACCGCGGCGAAAACCGTCCTAACCTTGGATAACGGGAAAAGGACGGAGGCCTGGACGTTCAACGAAACTTCGCCCGGCCCGGAACTGCGGGTTAAGGAAGGGGAACGCGTGAAAGTAACGCTGGCGAATCGCGATATCGGCAAAGGGGTGACGATTCACTGGCATGGCGTCATCCTGCCCTGTTCCCAGGACGGTGTGGCCGGCGTCACGCAGGACGCCGTTTGGCCGGGCGAACAGTTTACTTATGAATTCATCGCCCGTCATCCGGGAACGTACTGGTATCATTCCCATCAGCAAAGCTCGGAGCAGGCGGGCAAAGGGCTGGTCGGCCGGTTGATCGTCGAGCCGAAGCAATCGGATTTCGACTATGACCTTGATTACGCGGTCACGCTGCAAATGCTGAACGATAAGCTGAAGCTGACTAATGGCCGAACCGATGGTTTGCGTCTCGATGCAGCCCCCGGAGAATCGGTAAGGCTGCGTTTGATCAATGCCTATAGCGAGGTGCAGTGGATCGGGGTGGCCGGCGCGGAGTTCCGGGTGATCTCGATCGACGGGCAGGTTTTGAACGGCCCGGGAGCGATCCGAGAACAGTGGATTCCGATCGGCGGAGGTCAGCGCTACGACGTGCTGTTCACGATGCCGGCCAGCGGGCAGGTCAAGGTGTACAGCAAAGAGCATAAAGCCTGGAACATCCGGTTGGGGAGCGGGCCGATACCGGAGCCGCTGAGCAAGGATGCGCCGCAATTCGACTTCACGAATTACGGGACCCCGCTGGCTGACGGGATCACCAACGATATGAAGTTCGATCGGGTATATGATCTGAAGCTAGGCATCCTCGACATTAACGGCAAGAAGTTCCATGAAATTCCGCCGCTCCTGGTGAAGGAAGGGGAGTGGATCAAAATCCGTTTCAAGCATACCTTTGGCGGGCCGCATCCAATGCATCTCCACGGACATCTCTTCAAGATCTTGACGAAGAACGGCAAGCCGCTAACGGGCAGCCCCATTTACGCCGATAGCGTGCTTCTGTTCAGCGGCGAGGAGTACGAAGTGGCCTTCCAAGCGAACAATCCCGGCTTGTGGATGGAACATTGCCACAATTTGGGGCATGCCGCCAACGGGATGACGATGATGGTGAACTACGAAGGGATGACCACGCCGTTTCGTGTGGGAACCCGATCGGGCAATCTCCCGGATTAATCATTCCACAAAAGAGGAAGGAGGTATTCAAGTGAAAAAAACACTTTGGTTTATCGCGGCACTCGTCGGCGGTTTGATCGGCGGGCTGGTCCTTAGCGAGTGGATTGCCATCTCCGCGGTCGCCATGCTAAGAGGAGACCTCTCCTGGCTGAGGGGCATTAAATACTTGCCGCTCGTGACGGCGGCGCTGGCCGGCATCTGGGTACTGAAACGGATTTCGCGCCGGGGGAACCGCTAAGTCATTTACGCTTCGCTATAATATTCGCCCAGAAACTGCCGAAACCGGCGCGCGGCTTCGGATAAATACCGCCGTTCCAGCCAAGCGACGGAGAACACGCGCCGGCACATCGGGCTTTCGATCCGCAGCATCGGGTAGGGAGGACGTTCGTCCTTCCGGCATGCCGGAACGAAGGCCACGCCCAATCCGGCTTGGACGAGGCTGCCAAGCGCGGTTGGTTCGTCGACTTCGCAAACGATGCGGGGGCGAATGCCTGCGGCGAGGCAAAACGATTCGTTGATTTTGCGAAACGGGTGGCCCGCTTTATATTCAATGAAAGGTTCGTCCGCCACGTCTTCGAGGCGGACGCTTTCGCTTGCCTCCAGCCGGTGGCCGGGCGGGACGGCGAGAAAGACCTCGGCGTCCAGCACCGGCAGCTCGCGCACCCCCGGATGATCAAGCGAGGAAGCGGTGAAGCAGAGATCCACCTCCCCCTTCTCCAACAGCTCGATCATTTCCTCAACGGATGCCGGCGAAGTCTGAAGGATGCGGAAGCTTACCTCTGGGTAAGTTTCGCGAAAGGCCCCAAGCGCGGTCGTAATACGCCCCAGCGTATTTGTGGCCAAGTGGATGCTGCCGCGCTCCAACCCAGCCAGATCCGCCACCTCCTGCCGCCCCTCATCGAGGACGTCAAGCGCGGTCTCGACCTTTTTCAAAAAGGCTTTGCCGAAGGCGTTTAACCGAATCTGACGATTTTGCCGATCGAACAGCGGTACTCCCAAGTCTTCCTCGAGCCTGGCAATCGTCTTACTGAGCGCCGGCTGGGCGATGTGCAGCTCTTGGGCGGCTCGGGTCATATGCTCCATATGAGCGACCGTGCGGAAATACTCCAATTGCAGTAATTCCATGCGCATGATTACTCCCCTCTATTTTGAATTCGATCAATCGATATCCTCAAGGTTATGAATATATAAATTAATATATATTTTTCATTATTAATATTCAATCATACAATAACTTGTGAGGAAATCGACAGGGGGACGATCATGATGAAAAATGCCGTTTCATCCGAGGCGAGCGAGAAACTGATCCGCGTTTTGGCTTTTACGATGATCTTGTCATCCATGGGGGCAACGATGTTTAATATCGTGCTCCCCGAAATCAAAGGCGAATTCGGTTTGTCCGTAACCCAGGTCAGCTGGGTTTCAACGGCATATGCTTTGATTTACGCCATCGGGGCCGTGATTTACGGGAAGCTGGCGGATGCTTTTCAGTTGAGGAAGCTGCTGACATTCGGGTTAATCTTGTTTTGTGTAGGTTCATTAACCGGACTGTCGGCTCAGGCGTATTGGATGGTCTTGCTAGGCCGCGTGCTGCAGTCAGCCGGAGCGTCAGTGGTGCCCGCGGCCGCGATGATCATTCCGGTACGGCATTTCCCTGCCGAGCGCCGCGGGTATGCGCTGGGGATTACAGCCACGGGACTCGCGATCGGTGGCGCGATGGGTCCGGTCGTGTCTGCGCTGCTGGTCAGTTTGGTCGATTGGCGATGGTTGTTTTGTATTCCTATGCTCATGCTGTTCACCTTGCCGTTCTACCGTAAGTACCTCAGCGACGAACCGATTCAGACCGTTCGGATCGACTGGCTTGGCGGGGGGCTGCTTGGCAGTACAGTCACGTTGTTATTGCTCGGTGTTACCTATGGGCGGTGGGAGCTGTACTTAGGCAGTTTGATCCTGTTTCTCTTGTTTCTTTGGCGAATCCGAGGGGCCTCGCAGCCGTTCGTGAATCCGCGGTTATTTCGGAATAAAAGCTATTCGTACGGGCTAGTGCTGTCGGTGCTCGTCTTGGGGATCGGTTATGCGCTGCCATTCCTGACTCCCCAGCTGCTGGCGGAAGTGAACGGGCTTCCTCCCGGTTGGATCGGGTTTGCCTTGGTGCCAGGGGCTGTCGCATCGGCGATCCTCGGCCGTAAAGGGGGGAAGCTCGCAGACGCCAAGGGCAATTCCTTCGTTGTTTATGTAGCGTCCCTACTGCTGATCAGCTGCTTTGCTCTGATTTCGGTGGTGTCCGGGGCGGCAGCAGGCTGGATAGCGGCAATTCTGATCTTGGGCAATGTGGGGCAAATGTTCATGCAACTGGCGTTGTCCAACACAATTTCCCGCACCCTGCCCAAGGAGCAGACCGGTGTGGGCATGGGGCTGTTGTCCATGCTGGGCTTTTTGTCCGGCGCGGTCTCGACCAGCCTCTACGGCAAGGCGGTAGACCACGGCTCCGCATCCCATTGGAATCCGCTGAATCCATTTGAGGGCTCCGCCGTGTTTGCCAATATCTATTTCGTTTTGGCGTTGCTGCATATCGGCATCCTGCTGTCGTACCGTTATTATCATCGCCAAACTCAACGTGCCACGGAGACTTTGATGAGCGACAGGCCTCATTGAGTTGAACGTGATTAAATCACAAAAATCCATATAGAAGATCACTTTATTCTCGTTACTCCTCCTGGGTATGATAGTAGAATGGAGTAAGATGAATGCAAATAAAGTCAGATAAGAACCTACCAGGAGGATCGCGAAATGTCTATCATTTTCGATGAAGTGAAAGGCCTTTTCCATTTGCAATCCCGCAATACGAGTTATGTGATTCAGTTGGTACACGGGTATCCCGCGCATGCGTATTTCGGTGCCAAGCTTCGTCATGACAGCAACCTGGAAGGTTTGTTAACCTTCCAGGAACGTGCATCATTCAGCCCGAATCCCATCCCGGAGGATAAATCGATCTCGCTGGACTCCCTACCGCAGGAATATCCGCAATACGGGACAAGCGACTTCCGGAGCCCGGCTTACCAAGTGCGGCTCGCCAATGGCACCCGGGCGACGGAGTTGACGTATCGCTCCCATCGAATCGTCCCGGGGAAGCCGCTTCTTGAGGGTCTTCCTGCCGTTTACGTCGAGCAGGATCGCGAGGCGGAAACGCTGGAGCTGGAGCTGGAGGATCGCATCTCCGGCCTGACCGTCGTGTTAAGCTACACGGTGTTTGCGGATTTTGACGCCATCGCCAGATCGGCCCGGCTCCGCAATGAGAGCGGTGAACCGATCCAATTGGAGCGTGCACTTAGCGCCTCAGTTGATTTCCCGGACGCTTCTTATGATGCATTATACCTGTCCGGTGCCTGGGCACGCGAACGCCATGTGCAGCGCAGACGGCTGGCTCCGGGGGTGACCGGAATCAGCAGCCGCCGCGGTTCAAGCTCCCACCAACAGAATCCGTTCCTGGCATTGCTGCGGCCGGATGCCACAGAGCAGCAAGGCGAGGTTTACGGCTTCAGCCTGGTTTATAGCGGGAACTTTACCGCCGAAGCGGAAGTCGAGCAGTTTGGGACAACCCGGGTTTCGATCGGGATCAATCCGTTTGATTTCACTTGGAAGCTGGCGCCGGGGGAGAGTTTCCAAACGCCGGAGGCGGTGCTTGTGTATTCCGCCGAAGGGCTTGGAGGGATGTCGCGCACCTATCATCGGCTGTATCGGACCCGGTTGTGCCGCGGGCAATTCCGCGATCAGGAACGACCTATCCTCGTCAACAACTGGGAAGCGACGTATTTCGATTTCAATGCGGACAAAATTGAAGCCATCGCCAAAGCAGGCAGCAAGCTGGGCATTGAGCTCTTTGTACTGGATGACGGCTGGTTTGGCCGGCGCGATCGCGATAACAGCTCGCTGGGCGACTGGTTCGAGGATCGCCGCAAGCTGCCCGACGGGTTGGCGGACTTAGCCCATCGTGTCAAGGACAACGGACTGCAGTTTGGCCTTTGGTTCGAGCCCGAAATGGTCTCTCCGGACAGCGATCTGTACCGGGCCCATCCCGACTGGTGCTTACACGTCCCGGGGCGGCGACGCACGGAAGCGCGCGATCAGCTGGTGTTGGATATGTCGCGCAGCGATGTGCGCCAGTACTTGTACGACCGACTGAGCGATATCTTCTCCACGGTGCCGATCACGTACGTCAAGTGGGATATGAACCGGAACATGACGGAGATCGGATCAGCAGCTAGTTCGGCCGAACGGCAGGGAGAGGTAGCTCACCGATACATGTTGGGTCTGTACGAACTGTTGGGGCGCTTGACGAGCGAATTTTCGCATATCCTGTTCGAGAGCTGCTCCGGAGGCGGAGGCCGATTTGACCCAGGTATGCTGTATTACATGCCGCAAACTTGGACAAGCGACGATACGGATGCGGCGGAGCGCTTGAAAATCCAATACGGCACCAGTATCGTCTATCCGGTATCGACAATGGGGGCGCATATCTCCGCCGTGCCGAATCATCAAGTGGAGAGAACGACTCCGCTGACGTTCCGAGGGGACGTGGCGATGTCCGGCAATTTCGGCTACGAATTGGATCTCACTCGGTTTACGGACGAAGAGAAGGAAACAGCCAAGCGCCAGATCGCGATGTACAAAGAAATTCGCGGATTGGTTCAACAAGGTGATTTGTATCGTCTACAAAGCCCGTTCGAAGGCAACGAAACGGCTTGGATGTTCGTCAGCCCGGATCAAGAGGAAGCGCTCTTGTTCTATTTCCGGGTGCTCGCAGAACCCAACGGCCCACTGCGCGGCGTCAAACTGCAAGGGCTTGACCCGGCTAAAGATTATGAGTTGGCCGGAAGCGGTGAGGTATACGGCGGTGACCGCTTGATGAGTGCCGGCTTGTCCATGGCCTCGGTGCGCGGCGACTTTAGCAGCAAGATGGTTCGACTGAAAGCGAAGCGATAACATAAGCAAAGACCTGAAGGAGGCTTCACTCCTTCAGGTCTTTTTTGTTCGCCAATCGGCATTTTGCGTTTAACTGTTTAACCTTCATCGCGGCAGCCGGGAAACATGCCGGTAGTGATGGCGATGCGGTTCCAGCAGTTAATGACATTGATCGCGAAGATGAGATCCATCGTTTCCTTCTCGTTGAAAAAGCTGCGGACCCGGTCATAAACCACCTGCGGCACGCCGCCATCGGCGATTCGGGTTACGGCTTCGGTCAACTCCAGCACCGCTTTCTCTTGATCGGTATAGCAAGGAGCTTCCCGCCAAACGCTGACCAGGGCAATCCGCTGTTCGCTCTCACCGAGCTGGCGCATTTCCGTCGTGTGCATATCAAGACAATAAGCGCAGCCGTTGATTTGCGACGCGCGTATTTTGATCAGCTCGTACAAAACCCGGTCAAGTCCGCTCTCGGTCACTTGCCGTTCCAACCGACTCATCGCCTGGTAAACGTTCGGGTTGGCTTGATAGTGGTCCATTCTGACTTTCATATCGAATCCCTCCATTGGATGTTGTTTGTTCTTACGTAGGTAAGACAAGGGGAGGGAGCGAGTTGTGACAACTAAACCGACGGAGCTCTGAAGATTTTATCGGGATTGCTAATCAAGTAGAAACGAAGGATACGTCCGTGCGCATCACCTTCGAACAGAATCACGTGAATAACGTGTCCATCGCGGTAATGGACCAGTCCGATTTCCCCGTTGATCCGCGTAGGAACCAGTTCACCCTGCAGTGAGCCTTTGGCCTGAATCCCTTGCCAGAATGCAATAACGCGCTCCTTGGACAGGATGGGATTGATGGCTGCCCGGACTTTGCCGCCTCCGTCTGAAATCAGTACCGCATCTTCCCGAATCAAATGGAGGAGCGGTCCAAACTCTCCGGTCTTTGCCGCTTTCAAAAATTCGCCGGTCCATTTCGCTACGGTTTTTTCATCAGCAGGAGTCGGAGCCGCATCCCGGTCGGTTTTGATCTTGTTCCGAGCTCGGCTCAGCTGCTTCCGGCAGGCTACCGCACTTTTCCCCAGAATCTCGGCGATTTCCTCGTACTCCATGGCAAAAGATTCCCTTAGAACAAACACGGTTCTTTCGTCGGGGGTCAGGCGTTCCAGCAACACCATAAACGCGTAAGAAATTTGCTCCTCCCGCAACAAGCGGTCGAGGTGCGTCTCCGGAAGCGGATCAAAGACGGGTTCGGGTAACCAGGGTCCGGTGTAAAGCTCTCGAGACAAACGAGGTGACTTTAATGCGTTTAGACTACGATTCACGACGGAACGCATCAAATAGGATTTTGGTTGACGAATACGGTCGGCTTGTATGTTTTGCTGCAGGTCGGTGAACACTTCCTGCACGATATCCTCTGCTTCCGACCAAGATCCGGTCAGTCGGTATGAGAGGGCGGTCATCGAGTGGCGGTATTCTTGATAATACTGAGCCAATTGGGCAGACGTCGACATGGTTGCCTATCCTCCGTTCTTTGCGATTCACTATCTATTATCTTACCGAAAAAATGAAAAAAACCCAGCCCCCTTTTGAGTGAAGGGCTGGGCTTTGGCAGTGATTGGTTAGAACTTGAAGATATGTATCGTCTTTTGCAGCTGGAACACCGCATTTTTCATCGCTTCGGATTCCTCGGCCATGGCCCGGATCGAAGTGATTTGCTCGTTCATGGATGCCGATACCTGTTCAGTGCCCGCCGCGGATTCTTCGGTAATGGCGGAAATGTTCTGAATGGAAGAGGAGATATTCTGTGCGCTTTCCAGCATCGCTTCGCTTTCTTTGGAGAACGCAGCAATTTCCCCGCTGATGTATTGTACACTTTGGACGATCTCTTGGAAAATTTGCTCGGCTTCGCGGATCATTTCGCTTTGTTGCCGGACGACCTCTTCATTGATTTTGATGTTTTGCCCCGCCTGCTTCACATCCAGCTCGATGCTGCGGACCAGATTGAATACCTCCTTGGTCGATGCGGTCGATTCCTCGGCCAGCTTACGAACCTCGTGGGCAACCACTGCAAATCCGGCTCCGTGCTCGCCTGCCCGTGCAGCCTCAATGGAGGCGTTCAATGACAACAAGTTGGTCTGTTCGGCTATTTCCGAGATAGTCGCGGTAATTTTGGTAATGCCTTGCGCGTTTTTGGCCAAAGCTTCGATGGAATCGGCAACTTTCTCGGTCGCTTCAATGTTCTTGCGCATGCCATTCGCTTGCCGCGAGACGGATTCGCGTCCGCGCTCCACCAGCTGAATCATTTCGTCGGACCGTTGATTCATTTCACGGGTAGAATCGGTGTAATTGCTTACCTTCTGTTCAATCTCGCCGATCGCGTCTTTCATGCCGCTGACGTCTTCGGAGATGGCGTTCGCGCCAAGCGCCAGCTCGCTGGAGGAGTGGGTGACTTGGGTCATGACTTCGATCAGCTCTTGGTTGCGGTCGGAAATGCTCCGGCTGGAGTCCATTACCTTGCGAGTGATATCCGAGGTCTCCTGCAGGATTTTGCGCAGCTTGTCCACCATGCTGTTGAAGGAGCGACTGAGATCGTCCATGCCTCCGGATTCCGAGATTCGGCTGGTAAAATCGCCTTTGGCGATTTTTGCGGAAGCGCTGGTGATATCATCGAACGAACCCGTAAGCGCTTTCTGGAGATAGCGCGAAAGCGGGAAAGTAAGCGCTGCCAATACGGCGATCATTAAGATGCCGATGACGATGTGTCCCAGCAGGATGAAGACGATCAGCGATGGGACGGCAAAGAGCGCAGCCACGAGATAACACGCGGCGGAGATCTTTCCGGATAAGGGAAGTCTGTTGAACCATGTCATGAGATTCATGTCCTCCTTAAGTAATAGGTGAATTCTACCATAATTATATCATCCATGACGTCAGGGGTATAGGACGAAATATTCCGAGAAATGCTAACCCAAAGTTGAAAAAGTTCTTATTTTGCCGAACCTTGTGGCTTGTAATTTTCTTATTGACAATAAACTTGAACCTTTGTTAAATATAGTCATGAAATATTTCGTATACGAAATATTAAATTATAAAACAAAAATTAAAGGATGAGAGCTGCTTGGATCAAAAGCAACGCATGCATGAGATCGTGGAATCCTTTCGCGAGGTGAAAAGAGCGTTTTATCAACTGTTATCCAAACAGGCCGAGCCCTTCGGCATTACTGGTATCCAATTCATGGTGTTGAAAAGGATTCAGAACAACCCGCAAATCGGCGTTACCGAGCTTGCCGATCAGATGCGGATGGGGAACAGTACGGTCAGCGGAGTGATCGATCGTCTGGTGAAAGCAGGACTGGTGGTGCGCGCACGTTTGGATAGCGACCGAAGATCGGTTGCCTTGCAGATTACGGACAAAGGGATGGAGGTTTATCAGCTGACGGACCTTGAATATACGAAGGCGATCACAACCGTTCTGGAGACATCCGGGAGAGACATCGACCATATGCTGCAAACGCATCACAAAATTATAGAGTCATTAGAGAAAGTGAGAGAAGAAACCCATGAACCATGAAGCGGCTGTACAGGACGCGAATTTCAAGAGATGGCCCATCGTCATGGCGCTCCTGATCGGGGCGTTTGTGTCGATTTTGAACCAAACCTTAATGAACGTTGCCCTACCGCAGATGATGGACGACTTGGGTGTGGGAGCAACTACCATCCAATGGCTGTCGACCGGATTTATGCTGGTGAATGGCGTCTTGATCCCAATCAGCGCCTTTTTGATGGAACGTTTCACGACGCGGATGCTGTTTATCTCCGCGATGATTTTGTTTTCGGCCGGTACATTTATTTGCGGAATCGGTTCCAGCTTCGAGCTAGTGCTCGCCGGACGGTTGGTCCAGGCTGCCGGAGCCGGCGTACTGATGCCGTTGATGACCGTCGTATTCCTGACGATTTTTCCAATTGAGAAACGCGGTCAGGCGATGGGGATGATGGGGATCGCCATGATCTTCGCCCCGGCGGTTGGTCCAACGCTTTCCGGATGGGTGATTGAACATCATCCGTGGAACGTCTTGTTCTGGATCATTTTTCCGTTTGCGATTTTGTCCATTTTTCTAGGCTTTATCTTTATGAAAAATGTAACCCAAGTCGGCCGACCGAAGCTGGATGTTCTGTCGATCATTTTATCGACGATTGGGTTTGGCGGCGTCTTGTATGGCTTTAGCGAAGCCGGCAGCACCAGTTGGGGCGAGACGGAAGTTGTCGTCAGCCTGATTGTCGGCGTCGTCTCCCTCGGGGTATTCCTGTGGCGCCAAATGAGATCGGATAAACCGCTGCTGGAATTTCGCGTGTTTAGATACGATATGTTTTCGTTAACTACGATAATTAACGTTGTGGTTACGATGGCGATGTACGCGGCAATGATTCTGCTGCCGATTTACCTGCAGAAGATTCGCGGCTTCTCGCCGCTCGAATCGGGTCTTTTACTTATGCCTGGGGCGATTCTAATGGGGATCATGTCCCCGATTACCGGGATGATCTTCGACCGAATCGGCGCGCGCTGGCTGGCGGTGGTTGGGCTGGGGATTACGGCGGTGACGACATGGGAATTCAGCAATTTGACCGACAGCACGACCTATACGCATCTCATTTTGATGTATACGGCCCGAATGTTCGGGATGTCCATGCTGATGATGCCGATCCAGACAGCTGGCCTCAATCAGCTGCCGGCGCGGCTTAACGCACATGGTACGGCGATGTCCAATACGCTCCGGACGATTGCAGGAGCGCTGGGCACCGCGCTCCTGGTGACAATCATGTCCTCTCGCGCCAAGGAGAAGGCGACGGAGATGATCCTCACGGCCGGGATCAATCCTAAGGATCCCTCTAATGCGCAGCAAGTGGCTCTGATCACCCGAGACGCGACGATTAACGGAATCGATTTTGCCTTTGTCGTGGCGACGGGAATTACGCTGGTCGCCTTCGTTTTGGCGTTCTTTATTCGCAAAGTCCAGGTAAATATAGAAGGTCAGGACTCGGAGAATGAGGAAAACGGCATGAAGCCTGCCAAGGCTTAGATTTCTCATTGTAATCAAAAAGGTACAATCGCTCAGGATTTCTGAGCGGTTGTACCTTTTTTGGGTCGGAAAAGTAGTAAGTTTTTTATCCGAGAACAACTTCAACTTGATGCACGCCGCCATCGCCAACCGGGGCGATAACGTTACCCTGAATCGGCTGGCCGTCAACCGTGATGCGGGCTACGCCTTTTTCCACATGGTTCGGGTTGCTCACGCGGATCACGTACGTGTCGCCACGGAAGACGCGGGTGATTTCGTATCCATCCCAAGCGGATGGAATGCAAGGATCAACCTTCAGGCCGCCGAAGTCGGCTTGAATACCGAGAATCGCCTGCGTGATCGCCACGTAGTTCCAGGCTGCCGTACCAGTGAGCCAGGAGTTCTTCGCTTCGCCGTGACGTACCGCGTCTTTACCGGCGATCATTTGCGAATAGACGTATGGCTCCATCCGATGGACTTCGCTGATCTCTTCGAGGTACGCCGGAGCGATTTTCGAATAGACCTCAAACGCCCGATCGCCATGGCCCAATACGGTTTCAGCGATCATAATCCACGGGTTGTTGTGACAGAAGATCCCGGCATTTTCTTTGTACCCTGGCGGGTAACTGGAGATTTCGCCCAGGTTCAGATAATACTTCGAATACGGCGGTTGCTGCAGCACGATACCGTATTTCGTATCGAGACGCTCTTCAACGGAAGTGAGCGCTTTAGCTGCCAAACCTTCTTCAACGCCGATGCCAGCCATGACGCACATCCCTTGCGGCTCGATGAAGATTTGACCCTCCGCGTTTTCCTTGCTGCCGATTTTTTCGCCATAATGATCGTAAGCGCGCAGGAACCAGTCGCCGTCAAAGCCGTGCTCCAGCGTTGTTTTGCGCATTTTTTCGATCCAGTCGAGCGCATCTGTCGCATCGGCGTCCAGCCCGCGCATACGGCAAATTTCAGCGAAGTCCGGGCCTACGAAGACGAACAAGCCGGCAATAAATACGGATTCGGCGACGCGGCCTTCGATGTTCGCGGTCGTTTGGAACGATTCACCCGGCTCCTTGGAGAAGCAGTTCAGGTTTAAGCAGTCGTTCCAGTCCGCGCGGCCAATCAGCGGTAAACCATGCGGTCCCAGGTTGTGTACGACATGGTAGAAGGAACGTCTCAAATGCTCAAACAGCGTTGCGGTGTTATCCGGGTTGCTGTCGAATGGCACTTGCTCGTCGAGAATGCTGAGATCGCCGGTTTCCTTAATATAAGCGGCGGTTCCGGACACCAGCCACAACGGATCGTCGTTGAAGCCGCTGCCGACCTCGTTGTTGCCTTTTTTGGTCAGCGGTTGATATTGGTGATACGCGCTGCCGTCTTCAAACTGGGTCGCGGCGATGTCGAGAATCCGCTCTCTGGCACGTTCCGGAATTTGATGCACAAAACCGAGCAAATCCTGGTTGGAGTCGCGGAAGCCCATACCGCGGCCGATTCCGGATTCGAAATAGGAAGCGGAACGCGACATGTTGAAGGTTACCATACATTGATACGGATTCCAGATGTTGACCATGCGGTTCAGCTTGTCGTCGCCGCTTTGGATTTGGTATTTGGACAGCAGGCCGTCCCAATACGTAGCCAGCTCGGCCAAGGCCCGGTCGACGTCAGCGTCCGTGGCGAATTTGTCGATCATCTCAAGCGCAGGTTTTTTGTTGACCACGCTTGGGGCTTCCCATTTCTCTTCTTCCGGCAATTCAACGTAACCGAGAACAAAGATCAGGCTTTGTTCTTCACCTGGAGCAAGCTTCATCGTCACTTCGTGCGAGCCGATCGGCGACCAGCCGCTGGCCACGGAGTTGGAGGCTCTGCCAGCCACGACGACTTGCGGCTCGTGTAAACCGTTATATAGTCCGACGAAGGATTCGCGATCCGTGTCGAAGCCGTCGATGTCACGGTTGACGGAATAGAACGCATAATGATTCCGGCGTTCACGGTATTCGGTTTTGTGGTAAATGACCGAATCCAGCACTTCCACTTCGCCGGTACTCAGGTTGCGCTGGAAATTTGTCATGTCGTCCTGGGCGTTCCAAAGGCAGAACTCGGCAAAAGAGAAGAGGGAGACCTTCTTCGTCTCGTTGCTCGTATTTTTTACCGTCAGGCGATGCACTTCGCCGTTATAGCCAAGCGGAATAAACGCCAGCTGCGTTACCGAAATCCCGCCGCGTTCCCCGGTAATCGAGGTATACCCCAAACCGTGACGGCATTCGTAAAAATCCAGCTCGCGCTTCACCGGCATCCAGCCCGGTGTCCAGAAATCGCCGTTGTCATGGTCGCGGAGGTAGTAATAACGTCCGCCGGTATCGAGAGGAATGTTGTTGTAGCGGTACCGGGTCAACCGACGCAGGCGTGCATCCCGGTAGAACGTGTAGCCGCCGGCGGTATTGGAAATTAATCCGAAAAATTGCTCATTGCCAAGGTAGTTAATCCATGGGTAAGGGGTTTGCGGCGTATTGATCACATACTCTTTGCGTTGGTCGTCAAATGCTCCGAATTTCATGAATAGGAACTCTCCCTTCGTTTGTGAACGCGCGTTTATTTCGTTGAAAAAAGATTCCTCCTAACAATCGTTGATCGTATTGTAGGAGGAGGTGCGCCGGCTTATTCCGTCGGGGGCTGGCAGGAATCCCGGATCACCAGGCGGGTTGGAAAGCTGACCGTGCTGAACGTGGGCTGCTCCGTTTCGCAAAGCTCGAGCACCTTTAATACGGCGGCCTTTGCCATCTCGTCGACGGGCAGGCGAACAGTGGTCAGCTTGGGCGTGATCCGAGAGGCTAGTTGGACATCGTCAAAGCCGATGACGGATAACTGCTCAGGCACACGAACCCCGCTTTCCGAAAACGCTTCCATCGCCGCAAAAGCCATGTCGTCGTTGGCGCAAAACAGCGCTGTCGGTAAGGTTCCTTGCTCAATGAGCTTGCGGGTTTCGCGATAAGCGCTCTCCTTCAGAAACTCGCCTTCAAGGACAAAAGCCTCGGGCAACGGCAAATTGTGCTTCTGTAATGTGTGCTCATAGGCTAAGTATCGCTCACGCCCCGAAAACGTATTCATGCTGCCTTTCAAGATGCCGATTTCCCGGTGCCCCAGCTCGATCAAGTATTCGATCGCCTGGACCGTGCCCTCGTAGTCATTGGAGTTTATGACGGCCAAGTGGTTCTTGTTCAGCCGCTCCGCCATGATCTCCGCGATGTCGTAATCAACGAGCACCAGCGGCGCTTCCTGGTCCACCATTTCCCGAACCAGCTCGATGTCCTTTTGGGTGCCGACCAGAATCCCGCCGTCGATCCGCTTCTGTTGGAAGGCTTGCTTTACCTTCTGAAAATCACCCGGCGAATAGACGGTATGAATCAGAACATAAAATCCGCGGGCATTGGCCGTATCGACGACCATGTCGACGATCGGGGCAAAGTAGCTGTTCTGATAGATGCGGCTGGTGTCTTCCTTCTCGGTCATGCTGATGGCGAACAGGCCGATCGTATCCGTCCGTTTGCCGGCTAGCGCCCGGGCAAAGCTGTTCGGTTCGTAATGGTGCTGCTCGATGACGCGGAGCACTTTGGCCCGTGTTGCTTCCGGAACGTTCGGATAGTTGTTGATCACCCGTGATACGGTGCTGCGGGACACCCCGGCCAGTTTAGCTATGTCTTCGCTGCGCATAAGGTTGGTCCCCTCTTTCGTAAACGCGCGTTTATAGGGTTATTTTATAGCATCCTCTGAAATTAATCAATTCCGAAAAATGCACGAAAAAAAGACGGCTATTTCGCCGCCTTTGGGATGTTCTCCAGGTACTCCTTCATCATTTGAATCGCTTTGTCTTTGTTCTTCGTGTCGGAACGGAGGGAGATGATCAAGTCCGTCATCCCGAGCGGAAGTTCCTTCACGAGGGTGCTGTCGGTGACGTTAATCCCGTACACGTGCTCGGTATTGTCTTCGTCGGATACATCCTTGACGATGGATTCATCGGTCAGGAGATCTTTAAGCTCGCCGCTCGCCACGTCGTCGAGACTCAGAAAAGCGCCGCCGTTCGACAGCCAATCGAAGGTCGGGACATCGGTAATATAAATATCCGGACTGGTTGTAGCTATTACAGCCATCGCTTTTTGCTGGTAGGCCATATCCGTCGTACTCGCACCGGCTTCCCCTTGAGGCGGCAAATACACATTCTCAATCTCCACCCGCTTGAAGCCGGGGATCTGAGCCGTCATGGCTTGCTCTAGGGCGTCAACACCGCCATTTTGGTCGTCGGTCATAAAATTGCCAACCATCATGATCGATAGGTCGATGGGGGGCAGGGCGGCTAGCCGTTTTTGTTCTTCGCGGTGATCAAGATAAGCGTTCGTACCGAAGATAATGGCGACAACAGCGATAAGTCCAATGATCACGTAAGCTCGGTAAAGCCGGAAAAAATCGTCGACCTTCTCGGCAGTACCGGCAAATTTGCCCCACTTCGCATAGCGTTTCTGGTTTAACTCCGCGATTTTCCGCTGTTCCTCCGTCTCCACGATCCGCTTGTAAGCTTGGATTTTTCGTTCGGTTTCCTTGGTTTCGCCAGGGCTCGGATGGCGGGAGCGGGATTTACGGAGCAAAATGTCAAATACCTTCTCCAATTCTTCGCGGGAAGCGTTTTCGGGTAACCCCAGCAGTTCATAATCCTGTTTCAAATTGTTCTTGTCCATCGTCTTTCTCCTCTGAATCCATCGGGTTTTGATGTATAAATATTATATGGAAAGTGATGCATACATTTATTATACTTTGTATTTGTAACGAAGGGAAATCGCTTGTCGACAATAAAAAAAGCCGGGTGAACCCAGCAGTTCCCCGGACTAGGATTATGAGGGCCCAAGCCCTTCTGCTAACGAATCCGGCGCATGGAAATGATGACGTCGCTCCAATAGCCGCTATCTAGGGGGCTGATTTGAACGCCCGGGGCGCCCCAAGTGTGAATGAACTTGCCGTCCCCGATATAGATGCCGACATGACCCGCGATATTGTCGGATTTAAACCGGCCCGGGACGGTAAAGAAGATCAAGTCTCCGACTTGGAGTTGGTCACGCGTCACCGATATGCCATCTTGGGCTTGATCGCGGGCCAACCGCGGCAGGTCTTGGCCGAATTTCTTGAAGACATGGCGGGTAAAGGACGAACAATCAAACGATTTGGACTGCTCGTAAGGAGCTGCGCCAAATTCATAAGGAACGCCCAAATACTGCTTGGCATAGGCGACCATCTCATCGCGATGATCGGCGACTCCGAGAATCCCGTAGCGGCTGGTCCCGGTTTGCGGCGGAATGCGGCCGCCCGCCGGGGAAATGCGGTCAAACGTCAAAGCCCCCGTACGCGAATCGATTTGGGCTTTCGTTTGCAGCAAGGCCGATACGGCATCCATCGTCATATACAATTGGCCGTTTTCGCGCACTGGCGCCTGGGGCAGGGAAATCGGCTGTCCAAAGGAAATGGCATGTCTTTGACTGGGCTGAACGGTAAACATCACATCGGAAAAACCGAGGTTGGCCGTGTCGCCCGTTTCTTGCAACCGCAGGCCCAGGCTTTGAGCCACTTGCGTCAGCGGAACCCAGCTCGTGCCGCCCGCGTTCGTAACCGCTTCCGTTCTAACCGGCGATCCATCGGAAGGAGGGACGGAATTCGAGCGGAGCCGGTCCGGCTGGCCGCATGAGGTGACAAGCATGAGCGACAGGGCCATACAAGCAAGGAACAATCCAAACTTCAAGGTATAGCGCATAGGGTGAGAAGCACTCCATTCATTCAGATTAGCGAGACACTTGAAGTATGTAAAAAAAGAGATAGAACTATTCGGGCAGGAGCTAAAGGAGCTACCATCATCATGAAGAGCAGCCTCATGCAAAGAACGCAAGTGCAGCGCAAGCCGTCACGCCAGCGCCGCAACCTGGCGATCGCGACCTGGGAGGGCGTCCCTTCCACGATCTTTCAAACCTTGCTTGGCGGTCAGTTCCTGACCGGATTTCTGCTATATTTGGGGGCGAACTCCGCCCAAATCGGCTTCGTCCTCGCGATTACTACCTTTGTGAATATTGCCCAAATCGCGGTTGCCTTCCTGATTCAACGATTAACCAGCCGCAAATGGGCGCTGGTGCTGTTCGTTGGGATGCACCGAATTCTGTGGGGAGCGACGGGCTTGGTTCCGTTTGTTTTTCCGCATCGTTATTGGGTTACCGGATTTATCGGACTGTATATCGTCGCGTTTATGTTCAATACGATTGGCGCGATACTGTGGAACTCGCTGATAAGCGATATTGTACCGGCACGGGTCAGAGGGAGATATTTCGGGATCCGGAATACGTTCCTCAATGCACTTAGCACACTGGTCATGTTTTTGGGCGGGATGGTATTGGATCATTATCCGGCGGCACAAGGGTTCTTCTATTTGTATATCGTGATCTGGATCAGTGCTATAGCCAATATCGTCGTGTTTTCGTTTTATCCGGACATGGCCTTCGAGCGTTCAGCGGAAAGCAAGTTTCTCCCGATGCTGCGTAAACCTCTGCGCGATGGAGCCTTCATGAAGGCGACGTTGTTCCTGGCCGGTTTTCTGCTCCTGCAGAACCTCGTCGTTCCGCTTTATTCGTATGTGATGCTGGAATTGCTGCACATCAATTACCAGACCATCTCGCTCCTGAATGTGACGCAGACGGTATTTATGATGGCGAGCTTTTACGTTTGGGGGAACCTGAACGCGCGTTACAGCAATCGCCGCCTGCTGTTCTGGACGCTGCCGATCATTGCGCTAGCGATTCTCTGCTGGGGCGGCTTGTCCTTCTTGCCGATGCTGCCCGTGCTCTTCCTCGCTCATATGATATTTGGGGTAGGGGTCGGCGGCTTTAACCAACTGGCCTTTAACTTTATGATCGGCGACACCCCCAAATCAGAACGTCCGATGTACATGGCGATGTACTCGGCCATCACCGGCGTCGCTTCTTTCTTTGGCCCGCTAGTAGGCGGTCAGGTGCTGGAATGGATCGAAGGTTGGCCGACCTGGACGCAAGTGTTCGGTATGCAGTTGGTCGTGGGGGCGGCGATGATTGTGTTGGCCGCAAGTTTGGGCCGGCGAATTTTGCGCGATGTGTGAGGGCGACGATTCCAGCGGAATGGGGCATCGTTGTGACGGACAGGGGTGACTTTTGGAGGCGCTTTAAGGTATATTACAAGTTGAGCAGCTAAGCAATGAAGGGAGATTATCATACATGGCACAAAGAACGGCTTACGAAGGTACCTATCAAGGTGAAAAAGCAGTATGGCTTAAATCCGGGCGGTATGAGGCGATCATGCTCCCGGAAATCGGCGGCAATTTGATTGCTTTCCGCGATGTCGAAAGCGGTTACCGCTTTTTGCGCGAACCTGGCGAGAGCGAGATGGAAGCTTTCAAGAGCAACCCGGGTGTACACGGCATTCCGGTGCTGTTTCCCCCAAACCGCTATGAGGACGGATTGTTCCCATGGAAAGGCGAGGTTCTGAAGTTTCCGGTAAACGAGGCGGCAACTCACAACCATTTGCATGGATTTTTACATACGACGGCCTGGGAGGTCGAGGATTTCGGCCAAACGCCATTTGAAAGCTATGTCACGGTTAAGGTAACCGTTAACGAGAGCCATGAGGTGTACCGTTACCTGCCATTCAAATTTACCGCCCGTTTAAAGTACACTTTAAGCGACGATGGCTTAGCCCAGCAGGTGTTCGTTCGCAATGACGGCGACAAGGAGATGCCTTGCTTGTTGGCTTTCCATACGGCGGTGAATGCGCCGTTTGCGCCGGAGAGTACAGCGAAGGATTACCGGGTGAAGCTGACGATCGGACAGCGTTGGCAAATGAGCGAGCGGATGCTCCCAACTGGATCCTATCAACCTCTTACGGCTGAAGAGCTGCAGATGCAGGGGGAGGGTGTGTTTCCGTTCTTCGCTTCTATGGATAATCACTATACGGCCGTGCCGCAAAACGGCAGAAATCGGATGGAGCTGACCGACATGAAACTAGGAAAAACCCTCGTTTATGACGTGGGAACCTCCTACAAGCAATGGATGATTTGGAATAACGGCGCAACGGAAGGCTTCTTCTGCCCAGAGCCGCAAATCAATCTGGTGAATGCGCCGAAGGCGGAATTGCCGGCGGAAGAAATCGGATTGTTCAGCCTGCTTCCAGGCGAGATTTGGGAGGAACGCTCCCGTCTGTACGTGAAATAACTTAGTCCAATGAAAAAAGCAGCCGACCGGCCGTCTGAGACGACGCGAGTCAGCTGCTTTTTCTTTGGCCGTTAGGCCTGATCCCATTGGGCGGAGAGTTAATTGACCCCGGCAGTTACCTTGCCGCGCAGTGACGGGATCAGTCGCTTCATTTGCTCCAGATTGCGTCTGGGCACATGAATCGTTTTGATGCCGTGCCGTTCATCCCGGAACCATACGACATTGTCGCGAATTTCGGAGACCTGGGACAGGTTGACATAGCAGTTCGTGCTGATGCGGTAAAAGCGAGGGTCTGAGATCAGCTTCGAGGTCTGTTCGGCGGATAATCTCTGTTTAATACTGTAATTCCGTCCATGAAAGCAAACCAGTCCGTGAGCTCCGATCTTGAAGAAATACGTCTCGTAAGGATTGAGGTCCTCATAGACACCCCTTTCTTCGAGTCCGACGTTCATCATTCCAAATCCCCCTTTAGAAGATGCTTTCGGAAGCGCTTACAGTATATCATATTTTAACCAATTTGGGTAGGTGACCGATTCATGTTAAAAATTTTATCTTTTTTCGGTTGAGACTGGACTTTTAAGTCCATTTACGAAAAAATATAAAGGATGTTATTCCAAACGAGCTTTCCTGAAGGAGGATATTCAATTGTCAGCTTCACAACCTCGATTGCTGTTATTTGTAGGATCGTACGCCGAAACAAGCGATCCTGGAGTTTATGTATATGAAATGGATTCGGTCAATGGGGAGATTCGTCTTCTGGATCAAGCCACCGGGTTGAAGAACCCCACCTTTCTTGGCGTAGATGCAGAGCACCGCAAGGTTTACGCCATTTCCGAAACGACCAAGGAAGGGGAGCGAATCGGCGAGGTCATCGCATTTGATGTCGACGCCGTGGGCAAGCTGCGCGAATTGAATCGTGAGGTTACAATTCGCCCTTCTTCTTCGCATATCCAGCTCGACCGAAGCTGTCGCTTTGCCGTTGTGTCGGGATATCACGGCGGTAATGTCGGCCTTGTGGAGCTTCAAGCAGACGGATCGGCGGGCCGCTTGGTCGACGAGCGTCAGCACGAAGGCCAAGGTGCCGACCCGGTGCGTCAGGATCGTCCGCATCCCCACTCGGTGGCATTCAGCCCGGACAATCGGTTCGCGTTGGTTGCTGATTTGGGATTGGATCGCCTTGTGGTGTATTCGTTTGAACCGGAAACCGGACGGCTGGTTTACCAGAGCGAAGCTTCTACTCCACCGGGGGCGGGTCCGCGCCATCTGGCCTTTCATCCAAACGGGCAATGGTTGTATTCCATCAATGAAGTGAATTCATCGATTTCGTTTTTTCATTACGATGCGGCGACCGGTAAATTGGCACTACAGGACACGGTGCCAACTTTGCCGGCTGAATACACAGGGGAGAATACAACGGCGGAGGTGGCTATTTCGGCGGACGGTCGTCATCTCTATGGCTCCAATCGTGGCCATGACAGCTTGGTGCAGTTCGCGATCGACCCAGAGAGCGGACGGCTTACGTTCGTTGAACACGTCTCCAGCGAGGGCGGACATCCACGGCATTTTTCGCTCACCCCGGATGGGAGGTATCTGATTGCAGCGAACCGGGATGACAATCTGCTGGCGGTTTTTTCGGTAGAGCCGGAGAGCGGACGATTGACGTTTACCGACAGGACCGTATCTGTATCCAAGCCGGTATGCGTGAAGCCGGTGTGGTTCTAAAAGGATTCATTTGCAATGTACCAGAGGCTCGCATAAGATTAACGAAGGGGATTTTTATTCAGTAAACATGAAGGAGCCGGTTGTGACTCATGACGTTTTTTAGGGAATTGTTTCAAATGGCGGGATTCCGTAGGGTGTTAGCCCTGCTGTTTGTCGTGATCGTCCTGTATTTCGTTCGAAGTATGCTCAATATGCTGCTAATCACATTTATTCTGACGTATTTAATTAATCGGCTGCACAATTTCATCAGCCGGAATGTGGCCAAGGTGATTCGCGTCAACCGAACCGTAACCGTCCTGTTTATCTACGTCGTGTTGATCGCACTGCTTGGCTATGCAATCTACTACTATATGCCGGTGCTGCTCACCGAACTAACCGATTTGGTTAACCAGGTGATATCCTTTTATTCTAATCCTCCGGTGCTGATGGATAACCCGATCCTGAACTACATTGTTGAATATTTGAAAGATATCGATCTATCGGCTTATATCAACAATGGTTTTGACTTCTTGCTCAGTACGCTGACCGATATCGGCGAATGGAGTTTGAATCTGTTTATCGCCATCGTGCTCAGCTTGTTCTTGTTGCTGGAAAAAGAGAAGGTGACCAATTTTACAGTCCTGTTCCGCGAAAGTCGGATCGGCGGACTGTTCAAGGAGCTGGAATACTTTGGACGGAAGTTTGTTCAATCCTTCGGCAAAGTCATTGAGGTTCAATTCTTAATTGCTCTGGTCAATGCTTCTTTATCGACGATCTTCCTATGGATTCTTGGATTTCCGAACCTGATTGCTTTGGCGATCATGATCTTTCTGTTGGGGCTGGTTCCGGTCATGGGCGTTATCATTTCGTTGATCCCGCTTTGCGCGATCGCTTTCAAAATCGGCGGATTGATCAAAATCGTATATGTGCTGATTATGGTCGCCGTTGTTCATGCGGTCGAAACGTATTTCCTGAATCCGAAATTCATGTCCAACAAAACCCATTTGCCGATTTTCTTCACCTTCCTTATCCTGTTGGTCTCCGAGCATTTCCTTGGGATCTGGGGATTAATAGTCGGCGTTCCGATCTTTATCTTTATGCTGGATATCGTCGAGGTTCCTGTTGGGGTCCATCCCCCTGCGGTAGTGAAGATTGCGGCAGAACCGGAACCGCCGGCAGAGAAATAAATAGCGAAGTTCAAACGATTTGATAAACGTAAAAGCCGCTGAGCTGACCGTATAGGTAGCCCAGCGGTTTTTTTGCGGATCAACCGTAGTTTATGCTTTGGGTCAATGGGGCAGGTGGCTCCAATTAACCTGATTGTTCTGGTAATCCGCTGTAGGCTGTCCCGGTTCGCGGTCCTTCCACGAGCGGTTAATGACTTTCTTCAGCTTGTCAGGGAGCTTGGACTTGATTCTGTCCGCCTTCTCCTTGTCGATTTTCCCCTCTGCAAGCGCTTGGTCGATATTGCGGTTCGCCGTTTCGGTCAGCTTCTTCAAGTATTCGGCTTCGCTCCAGCCTTTTTGGGCTTGTACAATTTGAAGCAGCGTTTTGCCCTGCTTCAATTGCCCTACCAGCGCCTTGGGTTCAATACCTAGCATTTCGGCCGTATCTTTCACGATATGACCGCCGCGGAAATGACCGTGCGGGTGACGATGATTCGCTTCCATCTGAGACGGAGTTGGATTCGCCTGCGGTGGCTGATCCGCCGGTGCGCCCGTTTCCGCATACACGGAGCCTGCCGTGGCAGTTGATCCGGCAGCAATCAGGAGAGCAAGGGTCAATTTGCCGGCTATTGGTTTCAAGTTCTCCATAAACATGGACATTTTTCACCTCTTCGTTTAGAATAATTTGGTCCTTGCCTTCTTCAGTCTTGACCAAAAAATCGCAGGATATCTGAAACGAACCTTAATATTTCTTAAAAATTCGCTTAAAATAATGGAATGTGTCGTGGAACGTAGGGGGAATGGAAGTGACATTTGGTGCAAGAATGCTGAAAACGGGGGTCGCGGTTACACTGGCTCTTTACGCTGGCGTTCTACTGGGGTTATCTTCGCCGGTCATCGCGGCGATCGCCGCGATTTTTGCCATGCAGCCAACGATTTATCGTTCTTGGCGTTACTTGATCGATCAATTGCAGACGAATACGTTAGGGGCCATCCTGGCTATGCTTGGGGGCATGGTGTTCTCCAACGAACCGATCGCCGTTGGTCTGGTTTGCATTCTGGTTATCATGATCTGTCTGCAGTTGAAGATGGGGGATACGATCGGCATTACGCTGGTTACGGTCGTTTCCGTTATGGAGGCATCAGGCCAGTGGGAATTTGCTTTGAACCGATTTTTGCTTAGCTTGATTGGTATTTTTTCCGCTTTTATTATCAATATTGTTCTGTTTCCGCCTAAACCGAAGGTGCAATTCGAGCAGCAAGTCCGGCAAACCTTCGATCGGCTGTCACTGTTGTTGCGAACGGCCATTTCCGACGAGATCAAAGAAGCGGTCTTTCGTTCCGATAAGCGAGATCTGGAGGATACGATTGCCCAACTGGCAGAGAAATACAAACTGATGGAGGAAGATCAGAAAAAAATCAAGGCTCCGAAATTTAGCGATCATCGTTTACTGGTCGTGTACAAGCAGATGCTGCGCACGCTTCGCAAAGGGTTCGAAGTGCTGGATGCGGTGGAGCAACATTATTTCCAAGCAGCCCGTACGCCGGAGTTAAACCAGGAATTCGACGAGCATCTGGAGAAGCTGACCAAGTTTCACGAGCATGTCATGCTGAAGTTCGATGACAAACTGAAGCCAGGTTACAGCGAATCTATGCAATTTGAAACGGAAAACGACGAGTTCCTGCGGCGGATGCTGGACCGGTATGCGGCAGAGCGGACAGGCGTCCTGCGCTTATCCATCGTGTCGGCCGAGATGTACGAATATGGTCACCAATTGGAGCGTCTTAACCGGCTAGCCGACCATTCCGCGGCAGGGGCAGGCGATTAATCGATACAAAAGAAAAAGTCCTGCCTTTTGGGCAGGACTTTCATGTCACCTATCGTGCAAACATAGATTGATAAGTAATGATCTTCTTGATACAATAAAAAATAGACTGCATTCTACTTATTCGTAGATACAATCAACCTGAGTCAATTTTACCACATTTCTTGTTGATTGTCAATATATCGTATGTGGATGTTATAGATGCCATTCAAGGGAGCGATTCAATTGGATCATACAGATCAGGCTTGGCAGGAAGAACAACGTCGCGTGGAGTACGTGGCCGATCAGATCGATGCCCGGATCCGCAAGCTCGAGCGGGAGGTTGGCAGTGTTCGCGGAGACGTTGTAGAGATGCGGAAAGATTTCTGGGACGAGGTAACGGTGAACTTCAGTGAAGCGGACGATGTCGGCGAAACGTCCACCAGTTTGCGGCAGCAGTCCCAGGTGCTTGCGGAGCGGGAGAAAAGCCATCAGCATGCATCCATCGCATTGGGAAAGATGAAACGGCTGAAGCAATCCCCTTATTTCGGACGGATTGATTTCGCTGAAGATGGCGAACCGGAAGAGGCCATCTATCTTGGGATCGCTTCGTTGCTCGAGGAGGGGGATGAAACGTTCCTCGTTTATGATTGGCGTGCGCCCATCTCAAACCTCTATTATGACAGTGTACCTGGGCCGGCTTCCTATGAAACGCCATCCGGCACGATCACGGGGACGATGTCGCTGAAACGTCAGTTCGTGATTCACGGTCGCAACATCAAGCTGATGTTCGACACCGGCGTCACGATTGGAGACGAGCTGTTGCAGCAAGTATTAAGCCGCAGCTCCGATGCGCAAATGAAGAGCATCGTGGCAACGATTCAACGCGAGCAGAACAAGATCATCCGCAACGATCGCAGCCGGATGCTGATCGTACAAGGGGCGGCCGGGAGCGGCAAGACGTCAGCCGCCCTGCAGCGGGTCGCCTACTTGCTCTACAAGCACCGGGAGGTGCTGCAAGCCGACCAGATGATTTTGTTCTCGCCCAATCCGATGTTCAATAGTTACGTATCGACGGTGCTTCCTGAACTAGGCGAGGAAAACATGCAGCAAACGACGTTCCAGGAATATCTGGAACACCGGCTGGGAAGAGAGTTCCAGCTCGAGGATCCTTTCGTTCAGATTGAATACGTGCTTTCCGCGCCGGAGGATGAAGCTTATCGAGCGCGGGTCAACGGCATCCGATTTAAATCGTCGGTGCAGTTTCTGCATGCGATCACGCGGTATAAGGAGCTGCTGGAGCAGAAAGGTATGATCTTCAAACCGCTGCGCTTCCAGGGAAGGGAAATCGTTGGCGCGGAACAAATTGCCCGGCAATTTTATGCCTTTGATCCGGCGATCCGACTGGCGAACCGTTGCGAGCTGCTGAAGGAGTCGTTGCTGAAGGAAATCGCTGTCTTCGGGAAATCCGAGCTGGATCAACCTTGGGTGGAAGAACAAATTCAGTTGCTGGATACGGAGGATTATCAGCGGGCTTACCAACGCATGCGGCGGCAGCAGCAAGGGAAGGGTACCTCATTTAGTGACTATGAGGATGAGAAGACCATCCTTGCCAAAATGGTGGTCAGCGACCGTCTCAAGCCACTTCGCAAATGGGTCAAATCGTTGCGGTTCGTAGACGTGACGCGGCTGTATACGCAGTTGTTTAGCGACATGTCCATGATTCGCGAGGTCAATCCGGAAGGGCTGCCCGAGCATTGGGAAGAAATCTGCGAACAAACGCTGCGAAAAATTGCGGACGGCGAGCTTTTTTATGAAGACATTACGCCATTCCTCTATTTAAAAGAGCTGCTGCTCGGTTTCCGATCCAACACCTCGATGCGTCATGTGATCATCGACGAGGCGCAGGATTATTCGCCGTTCCAGCTGTTCTTCCTGAAGCGATTGTTCCCGAGGGCCAAAATGACGGCGCTTGGCGATTTGAATCAGGCCATATATGCCCATGCCTCCGTGCTGCAGCAATCCTCCGTGCTCAGCGACTTATATGGAGCGGAGGAGAGCGAACTGATTACGCTGGAGCAAAGCTACCGTTCCACGCGTCAAATCGTCGAGTTCACTCGAGAAATGATTCCCGGCGGGGAAGCGATTCTTCCGTTCAACCGGGAGGGGGCGAAGCCGGAGGTTCGCCTCGTTGGCGATGTTACCGAGCTTCATGCTTCACTGGAGGAAACCATCGGTCAACTGCGCGCGGACGGGTACGAATCGATTGCTATCATTTGTAAAACGGCGGAGGAAAGCCTAGACGCTTATGAGCGGCTGAGCGCCAAGCTGCCGGCTAAGCTGATCAAGAAAACGACCTTATCCTTCGAGAAGGGTGTCCATGTGATTCCGGCATATCTGGCCAAAGGCGTAGAATTCGACGCGGTGCTGATTTATGACGGGTCCGATCGTAAATACACGAGGGAAGCCGAAAGAAAGCTGTTTTACACGGCCTGCACGAGAGCGATGCACCTGCTGCGAGTCTATTCGATCGGTGAACCCAGCCGATTTATCCGGGAAGCGGCAAAATCGACCTATACTTTGCTTCCGTAACGAGCGGTATAATTTCGGCAAAATGAATCACACTAACCGGGTCTGTTTTAAACTTCTTTCGTGAAGGGTGGCCTGATGGTTAGATGGTCGGCAAACGTGGCGATTTGATTGCATTGGCATCCATACCGCTTATTATGACGCTGGGGAACTCCATGCTGATTCCGATTTTACCCCAAATTGCCCGCGAGCTTCACGTTACCTCCTTTCAAGTAAGCATGCTTATCACCGTATATGCCGTTGTAGCCATCTTGCTGATTCCGATAGCCGGCTATCTCTCCGATAAATTCGGCCGTAAAGCAATCATCGTACCCAGCCTGATTATCGCCGGAATCGGAGGCTGCGTATCGGGGGTAGCGGATTGGTTCGCGGATGGGCTAGCTGTGTATTGGCTGATACTGGGGGGGCGTTTCCTTCAGGGCATCGGTGCGGCCGGCGCCTTTCCAATCGTGTTGCCGCTTGTCGGCGACCTGTTTGAAAGCGAAGAAGAAGTCAGCCACAATCTGGGTGTGATTGAAACTTCCAACACATTCGGTAAAGTATTGAGCCCCATTTTAGGCGCCCTGCTTGGCGCTTGGATTTGGTACGCGCCGCTTTTGTCCATTCCGGCACTCTGCCTCATTTCGGTATTGCTTGTGCTCTTTCTGGTGCATGAACCCAAGAAACGGGAGCAAGCCAAACCGTTGCGTGAGTTCGTTTCCGCCGTCAAAGAGGTCTTAAAGCAGAAGGGACGCTGGTTGTATGCCATATTTTCAATTGGCTGTATCTCCATGTTTCTGCTGTTTGGCGTCCTGTTTTATCTCTCCGAGCAATTGGAGACGAAGCACGGTCTGAACGGAGTGATCAAGGGACTGGTGCTGGCGATTCCACTGGCAGCTTTATGTCTAGCCTCCTTTATTACTGGAAAAAAGATAGGCAAAGACAAAAAGCTGATGAAATGGTCCGGCGTTGCCGGGTTGATTTTGTCCACAGGCGCTTTGTTCGGTATCGGTTTTTTCAGTAATATCTATTTTGTAATCGCTTGTCTGATCGTCTGCGGATCCGGCATCGGCATCGTGCTGCCCAGCTCGGATGCCTTGATCACCGAGGGAATCGATAAGGAGATGCGCGGTACGATTACTTCGTTATACAGCAGCATGCGGTTTATTGGCGTATCTGCGGGACCGCCCGTGATGTCGCTGCTGATGAAGGCCGGTCATATGACGATGTTCTTCGTCATCGCTGGCGTATCGTTGGTGGCGGTCATACTACTCTTGACCCTGGTCAAACCGGAATCAGGGCGCGGTGGGGCAATCAAGCCGAAGGAGCCCCGGAAACGTCCCAAAGTGGCGAGACCCTTGCATCAAGGCTGAGCAGAACCCGACTCTCGCACCTTCGCGGCAGCGGTCCCTTCAGGGGCACGCTGCTGTTCTATTGTCCGGGCTTTTTTGGTATGATAGGAGCTGAGTGTCGCTGGACAGATGAGTAGCTCAGCGGATAAAGGAACGAATCGTCATGATTTTGGAGGGGTAGACATGAATGCCAAACAGGCGGCGGGTTACCGCGCAGCAGAATGGGTCAAGGACGGAATGACAGTAGGCCTCGGTACGGGGTCAACCGCTTATTATGCGATTGAGAAAATCGGCGAGAGGGTAGGGAACGGTTTGCGGATCCGTGCGATTGCAACCTCAAATGCTTCGGAAGAGCTTGCCAAGAAATATCAGATTCCACTGATTCAAGCAGGGGATGTGGACATGCTGGATCTGGCGATTGACGGGGCCGATGAGGTTGATCCGCAGATGGCCTTGATTAAAGGCGGCGGCGGAGCTTTGCTTCGGGAGAAGCTGGTAGCCATCAATAGCGATCGATTTATCGTTATAGCCGACCAGGGGAAGATGGTATCTAACCTAGGGCGTTTCAAGCTGCCGATCGAGTTGGTCCCTTTTTGCTATGAATGGACGCTGCGGGAGCTGAAGAGTCGCTATGACGTGCCGTTCGAATTGAGGATGCAAGGAGATCAGCTGTACGTCACCGATAACGGGAACTACATCGTGGATGCGGCCTTTGGCCAAATCGCCGACCCCGCCCGCTTGAGCGAGGAATTGAAAGCAATGACGGGAATAGTCGAGCATGGATTGTTTGTCGGAATCGCACAAACGGTCGTGATCGGGTATGAAGACGGTCGTACGGAAATTAAGGAGGCTCCATGTTTAAACCCATAAACGCGGGGGTCGACGAGCCGGCGATTCGGGAGTTGTTGGAATGCGCGGTCTTGTTCGATCCGGATGCGCTGGAAACGGCGGCCCGTTTGTACCGGGAAGACGATACCTATAAGCTATACGGTTATGAAGAAGAAGGCGGGATTGCCGGCATCATCGGATTTCGCGTAAACGCTTCTGGAACGCTAGAAATCGAGCATCTCGCCGTCCATCCGGAACAGCGGATGAAAGGATTTGGACGTGCCTTAGTTCTGCTTGCCCTTACGGAAGCCGGGCCGGAGCGGATGGAGGCCGTTACCGATGAAGCAGGGGCGGATTTTTTTCGCAGCATCGGATTTCAGATTACCGGCTTTCAAGATGAAACATCCGGGGAAGAACGATTTCGTTGCTTTTATGAAGTGGACGAAGACGACGAGGAATAGACTCGAAAGGCTGCGGGGTTATACCCTGTAGCCTTTCTTTATTGCGGGGACAATTCAATCCAAAAGATATTTGACTTTCGGTGGGCAATCGCCTATAGTTTCATTGTCGAACTATTTTACTATAGAACTAACAGGACGAGTTTCTTGTTCCAAGACAGGGGGGATTCGGGAGGTGAATCTGGAGTCGAAGCAGCTAATCGAGCGTTATATGGCGGCTTATTTCGAGGTTACCAAACGACTAAACGGGCAAATCCGCGATATTATTCAAGAGGATATCACCATGGAGCAATTTCAAATTTTGAAGTATATCGCCCCCCGTGGCAGGTGCACCTCAACGGAACTGGCTGATACGTTTGCCGTCGGAAAAAGTTCCATCACCGCGATGATCACGCGGATGGTCGATAAAGGTTTTTTGCACCGGACTCGGGATGAAGAGGATCGGCGTGTCGTTTACTTGACCATGACGGAGCAGGGAAGACGCAATTACGACGTTGTTCAGGAGCAAATCATGAACACGGTCTCGACGTATCTAGTCCATTTCGATGCGGATGAGGTGGAAGGGTTTATCAGCGCTTTTGAGAAATTAGCCAGACTGATCGGCGAAGGGAGTACAGGGAAATGAGATTCATACTGAAGGCAAGATGGTGGATCTTGCTGCTGTGGATCGCTTTAGCGGCCACATTGATGTTAACGGCACCTCCCATGGGGGATTTGGTGCGGGAGAATGGGGAAATTACCGTTCCGGAGGGGTATTCCTCTTCCGAAGCCTCCGCTATTTTGAAGGAAGTGGCCGAGATGAAAGGCGGAGCGAAAGAGACACAAATCGCCCTTGTTTTTCATGACAAACAAGGCATCGACGATGCCGACCAGAAAGAGATTGAACAAGGAATTACTACACTGCGTGACCATATGGAGGACATCGGCATCGCTTCGATTACCGATCCGTTTGGCACGCCGGAAGCGAAGGATAAGCTGATTTCGAAGGACGGAAATACAGTGTTGACCTCCTTGTCAGTGCTCGACGAGCAGCGTCCGCTCAAGGAGATCGAACAGGATATTCACCAAAGCCTGGATTCAGTCAAGGTGGAGCATTATCTGACCGGGCAAAAGCAGATCAACGAGGATATGGTGGTCAGCTCGGAGCAGGGCTTGAAGAAATCGGAATATTTTACGGTCATCTTTATTCTCTTGATCCTATTCGTGGTCTTCCGTTCGATGGTAGCGCCGTTCATTCCGCTGCTAACCGTCGGACTGAGTTATCTGGTGTCGCAATCCATCGTCGCGTTTCTGGTGGATTCGGTCAATTTCCCGATTTCGACGTATACGCAGATCTTTATGGTCGCGGTCATGTTCGGGATTGGGACCGACTATTGTATTCTGCTGATCAGCCGCTTTAAGGAAGAGCTGCAGCATACGGACGACAAATGGGAAGCGATTATCCAGACGTACCGCAAGGCGGGGAAAACGGTGTTCTTCTCCGGACTGGCGGTCTTGGTCGGCTTCTCGACGATCGGCTTATCGCAATTTATGCTGTACCGCTCGGCGGTCGCTGTCGCTGTCGGCATTGCGGTCATGCTCTTGGCTTTGGTAACTGTAGTTCCTTTCTTCATGGCAGTGCTGGGGACGAAACTGTTCTGGCCGGTGCGTGGTTCGCTGGAGCATAAGGAAAATCGATTCTGGGGCGCGATTGGAAGTTTCTCCTTGAAACGTCCATGGGCGGCGTTATTGATCGTTGCGGCAGTGACGGTGCCGTTTCTGATTTCCTATAGCGGCAACGTTTCCTTCAACAGCATGGAGGAAATCGGCGATGAATACGAATCGGTCAAGGCCTACAACATTATCTCCGAGAGCTTCGAGCCTGGCGAGTCGTTGCCGTCCACTATCGTCATCAAAAATGACGAACGTATGGATAATGCAGAGTATATGGCGTTATCCGAGAAGATCAGCCGTGAGGTGGAGAAGACGGACGGGGTGGCAAGCATTCGCGGCATGAGCCGTCCGACGGGCGAGGTCCTCAAGGATTTCGCTTTGAGTAATCAGGTGAAGACGGTTGGTGAGGGGCTAGGTGAGGGCGGAGAAGGCCTAGGAAAAATCCAAAACGGATTGTCCGAAGCTAGTCAGGCGCTGTCCGAAAACGCACCAAAGCTCAAGGAAGCCGCGGATAGCACCGGCAAGCTGGTAGACGGTACCGCCAAGCTGAAGGACGGGATTTCTCAGCTTTCCGGCGGTTTAACCGCGATCGAGAAAGGGATCCGTGAGGGTTCAATTGGTGCAGGCGAGCTGAAGCAGGGGCTGCAGCAAGCGCAAAAAAGCGCCGAGGATCTGGCGAACGCCCATGAGCAATTGCTGGGATCGTATCAGCAATTAGCTCAAGGCGTCTCCGGCTTGAGCGGTGGTCTCACGCAGATCCGTGAACCTTTGGGCGCGGCCTCGCAGGGGTTAACCGCATTGACCGCGCGGTTCGCAAGCCTGGAGGGCAAGTTCCCTGAATTGGCCGCCGATCAAGATTATTTAACGATTCGCGGTACGGTTACAGAAACCGGCAAAGGCTTAGGCCAATTGACTGCCGGATTGCAGCAAGCGGAACAACAGCTCGGGCAAGTGGCTGCTGGACTGAACCAAGCCAACCAAGGATATGCTCAAGCGGCGGCCGGTGGGAAACGGTTAGCCGGCGGTCTGAACCAGATCGTCGCCGGTTTGGCGAAGCTGCAATCGGGCCTCGTACAGGCGGCTGACGGGCAAGGAAAGATCGTGGGTCAATTGCCGGAGGTCGAATCGGGCTTGGCGCAAATTCAAAACGGGCAAGAACAGATTCAAACCGGGTTCAGCCAGTTCTCCGGTCAAATCACGCAATTAACCGATGGTTTGGACCAGAGCGTAGACGGGTTGGAGCAGGTGTCCGGCGGTTTAAACACCGCAAAGGATTACCTGACGGAGGTAGGCAGTACAGATAATGGGCTGGATGGCTGGTACGTTCCGCAGCAAGCGCTTGAGAACGAACAGATCACTCAGGTGTTTGATACGTACCTGTCCGAAGACCGCAAAGTCATGAAACTGGAAGTGGTCTTCTCCAGCAATCCTTACGGTCGGGAAGCCATCGACCGGATCGGTGAGGTAGAATCCGCCGTACAGACCGCAGTCAAAGGGACGCAGCTGGAAAACGCCAAAGTTGCGATCGGCGGCGTATCCAGTACGTTTAATGACCTCAAAAACATTTCGGGCAATGACTATACACGCACGGTGATCCTGATGCTGGCCGGGATCTTCATTATCCTGGTGCTGCTGCTTCGTTCGCTGGTCATGCCGGTATACATTATCCTGTCGTTGGTGTTGACGTTCTACGCTTCGATCGGATTTACGGAATGGGTCTTCGTTGACATCTTCGGTTACTCGGGCGTAAGCTGGGCGACACCGTTCTTCGGGTTCGTCATGCTGGTCGCGTTGGGCGTCGACTACAGTATCTTCCTGATGGACCGTTTTAACGAGAATAAGGAGTGGAACGTCAGCGATGCGATTCTGCATTCGATGCGCAACATGGGAACGGTCATTTTGTCCGCTGCGATTATTCTTGGCGGCACGATGGCTTCGATGTATCCGTCCGGCGTCATGTCGATGCTGCAAATCGCCACGCTTGTGCTTTCCGGCTTGGCGTTGTACTCGGTGATCGTCCTGCCGTTCCTGATCCCGGTCATGGTGAAGATGTTCGGGCAAGGCAACTGGTGGCCGTTCCATCGCCGTATCGGCAAGAACTCCGAACAAGGAAACAGCGTAAATCTGTAAATTGCATATCAAAAAACGCCGGCTTCTTCTCCAACAGGAGAGAAGCCGGCGTTCTTTGTGTTTAACAGATTTTAACCCAACGTCCCTCGCTTGAGGTAGCTGCGTAGCGCCCATCTCCGCTCTTGACGTTTCTTATATTTCGGCAAGGAGCGATAGATCGCGATCGATTCGTCAAAAGCCTGCTTGGCCTCCTCTTTGCTGCCCAACGATTGATAAAGGCTGCCCAGCAAATAATAAGCTTCGCTGGAAGAGGATTGGATCTCGCCGAAACGGGCAGCGTATTGCAGGGCTTTCTGCGGGTCGCGCTCACGGAAGGCGGAAGCTAACCGCAGATAAGGTTGTCCGTACTTGACGCGTTCGTTCAAGCTTAAGGCGTGCAACATATGGGCCTCGCCTTCCTCGATCCGTCCGAGTCCCAGACAGGTCGTCCCTAGATCGTCCCAAAACTCCGCCGACGTCTCGGAAGCCTCCTTAGCCTCTTCCAGTAGCCGATGGGCCTCGGCATACTTCTTGCGCTCCAGCAGCAGCCGAGCAAGCTCGCGTTTGGCGGAAACGTCGAAAGGGCTGGCGGCCAGTTGCTGGCGAAGCCGTGAAATGCTGCGGCCGCGCTTCAATGGCTTGCTCAGGCTCGGGAATAAACCAACATAACGCCGATCGATGAAGTAAACGATGAAAAGCAAGACAATAATGGCGAGAAAAGGATTGCCCAGCAGCCATGATAAGAACAGAAACAGGAATACCTTACTCATTCAAATCCTCCACCCATGACATCATAATTTCCAATTATATCACAATGTAAGGAGGACGAGGGAACAAGAGAACAGCCGCCCTGGAGGCGGCCGTGTAATGATACTTGTTATTGGAAGCTTCGCATTGAACTTGCGGAGCCAAGCGAACCTGTGGCTTGTGAGCTCATCGAGCTCATAGCACCTGTGGAGCCGGAGCCGATAGGGCTATACGATCCCGGGCCTGGCGAGCTTGGAATGTGGGTGTTCATGGCCGATCCAAAGCTTCCGATGCTGCCACCGCTGTAGCTGCTTTGACCAATGCCTTGGGTGCTATAGGAGGTTTGTCCGACATTAGGCTGAGTATAGCTGGTTCCGATTCCGGACATCGAGTTCACGCTATGTTCCAGTTGCCCGGCAATTTGCGCTACACGTTGGAACTGCTGCATTGCGGTTTGATGCCCGTGCAGGGCGGTTTGAATCGTTTGAACCGCTCTGCGCTCGCGCTGAGCTAGTTCCTCCAGCTGCATCGCGTTTTGCTGCTCCTGCTGCAGCATTTGTTGGTACATCATTGTAGCTTGGCGGGTTTGCTGTTCCAATTGGCGCATCGTTTGTTCAATTTCACGGACTTGTTGACTGACATTGTTGTACATAAGATGAAAAACCTCCTCAAGATAGGTTAGGTTGTGAAACCATGGTTAGGGTACCCTCCGGACTTTCGGCTATGCATCTTTCGGATGATGAGAAGGTAAAGGTCCAATCCCTCGTCCGAACGGGTTCATAAACTATAGGTGGAGGTGATAAGCGAATGGACAAAAACGAGTTTATCGAGAAAATCGCTCCGCTCGCCGTCGCCAGCGCGGAGGAAAGCGGCATTCCGGCCTCGCTGACGATTGCCCAGGCGGCTTTGGAATCGAACTTTGGAGCCAGTCGATTAGCCACCGAAGCTCATAATCTGTTCGGTATTAAGGGCAGCGGTCCGGTAGGAAGCTTGATTCTGCCCACAACCGAATACCGAGGTGGAAGAGCGGTAACGGTAAACGCGGCTTTTCGTAAGTACCCGTCTTGGGCGGAATCCATTGCGGACCACGCCCGAATATTATCGGCTAAACGGTATACCGGGGTGCTTCGAAAGATTGGGGCTGAAGCGGCGCGAGCAGTAGCCGCAGCGGGATACGCCTCAGACCCGCAGTATGCGAACAAACTGATCCGCTTAATGGATTCCTATAACTTGACTCAATATGATGAAGCGAAAGGAGATGAACCGATGACGGCGGAGGAGAGGAAGCAATTCGAAGCGCTTCAAGAAACGGTTCTTGCCCAAGCGAAACAGATCGCCGACCTGGAGAAATGGATTCGGCCAGGCATTCCTGCTTGGGCCAAGGAGGCGGTGAATGCGGCCGTGAATTACAGCAAGGAGGAGCCGTTGCTGCAAAACCCGGAGCAGGGCAGCGTTGACTTCTACCGGATCATCACCGTGATGCACCGGCGGGGGTTGTTCGATAAGAAGAGTTAGTGAGCTGGATTTGGGGGCGCGGCATACCCCATTCTGTTGTTTTCAAGTGGCTGCGGTGGTACGATGGGTTGGAAGATTAAGGGACTGCGTCAAGGAGGGATTTCGATTCGGAAGAGTTTATGGATTCCTGCGACTGCCGGGCTAGCACTGCTGGCGGCGATGTATACGTGGTGGTATATCGAAAACGTATCTCCGGTTAAAATGACGAAAACCCTTGAGGGAGTGGCTTGGTTGGAGGAAGACCCGACGTACAGCCCGCCGATTCGAATTTCTCTGGACGGTTACTATGACCAGGGAGACGATCAATTTAGAGGTACCATACGGATCAACGGACAGGTATATCCCGATTGCTATCTTGCTAGTGGTTTCCTGGTTAGTCGTTATGAGGGGGAAACCCTGATTCGTCTCGGGCAGATCTATTACGATGAAGGGATGGGTCGCCTCGTCTGGCTTATGCCGCAATCCGATCTTCCACCTGAGCTTACAAACCCGCAATACTCCGAAGCGGAAGTACTTCTGGCAGCGCCCGCCACGTCCGAAGAAGAAGCGCTGGAACTTCTAGCGAAACTAAAAAAAGGACAAAAGCCCTCGTAGAAATAACAGCTACAAGGGCTTTTGTCCGGGCATCCCTTGCGGGACGCCCATCATGGGAGAGGAGAAACCGGACGAAGAGCTTATGGGGAAACGTAAGTCTTCTCCGCGGTTGTCTACGACATTTGGTGATGTCGATAATCTAAGTTTGTCCGGGACGTGGGGTTTTATACCTCAGGTGCGCAAAATTTCGTATGATTTTTTTCGTTTTTCAATCCCAGGCGGATTATGGTACGATATCGACAGGAATTTTCCAGGCATAATAAAGGTGTGTGAACAAACCCAATGAGAGTGATTTCGGGCACTGCCCGGGGCAGAGCGTTAAAGGCCGTTCCCGGCATGGGGACAAGGCCGACGACGGACAAAGTCAAAGAAGCGATATTCAGCATGATTGGGCCCTATTTTGACGGGGGCGTAGCGTTAGACTTGTTTGCGGGTACCGGAGGTCTCGGGATCGAAGCCCTAAGCCGCGGCATGGACAAGGCTGTTTTCATCGATAAAGACTTCAAGAGCTTGGAGACGGTCCGTCAGAATCTGAAGGCAACCGGATTTGAAGCGATAGCCGAAGTGTACAAAAACGATGCCGAGAGGGCGCTTAAAGCCCTGGCGAAACGAGATGTGGCGTTTGATCTGGTGTTCCTGGATCCGCCTTACCGCATGAAGAATGGGGATGCGCTGATGGAGCAAATGGACGAGATGCAGCTGCTCGCACCGCAGGCAACGATCGTGCTCGAATACGAATCGTCGTATGCTTATCCTGAGCGGTTTGGGCGTTTTAACCAGATACGCAAAGCGGAATACGGAGAAACGGCCGTTTCCATTTATACCTACGATTCCGAGACGGACGCGGTTCAAACCGACGATCAAGGAGGAGCAACAACATGAACGAACAGCGGCAACCGCGGGTAGCGGTTTATCCAGGCAGCTTTGATCCCGTGACGAAAGGGCATATGGATATTATCCAACGGGCCTCGCGCCAGTTTGATCGGCTGATTGTGGCGGTGTTGAACAATTTGAGCAAGAAGCCGTTATTTACGGTCGAGGAGCGGAAAGAACTGCTCACACAGGTTACCGGCCATTTGCCGAACGTGGAAATCGACAGCTTTCGGGATCTGCTGGTTAATTACATGGATTATAAAAAGGCCCATGTCATCGTCCGGGGCATCCGCTCCGTTACCGATTTTGAATATGAACTGCAGTTGGCGTCTACCAATCATAAGTTGAACAGTGAAGTCGAGACGATCTTTATGATGACGCATCCGAAATATTCCTATTTAAGCTCCAGTGTCGTTAAAGAGATCGCTAGCTTCCATGGGGATGTCAGCGATCTCGTTCCGCCAGAGGTGGAGAGGGCGATGCGTGAGAAGTTCAAGGAGAAGCTAGGGCCAAGTTAAGAGCCTGATCTTAGGTCTCGTCTTGACGCCGCCATAGAAGCGCGATGGACAACAATCCAAACGTGAGCAAAGTCAGCATCCATAGCTGCCATTCCATCACCCCGAACGCTTGCTGCCAGTTAGGCAGGGCGGCCGGGGTGTCGTTTCCTGAGGGAATCCTTTCTCTGCCACCAAAAACCGGGAGCACACCTGGGACCCAGCGCGTGAACGGTTTCCATAGCAGCAAGGTAAGGACATAAGCATAGGCCGCATGCAGAAGGCGATTCAGTAGAAACGTTCGCTCGCCGATGCCAGCCGGTCCAAGGATGGCTCGCACCTGCAGATAAGCGCACAAACCGCTCCACCCAAGCACCGCTCCTAGCAGGGAAGCGAGAAGGGCCGGGGGAAGAGACGGGGCCAATCCGGAAATCGAATAGGAACCCAAATGGACCTCCAGTGCCCCCTTTACGGCAACCGCAAAAGCTTGGTCGGGGAGAGCCAACAGAATAACGTGGATGACGACTGCGAAAATAAGCATATATCCTCCGGTGATCATCAGCGTCTGGACGCCGGAGGCTACCGAGTCGCCAAGCAGCTTGCCAAAGCTGCGGCCGTCCTCGCGGCGAGCCTCCTCCATGTGGCGTAGGGCCAAGCGCAGTAAGGGAACGCGCGGCTTGGCTGCAGAGTGTGCTTCCATAGGCGCAGTGGACGCGGAGCGGTCCGGAAACACCAAATGCAGCGTAAGGCCCGCAGCCAGACCCGCAGCCCAGTGTACTGCCAACAGGAGCAGACCGAATTCGGGCCTGCCTACGAAGCCTGCGCCGATCACCACGACGAGCAGCATCGGGCTGCAAAAATGGGCTGCAGCCGCGAGCCGCTCGGCTTCCCTCGCGGTCACCTTGCCTTGCTTATGCAGCGTGACGGCCGCTTCGGCCGCGGCGGGGAAGCCAGCGGTCATCCCAAGCGGCAGCACCCAGCCGAAAGAGCCGGGCAGTCCCAGGACACGGCGGGTGAAAGGGTCGAGCAGCGTGCCCAATCCGTGGGCGAACCCGGCGGCTAGCAGCATTTGCGAGAGAACGACAAACGGCAGCAGGGCCGGAAAGACGATCCGCCACCAGATCGCCAAGCCATCGCCGGAAGCTTTAAACGCTTCTCCGGGGGCATAAACGACGCAAATAACGACTAAAACGGCCAAAAATCCGGTCAACAACGTAGACAACGGGCTGGTGGCCAAACGTCGGAAATTCATATGTATAGATTCACCTTCTTTGTCATTAGATAAAGACCGATAGCAAATCAGCGCATAGTACATGCTATGCATCAACCGCTAAGGACAGACTACCCCGTTTCATGGAGCGAAGCATCGCATAAAGACGAATGCGGACGGAAGACAAGGTTCTTCCGCCGCTGTACAGGAAGGGAGGAGAACCGGATGCGGCAATCCAGAGCCAAAGCGATCAAATCGGGGCTGTACGTCCTAACGATCGCGGTGATCGTATATGTCGTCGTGTACATGTCAACCCCGTACATGATCAATCAACCGGGGACGGCGGAGGAAATCAAACCGATGGTCTCGATTAAGTCGGGGGATTCGGAGGAAAAAGGGACGTTTATGCTGACGACCGTTTCGGTCAGCTACGCCAATGTGTGGATGCTGGCGACTGCGCGCTTCAACAAGCATGCCGAAATCGTCCGCAAGGAACCGGACCGAAATGATGAGGAGTACGAAACTCAGCAGCGCTATTATATGAGCAGCTCACAGTCGAACGCGATCTTGGCCGCTTACAACAAGGCGGGCGTTAAATACGACGTCGTCTCGGAGTACGTATTTATCGTCGGCTTATCCAAGGAAAGCCAGCCGAAAGGGGATTTCCATCCCGGGGACATCATTCGGAAAGTGAACGGTCAGCCGGTGAAGCAATTTGAGGATCTCGGCGCCTTGCTGCAAGACGATCAGCCCGGGGATCAGGTGAAACTTCAGCTGGAGCGTGGAGGCAAATCCCTGGATCAGCAGGTGGAACTCGTGGAGATCAAAGCGGCCGACGGAGGACGTAAAGCCGGATTGGGCGTGACGGTAGGTGAGCTCCGCAAGGTACAGGCGGCCGATCAAGCCAAGGAAGTGCAGTTTGCAGACACGCGGATCGGCGGTCCCTCCGCGGGTCTGATGTTCACGCTTGAGATTTACAATCAGCTGACTCCAGGCGATTTGAGTCATGGCTACCGGGTGGCCGGCACCGGCACGATTGCCGAAGACGGGACTGTTGGGGCCATCGGCGGGGTCCAGTTTAAAATCGTGGCTTCGGACCGGGAGAAGGCGGAAATATTTTTCGTGCCGGAGGCAAACTATAATGACGCGAAAACAAAAGCGGAGGAAATCGGCTCGAAAATGAAGCTGGTGCCGGTGAAAAAGCTGGACGATGCCCTGAATTATTTGGATTCATTGGAGCCGAAAGCTTCCTAATCCAGGGCAATCCGCTTCTATACGTAGAGGTGCCTGGCGATATTCGCGCAGCAGCTCGTCCATCTGGCGCTGCGGCATCGCGTTGGCATAGGCGGCAGCCGCCCGGATGTCGAGGGTCAACTGCGGGTGATCGAGCTCGGCGGCTCTTGTGATGATCGGCAGCCGTGCCGTTTGTTTCATCCGCTTTAGCAACTGCTGTCCGGCTTCGCTGAAGCCAAGCACCCGCAGATAACCCGGGCCTTGAGATAGCGCCTCGGGTGCCAACAGCTCGCGGGAATGCTGCAGGAGAATATGCAAAAGCATGCGCTGCAGCTTCGTATGGGTATAGCGTTTGGTTTTAAGCTGAGTGAGCAGCTCGGCAACCGTTGGCTGGGATAGGCGGGGCAGCGTTTTTTTGATCCGGTACTCCAGCCCTTCCGTCACCTCGTGAAGGGCGGCAAGCTGCTCCGGCGCGGCCAGGAGCAGCTGGTGGAAGAGCGGCGCGGCCAAGCTCTCCCACGTCACGGGCCCGCGGCTCACCGCGAACTCGCGGGCGAGGATCTCCGCCGTGTACGGCGGGAGATACGGCGCGGCCGCGGCGAGGCCGCCGCCGGCGATCAGCCGCCGCACGGCCGTGGCGCTGGCGATGTTCGCGTCCTTCGGCGCGACATCGCCGTGACCTGCGGCCCGGCGCCCGACGGTGGCCGGCGCGATGCCGCTGCCCAGCCGCCGAAGCGCGATCAGGTAGTGCAGCCCCAAACTGTTGTTGGGCTGCTCCAATAGCGATCGCGCTGCGGCGGCATCGCCGCCGAGCGTGCGCGCGGCCGCGGCGGCGTAGGCCGCGGGGTAGCTCGCCCCGGTGGCGAGCTCCTCCGCGATGGCCGCCTGCAGCGCCTGCGGCTCGGCGGCCAGCCGCTCGGCCAGCGGCCGCAGCGCCGTAAGCGCGCCGGCTTCGCTGCCGAAGCATAGATGCGTCGTGACCCCCGTCGCATCCAATAAGGCCACTGCGCCGTATGCGAACCACTCGGCCGGCTGGGCCGCATAAGCGACCGGCAGCTCCAGCACGACGTCGACTCCGAGGCGGAGAGCCATCTCCGCCCGTGCCCACTTGTCGACGAGTGCCGGCTCGCCGCGCTGCAGGAAATCGCCGCTCATCACGGCGATCACCGCGTCGGCGCCGGTAAGCCGCTTGGCTTCGGCGAAATGATGGGCGTGACCGTTATGCAGCGGATTATATTCGACAATGATACCAACGATATTCAAAGGGTTCTACTCCTTATTTTCCAGGGATTTGGGTGGATTCTTCACCTATGAATATACCATGAAAAGATAGCGGAGCTAAAAGGATGGAGCCGTCAGCGGCATTTTCACCGAAAGAACAGCTTTATTGTTGACAAAACTTACTTAAAATCGGTATAATAATTTTTGTTTGTTTGGAGTGATGCTGATGTTTATTAATTTGCGTCAGGTGACCTCGTCCGAAGCTCCGGTGAAGATTCATCAGACTTTGGACGTAAGCCGTGTTGTCAAAGGTCGCAGGGATATTCTCGCGATGAGTCCGCTGCAAGTCGATTTGCAGGCGGAACCCGCTGGCGGAGACGTAGTCGATGTCAAGGGCAGGCTGACGGCGGAGCTCGATATGACTTGTTCTCGGTGCTTGAAGCCGCTGAAGCAGGTCGTACAAGCGGAGTTTGCAGAAAGCTTCAAACAAGGCGAGGCTCCTGAGACGGACATGCAGACGCAGGAAGAAGACGAAGACTTGCAATATGTCGCCGACGACAAAGTCGATTTGGTGCCGTATGTGGAAGAAACGCTGTTGCTTCATCTTCCGTATGCTGCTTTGTGCCAGGAATCCTGCAAAGGGCTTTGCCCGAATTGCGGGACCGATCTGAACGAACAGGAATGCGGCTGCAATACGGACGTGATCGATCCGCGGCTCGCAGCGCTCGGCGATTTTTTCAAAAATAAGCAAGTAAACAAGGAATAAAGCCCCGGTTAGGGTTGACTTGAATAAGGAGGTGGGAACCATGGCAGTACCTCAACGGAGAACGTCCAAAACGCGCCGCGACAAACGCCGCACGCATTTCAAATTGGCTGTGCCGGGCATGGTAAAATGTGAACAATGCGGAGAATTGAAGCTTGCTCACCACGTATGCAAAGTTTGCGGAACATACAAATCGAGAGAAATTATTGGCCAATAAGCTTTAGGCACTCAACTCAAAGTAGTACTTCATTTCGGTGAGGTGCTATTTTTTTTGCCTTCTGCGGCCTCGCTTCACGCAAGGTTTATGGCAATTTCGCTTTTCTTTTGGGTCGGGATGCTTTATACTACATTTTAGTACCAGGTTCTAAAGAACTTCGCCAAATTTTACATATATGAATCGTTGATCTATAGATAACTCATAATGGTTTGGTTAATCATCAGGGGGGAGATACCCATCGAACGTTTGCCAAAGCGGGCGAGGCAGCAGCAACTCGTCCAAATGATAGAAACGAATCCGTTTATTACGGACCAAGAGCTCACCCGTCAGCTGAAGGTCAGCATCCAGACGATCCGGCTTGACCGGATGGAGCTGGGCATCCCCGAACTCCGGGAACGGATGAAGCTGATGGCCGAACGGTCGTACGATCAGGTTCGTTCCTTGCCGCTGCATGAAGTCATCGGGGAAATCGTCGATCTGCAATTGGACAAGAGCGGGATCTCCATCTTTGAAATCCGCGAGGAGCACGTGTTCTCCCGGACGGGCATCGCCCGGGGACATCATGTGTTTGCGCAGGCCAATTCTTTGGCCGTGGCCGTAATTAACGATGAAATCGCTTTGACGTTCTCTGCGGATATCCGATTTGTTCGATCGGTTCATCTGGGGGAGAAATGCATTGCGAAAGCTTACGTAAGGCCAAGTTCCGGCCACAAAGGCAAAGCTAAGGTCGAGGTGTTTACCTACGTAGGCGAAGAAATGGTATTCCAGGGGAATTTCGTCATCTACCGGTCCACCGGAGACGACAATCCAGAAGGAGGAAGTCAGCATGAGAATCGCCATTGATGCCATGGGCGGGGACCACGCGCCGAAAAGCACGGTCGAAGGCGCGTTGGCCGCAGCCAAGGAATGGGGCGACACTGAAATCATTCTGGTCGGCGACGAGCAGGTGCTTGCGCCGATGCTGCAAGACGCTCCGGCGAATTTGCGGATACAACACGCTTCCGAGGTGATCGATGCGGAGGATGAGCCGGTTAAAGCCGTACGCCGCAAAAAGGACGCGTCCATGGTCGTAGCCGGGCGGCTCGTTCGCGAAGGGGAAGCCGAGGCGATGATCTCCGCCGGGAACACCGGGGCACTGATGACAACGGGCTTGCTGGTGGTCGGACGGATGGAAGGAATCGAACGGCCGGCATTGGCGCCGATGATTCCGACGGTCGACGAACGCGGAGTGCTGGCGCTTGATCTAGGCGCTAATATGGATGCCAAGCCGGAGCATCTTGCGCAATATGCGTTAATGGGCAGCATTTACCGGGAAAAGGTTCACGGAATCGCCAAGCCGCGAGTGGGGTTGCTTAATGTCGGCACGGAAGCGATGAAGGGAAATGAGCTGACCAAAGCGGCTTATCCGCTCCTTGAGGCATTGCCGATTCATTTCGTCGGAAACGTGGAGGCACGGGATATCTTGACCGGCGCTTGCGATGTACTCGTTTGCGACGGCTTTGCCGGTAACATTTTGCTGAAATCGCTGGAAGGTACGGCGGGCACAATGTTTTCGATTCTAAAAAAGGAATTTTCGAAATCTCTGAAGAACAAGCTGGCCGCGGCTGTACTGATGCCGTCGCTGCGCGGTTTGAAGAAGACGCTGGATTATAAAGAACATGGCGGCGCCCCCCTTCTTGGCCTTAGCGGTCTGGTCGTAAAAGGACACGGGTCCTCGGACGGCGGCGCGATCAAGAATGCCGTTCGCCAAGCGCGGACAGCGTTGCAAAGCCAACTGACGGAGAGCATAGCACGGGAAATCAGCGGGAAGTGAGTGACGAGAGTGAATAATTTACGTTCGGTAGGGATTATCGGTACCGGGAAATACGTGCCGGAGAAAGTGTTGACGAATGCCGATTTGGAGAAAATAGTGGATACGAACGACGAGTGGATCGTTTCTCGTACGGGGATCAAAGAACGGCATATTGCCGCGCCGGAGCAAGCAACCTCCGATCTGGCTTATGAAGCGGCTGTTCGTGCCTTGAAGTCCGCTGGCCTTACGGCGGATGAGCTGGATCTGATTATTGTAGCCACCGTAACGCCGGATTCGGCGTTTCCGTCGACGGCTTGCATTTTGCAGGATAAGCTTGGCGCGAAAAAAGCAGCAGCCTTCGATTTGTCCGCCGCCTGCTCGGGGTTCGTGTATGGAATGGCGACGGCGAATGGGTTTATCCAGACGGGGATGTACCGGAACGCGCTGGTGATTGGAGCGGATACGCTATCCCGGATCACGGATTATTCGGACCGGAACACCTGCGTGTTGTTCGGGGATGGAGCTGGGGCCGTCATTATTGGAGAAGTATCGGAGGGCCGTGGATTCTTGTCCTTCGATCTGGGCGCGGAAGGCGCCGGCGGCGAATTGCTGAAACTGGAGGCGGGCGGTTCACGGTTGCCGGCTTCGGAAGCTACCGTAGCCGACCGAAAGCATTATATCTACATGAACGGGCGTGAAGTATTCAAGTTTGCCGTTCGCGTGATGGGCTCGGCAACCGAGGAAGTGCTCCGCAAAGCCGGGAAGAGCAAAGAAGACATCGACCTGTTTGTCCCTCATCAGGCGAACATCCGTATTATCCAATCGGCCATGCAACGCTTGAACCTGCCGGAGGATAAATGCGTCATCAACGTGGATAAATACGCGAATACATCGGCAGCTTCTATTCCGCTGGCACTGGTGGAAGCGGCGGAGGATGGCCGGATGAAGGAAGGCGACACCATCCTGCTGGTTGGCTTCGGGGGTGGATTAACCTGGGGAGCGTCTGTGCTGGTGTGGTAAGACACATCTTCAACGGGTTGCCACTCGCGACCGTTTGTAAGCGATAAACCTGATTTTTTTCGATAGGGAGTGCACAGGATGGGCAAAATCGCTTTTGTTTTTCCGGGACAGGGTTCCCAAAGCGTAGGAATGGGCAAGGATATATATGATGCATTGCCGGCTGCTCGGGCTCGTTTCGAAAAGGCCGATGAGCAGCTTGGGTTTTCGCTCAGCGGCTTGATCTTCGAAGGGCCAGACACTGAGCTGAAGCAAACGGCCAATACACAACCGGCTCTGTTGACGACCAGCGTCGCGCTGTACGAGGCGTTTACGGCGAAGGGCTTCAAACCGGACTATGTCGCCGGCCACAGCTTAGGCGAGTACAGCGCCCTGACGGCCGCTGGCGTGCTTAGCTTCGAGGATGCTGTCAAGCTCGTACGGGCTCGCGGCGAATACATGGAACAAGCCGTGCCGGGCGGACAAGGTGCTATGGCTGCGGTGCTCGGCGGCGAACGCGAAGCGCTCGCACAGCTGTGTGAAGACATAACCGCTGGCGGCGCTCTGGTAGAGCTGGCTAATGTCAATTGCCCGGGACAGATCGTTGTTTCGGGAAGCCAAGAAGGGGTTAACCTTGTGGTTGAACGAGTGAAGGAGATCGGCGCCAAGCGGGCGATTCCGCTCGAAGTGAGCGGACCGTTCCATTCCTCTCTCATGAAGACGGCAGCCGAGCGGCTGGGCGATCGGTTGTCCGCTGCCTCTTTCCGAGACGCTGAGGTTCCGGTCGTGGCAAATGTAACGGCTCGGCCGGTGCAAAATGGGGCGGAGATCAAGGACTTGCTGCTGCGCCAGGTTTATTCTCCCGTCCTATGGGAGGATAGCGTGGGCTGGCTTCTCTCACAGGGAGTGGATACTTTCGTGGAGATCGGCCCCGGCAGCGTCTTGACGGGATTGATTAAGAAAATCGATAAATCCGTACGGCTCTTTAATGTCAGCAGCTTGGAGAGTTTGGAACAGACGGCTGCAGCCCAGAATTAATATTGGCCGAGAGGGCCTGGATTTACCTTCGCCGCAAAGGTGCCGTTTGGGCTCAAGGAATGGCGATGAGATTTTGTTACCGCAAGACGGAGTTTTGATTTGGATGCGTCTCATAAACAAGGCGAAAGGAGATGAACCGATGAGCAAACCTCTTCAAGGCAAAACCGCTTTGGTGACGGGGGCCTCCCGCGGGATCGGCCGCAGTATTGCGCTGGCTTTGGCCGAGGCAGGAGCCGACGTCGTCGTGAACTATGCGGGGAATGAAGAAGCCGCCGCCCGCGTCGTTTCCGAAATCGAGGCGCTCGGTGTGAAATCTTACGCTGCCAAAGCGCATGTAGGCAACAGTGAGCAATTCGAGGGAATGGTGAAGTCCGTACTCGAAGCGTGGGGCCGGATCGATATTCTGGTGAATAACGCAGGAATTACAAGAGATAATTTAATTATGCGTATGAAGGAAGAAGAGTTTGATCAAGTCATCGAGACGAACCTGAAGGGCGTATTTAACGGGATCAAAGCCGTGACCCGTCCGATGATGAAGCAACGCTCGGGACGGATTATCAACATTTCTTCGGTGGTTGGCGTGCTCGGCAACGCGGGTCAGGCGAACTACGTCGCCGCTAAGGCCGGAGTCATTGGTCTGACAAAAGCATCGGCCCGTGAATTGGCTTCGCGCGGAATCACCGTGAACTGCGTCGCTCCCGGATTTATCGAAACCGATATGACGGGGGAGCTTCCGGAGGAATATCGCCAGAAATTGCTGGGGGACATCCCGTTGGCCCGTTTGGGACAGCCGGAGGAAATCGCAAGCGCGGTACTATTCCTCGCCTCGGACAGCGCGGCCTATATGACTGGACAGACGCTGCACGTGGACGGCGGAATGTATATGTAAATCGCGCCTTTCGCTTCTATGGCATTTTAACTTCAAATCTCTTATAATACCAAAGAGGAGGTGAACCGGATGTCCGATGTATTAGATCGCGTAAAACGCATTGTGGTCGATCGCCTCGGCGCTGATGAAGCCGAAGTGACGCTAGAAGCGTCTTTCAAAGACGACTTGGGTGCGGATTCGCTTGACGTAGTTGAATTAGTGATGGAATTGGAAGATGAATTCGATCTGGAAATTTCCGACGAAGATGCAGAGAAGATTACGACTGTAGGTGAAGTTGTAAACTACATACAATCTCATACCTAATTGTCATCCCAAAGTCCCGTACCTCCTACATAGCAGGCGGGACTTCTCCTCATCTTTACCCTCTATAAGCATTCGTGCTTAAGTCCAAGAATGATGTACACATGAAGTCCATACGAGGTGAGTGTGTTTGAAGCATAGAGTAGTAGTTACGGGAATGGGGGTCGTGACGGCGCTTGGCCATGACCTTGATACGCTGTGGAATAACCTGATTCAGGGGAAATCCGGTGTATCGAGAGTCGAAGCGTTCGACGTCAGTGATTACCCTACGCAAATAGCCGCTTCCGTGAAGGATTTTAATCCTGAGGATTATGTTGATCGTAAGGAAGCGCGGAAAATGGACCGCTTCGTCCAATTTGCAGCCGCTGCGGCGGTTAACGCAATGAAGGACAGCGGACTCAATATCGCCGAGCAGGCCGACCCGGAGCGGGTAGGCGTCATGATCGGTTCGGGGATCGGTGGTCTCGGAACTTGGGAAGACCAGCACAATATCTTGCTGGAGAAAGGTCCGAAACGCGTCAGCCCATTTTTTATTCCTATGATGATTGCCAATATGGCCTCAGGCCATGTATCCATCTTGTTCGGGGCAAAGGGCCCGAACACGACGGCGGTGACTGCGTGCGCGACCGGAACTCATTCCATTGGCGATTCGTACAAGCTCATCCAGCGGGGTGATGCCGATGTGATGATTTGCGGCGGCGCGGAAGCAACGATCCGTCCGACCGGCATGGCGGGATTTTGCTCGATGCGGGCGATGTCGACTCGCAACGATGAACCGGAAAAAGCCAGCCGGCCGTTTGATATGGAACGCGACGGCTTCGTCATGGGCGAAGGCGCCGGCGTACTGATCTTGGAATCGCTGGAGCATGCGCTGAAGCGCGGCGCCAAAATTTACGGTGAAATTATTGGCTACGGTTTGAGCGGGGATGCCCATCATATGACGGAGCCAGACCCTAACGGTCCGGAGCGTTGCATGAAGATGGCGATCCGCGATGCCGGCATCGCGCCGGAGGAAGTGGATTATATCAACGCCCACGGTACTTCGACACCGGTGGGGGACCGCTCAGAGACGATTGCGATCAAGCGTGCGCTTGGCGACCATGCCTATAAGGTGGCCATCAGCTCGACGAAATCGATGACCGGCCATTTGCTTGGGGCTGCAGGCGGCGTAGAAGGCGTCATTTGCGGGCTTACGCTGGGGCATGGCGTCATTCCGCCGACGATCAATTTGGAGCATCCGGACCCGGAATGCGATCTGGATTACGTTCCGAACGAAGCCAGACGAGCGGACGTGCGTGTAGCGATGTCCAATTCGTTTGGATTCGGTGGACATAACGCCACGATCATTATGAAGAAATACGAAGCGTAAGGGGTTAAGTCTGGTGAATGGAGATCTGAAGCAGTTACAGAACAAACTTGAACTGGCATTCCAAAATCGGCAGCTTCTGAAACAAGCCTTCACCCATGCGTCATACGTGAACGAGCATCGCTTCAGTCAATATGAGGATAACGAGCGCCTGGAATTTCTGGGTGACGCCGTTCTCGAGTTAACCGTTTCGGAGCATTTATATCGGTTATTTCCGGATCGTCCTGAAGGCGAGTTAACCAAGCTGCGCGCTGCCATCGTCTGCGAGCCGTCGCTCGTCAAATTTGCCGAAAGTTTGGAATTTGGGCAATACGTCCTGCTGGGCAAAGGCGAGGAGCTTACGGGAGGACGGACCCGTCCGGCGCTGCTTGCGGACGTATTTGAATCCTTTATCGGTGCTTTATACCTGGACCAGGGCCTGGAAGCCGTCACTGCGTTTCTTCATCGCCACGTATTTCCTAAATTGACCCTGGACGGCAAGCTGGCAACCAGCGACTTCAAGACGGAGTTGCAGGAGCTGACGCAGCATCACGGCATGGGCGCGTTGGAATACCGGATCGTTGAAGAACGGGGACCGGCGCATGAACGCGAATTCGTTGCGGAGGTTTGCATGGAAGGTCGTTCGCTTGGTCAGGGAACGGGAAGATCTAAGAAGGAAGCCGAGCAACAGGCGGCTGCCGTGGCGTTGGATCTGCTCAAGGACGCTCAGCCTGAGGGTTAATCATGTAGTCATAGCTCAAATAAGAAGGTCGTCCCCAAGGTCTTGCTGACCTTTCGGGACGACCTTTTTTTTGAAAGAGGGGATTCCTGCGGGCTCTAACGCTGATCCGCGTTGCTATTGATCCATTTATTCTGGATGGCAATCTGTAACGCTGAGGGGAAAGCTTATCCGCAAGTTTTTTACCCGAAAAGGGGTTATTGGGTGTCCATAAGCTTGCTAGCCAGCGTTAACTACAAAACACCGTGCTTTTTGACTCAATAAGCATCCTGGCAAGCGTTAGCGGAAAATCGCCGCAGATTAATTCAATTCAACTTAACTCAGCAATTCATACCTTAGGGCAATCTAGTTCTTCCACTAAGGCAATCGCTTGCGGATTTCCGTCATATGGGTCAGTGTGTCCATGCCAGAGTGATTGCCAAGCAAGATGATGGTGTACCCGCCGCCAAGTTCCCGGGACATCCCGGTGGCGTAACCGGTGCCGCTGCCATTGTGAAAGACACGCGTAATTCCGTTTTCCTGGCGGATCATCCAGCCATACCCGTAGTTTTTTTCTGAATACGGGGTAAACATTTGCGCGATGGACGCTTGGCGGAGCACTTGCTCCGTTTCGAATGAGGCGATCCAGGTCAGCATGTCGTCGACAGTAGAATACAGCGTGCCGGTGCCGGATTGGGAGAGATAAGGGCCAGCTGGTGCCCACAGCTGATCTCCAGCGCTGACGTATCCTTGGATGACCGGCACGGAGGGCTTCGCTTCCCCGGTATCGGACAGGCCCAGCGGCTGCCAAATGTTTTGGTTCAGATAGTCCCCGTAACGCATCCCTGACGCTTTCTCGATGATCCCAGCCAACAAGACGTAACCGCTGTTGCTGTATATAAACTTGCTGTTCGGTTCAACCCGCAAAGGTTTGGCCCGGATGGCCTCAATCGTTTCCTGCAAGGATAGGCCCGGTTCTCGCGGAAAGTTGGGGTTGATGCCGGATAGGTGCGACAACAAGAGGTGAATGGTAATCCGGTCTCCGGAAGGAAAATCGGGATAGTACGATGCCAACGTGTCGTCCAAGCGGAGTCGTCCTTTTTCCACCAGCTTCATCACAGCCGCCGCCGTAAACGATTTGGTTAGGGAAGCGATTCGCGATTTGCGGTCAGCGCGAACGAGATGGTTCTCACCGTCATATCCGTAACCTTTGCGCAGCAGGATCCGATCTCCTTTGGCAATCAGAGCGATGCCGGAATACCGCTGAGCGATGAAATAGCGGTCGGCCACCTCCGCCTCGGGAGAGGTGATCGACGCAGGGTCCGGTGTCAAGTTAACGTGCATCGTTCCATCCGTTGTAACGACACCGACGTCTGCCTTTAATACCTCAGCTAAAGCGCGCAGCGGCACGAGGGTAGCGCCACCGCGAGTGATCGATATGCCGTCCGCCCGGAGGGGATCCCCGTTGACGGTGAACAGATTCGTGCCGGAGCGGTGCAAGATCGTGTCTCCGTGAGCTCGCAACTCGGCAGCGTGCTTGGCGGATTTCCACTTCACTTCTGCGCCCAGGCGCTCGGCTGCTTCGCGCAGCGGTACAAAGGTTACGCCGCGATCGATCAGCGGCGAAGTCGTCCAGGCAATTTCCTGCCCGTCGAGGGTCACTTTCGCGGAGGTCAGCACTTGCGTCTGCTGGGCGGCAGCCAACGGCAGTGCTGGCGAGAGCAGGGATCCGAGGCCAAGGCATAAGAAGAAGAGCAGTCCGGGCAGGCGAGAATGTTTCTTCGTGCTCATCAAGGGCGCTCCTTTTACCGATATAAGAGTTTGGATTTTCTATCACACTAGCAAAAAAGAAATCGAATTTCAAGCGAGCAAAGGATGCGTCATCCCGGGCTTCTGCACGAGACGGATTGCCTGTCCGCCGGAGCTTTGGGTATGTTACAATAGTCGGTAGAGGTGATAGTGAACGTATGTTTTTGAAACGGATAGAGTTAGCGGGCTTCAAATCGTTCGCCGATAAGACGGAGATGGAATTCGTCCGCGGCATTACCGCCGTGGTTGGACCGAACGGTAGCGGTAAGAGCAACATCTCCGACGGCATCCGCTGGGTGCTCGGGGAACAAAGCGCCAAATCTTTGCGCGGCGGGAAAATGGAAGATATCATTTTTGCCGGCAGCGACGCGCGCAAGGCGGTAAATTTCAGCGAGGTGTCGCTAACGCTGGACAACACCGATCAGGCGTTACCGCTCGATTTCAGTGAAGTGACGGTCACCCGGCGGGTCCATCGCAGCGGGGACAGTGAATATTTCATCAACAAACAGTCCTGTCGGCTGAAGGATATTACCGAGCTGTTCATGGATACGGGGATCGGGAAGGAAGCTTACTCTATCATTGGGCAGGGCCGGATCGAAGAGATTCTGAGTACGCGCTCGGAGGATCGTCGCGGTATTTTCGAAGAGGCTTCGGGGATCGTGAAATACAAGAGTCGTAAGCGTGACGCCCGTCGCAAGTTAGATGAAACCGAGCAAAATCTGCTGCGCATCAATGATTTAGTGGTTGAGCTGGAGGATCAGATCGAACCGCTGAAGGAGCAGTCGGAGAAAGCGATCAAATACAAGGAATTGCGCGAGCAATTGAAAAATAAAGAGATTTCGTTATACGTGCATCAGATTGAGCAAATCCACGCTTCGTGGAGCGAGGCCAATGCCAAGCTAGCCAAACTCCAGGAGGAGCAGTTGGCCTTGTCAACCATCGTCTCCGCGCACGATGCCAAACTGGAGAGCGATCGTCTGGCGCTTCGACAGGTGGAGGACCAAATTGAGCTGTTGCAAGGACAGTTGCTTGAATATAGCGAAAGCTATGAAAAAAGCGAAGGTTATGGCGAGGTTTTGAAGGAACGCGCCAAGAACCTGACTCAAAATCGCGAGCAGCTTCGCCAATCGCTGGAGGTTAGTGAAGAGCGGTTCGCCCAGCGGCAGCAAGAAATGGAGCAGATGGCTGCCAAGTTCGCCGCAGCAGAACAGCAGCTTAGCGAGCTGCGCAATGAACTGGCGGCTGAAGAGGCGAAGCTGATCGGCGTGACCGGCGGCATTAGCCAAGTGCAGGAGGAAGGCTTGAAAGGCCAACTTCTCGACATCATGAATCGGATGGCGCAATCCCGCAACGAGATCCATTATGCCGAACAGCAGAAAGACAGCGTCAAACGCCGGATGGAACGTGCCGAAGAGGAAGGCATCAAATGGACGGATGAACTGGAAAGACTCAAGGGCAGCAAGGCCGAGTTAGAGAAGGTGCTGGATAAGCTGGGCAAGGAAATTGCCGAAGTGCGGGGACAGTACATCCAGGAAAGCGAGCGCGTGAATTCGCTGCAGAAGCTCGTTGAAGAGAGCCAAAGCAATATCCGCAAATGGGAGCAGAAACGCGAGGGTTTGGTTTCCCGGCGCGACACGATGAAGGAGATGGAGGACGACTACGACGGGTTTGTCCTTGGCGTTAAGGAAGTCCTGAAGGCGTCGAAAAAATCGGCATTATCCGGAGTACATGGCGCGGTCGCCGAATTGATCCGAGTTCCGGAAAAGCTTGAGCTGGCCGTAGAAACGGCGCTGGGCGCCGCTATGCAGCATATCGTCATGGAGAACGAAGCCGTATCGCGGCAGGCGATCGCTTTCCTGAAGCAGCGGCAACTGGGCCGTGCAACATTTCTGCCACTGGACGTCATCCGTCCGCGCCAAATTTCCGCGGCGGACAAGCGCCAGTTGGAAGAGGCGGACGGATTCGTCGGAATCGGCGCAGAACTGGTCGGTTATGAGCCGCAGTATGCGGATATCGTCGGCAGCCTGCTCGGCAACGTCGTCTTTGCCAGCGATTTGGAGCGAGCGAACAGGATGGCGGCAAGGCTGCAATACCGCTTCCGAATCGTGACGTTGGAAGGCGACGTTGTGAATGCCGGCGGTTCGATGACCGGGGGCTCTCAGCATCGTAAGAACAGCAACCTGCTGGGACGTAAACGTCAGCTCGACCAGCTTGCCAGCGACATTCGCGAGAGCGAGGAGATGCTGGATAAGCTGCGCAAAGGGATAACCGACGTTCGCAGCCAACTGGCTAAGGCGGAAAGCGAGCTGACGCGACTGCGCGAAGCCGGCGATGCCAAGCGGGTTGAGGAGCAATCTTGCGCTGGTGACCTGAAGCAGGTTGATCATGAATGGCGTCACGTTTCCGAGCAATTTGAGCTGTATGGTCAAGAGAAGGGCCACTACCTGAAGGAGCTCGAGGAGCTTGAGGCAACGAAGAAAGCTGCGGAAGAACGTCTCGTAGAGCTGGAGAAAGAAGAGCAAACCGTCCAGCAATCGATCCGGGCGGCCGAATTCGCACGTAAAGCAAGCGAGTCGGCCAAGGAGGAACTCCAGGATTTACTGACCGATCTGAAGGTTCGGGAAGGCAAGCTGGATCAGGAGTGCCAGTCGCTGCGCGAGCAGCTGCGCCGCGCGGAGAACGAGTTCAAGGTTCAGGAGCGTGAGTTGGGGCAAAATCGCACGATTTTGCAATCGATCGAAGTGGACTTGCAGCAAAATGAGGAACAGACCGTCAAGCAACGGGAAGAGCTCAACGATTTCAAGCTGAAGAAGGAACGCGCTAGCGAGCAGCTCGAACTGGAACGGGCTTCGCGCGCCGTGCTCGTGAAGAAGCTGGAGGAAGGCGAAAGCGAAACGAAGGAGCAGCGGCTTGGGCTGAAGGCCGTGGAGGAGCAACTGCGCCAGACGGAAATCCAGGCGAACCGTCTCGACGTGGAGCTGGACAATATCCTGCGTAAGTTGTCTGAGGATTATGAGCTTAGCTATGAATTGGCTAAGCAGCGTTATGCCGTACCGGAGGATGTGCCGCAAACCCAAACGGAAGTCAAGGAGCTGAAGCGGCAAATTACCTTGCTTGGGGATGTGAATCTCGGTGCGATTGAGGAATACAACCGCGTATCCGAGCGTTACCAGTTCCTCAGTGAACAGAAAGATGACCTCGTTGAAGCGAAAACCACCTTGTATCAGGTCATCCGCGAGATGGACGAGGAGATGTCCAAACGCTTTAAAACGACGTTTGATGCCATTCGCCGCGAATTTGTGATCGTCTTCTCGAAGCTGTTTGGCGGTGGACGGGCGGACCTGATTCTGGTTGATCCGGACAATCTGCTCGATACGGGGATCGATGTGGTCGCCCAACCGCCGGGCAAGAAGCTGCAGAACTTACAGCTGCTCTCCGGTGGAGAGCGGGCTTTGACGGCAATGGCCCTGCTGTTCGCCATTCTACAGGTGAAACCCGTCCCTTTCTGCGTGCTCGACGAAGTCGAAGCCGCGTTGGACGAGGCCAACGTGGCTCGTTTCGCCCAGTATTTGCGCGAATTCTCCGAACAGACGCAGTTTATCGTGGTTACCCACCGCAAAGGGACGATGGAGGAAGCCGATGTGCTATACGGCGTGACCATGGAGGAAGGCGGCGTGTCCAAGCTCGTCTCCGTGAAGCTGGAGGACGAAGAGACGGTCGAAATCGCTTAAGCAAGGCGTAGGGCAAATTCAAATTACGGTGGCTTGGGAGTCAAGGTAATGGCTTGGCTCTCCTGCCACGTTTTTATTTTTCGCGCCGAGGTTGCAGGAAATTGCTTGGATCTTCGCGGTATGCGATAATGAGTTCGAAGTGATGAAGGAGGAAATAATCCCTATGAGTTTCTTTAAGAAACTGAAAGAAAGCATTGCATCCAAAACGGAATCCGTAACCAAACAATTCCGGGACGGGCTCGAAAAAAGCCGTAAGGGCTTTGTTGAAAAAGTGACGGAGCTCGTCACTCGACGCAAAAAGATCGATGAGGAATTTTTCGAAGAGCTGGAGGAAATTTTAATCGGAGCCGATGTCGGCGTGAACACCGTGCTGAAGCTGATCGACGATCTGCGGGCGGAAGTGAAGCAACGCCGCATCGAGGAAGCTTCGGAGCTGCAGCCGTTGCTGTCGGAGAAGCTGACTGAGCTGCTACGCGGGGATGAAGACAGCGAAATGCATTTGAATTCGGACGGGATCAGCGTCATTTTGTTCGTCGGCGTCAACGGCGTTGGCAAAACGACAACGATCGGCAAGTTGGCCCATTATTATAAGCAACAGGGCAAGAAGGTCATCCTGGCCGCTGGGGACACGTTCCGCGCAGGCGCGATCGAGCAGTTGGAGGTCTGGGGCAAACGGGCCCAGGTTGACGTGATCAAGCAGCAGGCCGGTTCCGATCCGGCGGCGGTCATGTTCGACGCGGTTCAGGCCGCCAAGCAGCGCGGGGCAGACATCCTGCTGTGCGATACGGCAGGACGTTTGCAGAATAAGTCCAACTTGATGGAGGAGCTGAACAAGATTTACCGCGTCATTCAGCGGGAAATTCCAGGCGCTCCGCATGAGGTTTTGATGGTGCTGGACGCGACCACCGGACAAAACGCGCTGAGTCAAGCCAAACTGTTTGGCGAGAAGAGCGGCGTGACCGGTCTGGTGCTCACAAAGCTGGACGGCACCGCTAAAGGCGGGATCGTCATTGCCATCCGCCAGGAGCTGAGCCTTCCGGTAAAATTCGTTGGACTCGGCGAAAAGATGGACGACCTCCAACCCTTCGATTCCCAGCAGTTCGTGCATGGCTTGTTTGCCGGCTTGATCGCGGATGAGGAAGAGGCGGAAGAGGCTTAAACCGGTAGTAGTAACATGTGGCGGTGCTCCATCGTATGATGATCCTAGGCAGACGCCCGGCAAGACAGACTATATGGAGATTTTAGGAGGTGACAGGATGGCCAATACGCATACTTACGACCGTCGCGAGGAAATCGCCAATGCGATCACTCACGGGATCGGCGCCTTGCTCAGCTTGGCGGGATTAGTATTGCTGATCGTTTTTTCCAGCATGAAGGGCACGGCTTGGCATGTCGTCAGCTTTACTATATACGGAGCGAGCATGCTGCTGCTGTACCTGTGTTCCACCCTCGTACACAGCTTCAAAGAAGGGAAATTGAAAGACCTGTTCGAGTTTTTTGACCATTCCTCCATTTACATTTACATCGCGGGAACGTACACGCCGTTCATGCTGGTGGCCGTTCGAGGGCCGCTCGGCTGGAGCCTGTTCGGAACCGTTTGGGGGATTGCTTTACTGGGCGTCGTATTCAAAGCGTTCTTCGTCAAAAGATTCCTGTTCATGTCGACGATCTTCTACTTAATCATGGGCTGGTTGATCGTCATCGCCTGGGGGCCGCTGACCGTGGCAATGCCACATCAAGGGATCGTCCTGCTGGTTGCGGGTGGGCTAGCGTATACGCTTGGCACGGTTTTCTACGTATGGCGGGGATTTCCGTACCACCACGCGATCTGGCATTTGTTCGTGCTTGGCGGCAGTGTGACACACTTCTTTGCGATTTTGCTTTATCTGCTGCCCCATCATTAATGGATTGATATTGACGTTCAAGCCGCTTTCCGAGGATTCGGAAAGCGGCTTTTTTGCCAGAGTGATGGAGTAGGTAGGCAATTGTATACATGTTAAGGAAAAATGCTTGACATCCACTACGGCATTCGGTATCATAGGAAAAGTTGATGCGCTGTAAAGTGTTTTTCCTTGACGGAGGGGGTGCCCAGATGAGTCAGGAGAATAGGCTTGAGAAGACGAACCGGATCAACCTTTTGTTTGACTTCTATGAAGTGCTGCTTACGGAGAAACAGCAGACCTTCTTAAAATATTATTTTCTCGATGATTTCTCGTTGGGCGAAATCGCCGCCGAGTTCGAGATTAGCCGCCAGGCGGTATATGAGCATATTAAACGGGCTGAAGGCATGCTGGAAACGTATGAGGAGAAGCTCGGTTTATTGAAGAAACACGAAGCGCGGAGCGGCGTGTTGTCCCGGCTGGAGCAACTTATGGAAGACAGCGGCATGTCCCCGTTACATAAAGAAACGGCAAGAAATTTGCTTCGCGAGGCGGAGCAATTGTAAGATGACGATATACAGCTAAATCAAGTTCAAAAAGTCAGCATTCTGAACTACCTTAATGAATGGGGGTGACTGTCATATGGCATTTGAAGGATTGACAAGCCGCTTGCAAAGTGTGTTCAGCAAGCTTCGAGGCAAAGGCAAGGTATCGGAGGACGATGTCAACGAAGCGATGCGCGAGGTTCGGCTTGCTTTGCTGGAAGCGGACGTCAACTTTAAAGTCGTCAAGGAATTCATCGCCAAGGTGAAGGAGAAGGCGGTCGGCAAGGAGGTCATGGACAGCTTTACGCCGGGCATGGTCATCATCGATATCGTCAACAAAGAGCTGACTGAGCTCATGGGCGGTAGCCAAGCCAAGCTAGCCCGCAGTAATCGGCCGCCAACGGTCGTCATGATGGCAGGCCTGCAAGGGGCCGGTAAGACGACGACCTCGGCCAAGCTGGCCAAACTGCTGCTGAAAGAGAATCATCGGCCGCTGCTCGTAGCGGGTGACATTTACCGTCCCGCGGCGATCAAGCAGCTGCAGGTACTCGGCGAGCAGATCAAAGTGCCAGTCTTTACGCTGCCGGAAGGCAACAGCCCGGTTGAAATCGCTCGTCAGGCGCTGCAGCATGCCAAGGACAACGGCAACGATTACCTATTGATCGATACCGCTGGCCGATTGCACATTGACGAAGAGCTGATGGAGGAGCTGCGGCAAATCCATGAGGTAACAAAGCCGGATGAAGTCCTGTTGGTCGTGGACGCCATGACCGGTCAGGATGCGGTGAACGTGGCGGAGAGCTTTAACCAGCAGCTAACGCTGACCGGGGTTGTGCTGACCAAGCTTGATGGGGACACCCGCGGCGGTGCGGCGTTGTCGGTCAAAGCCGTAACCGGCTGTCCGATCAAATTCGCCGCGCTTGGCGAGAAGATTGATGCGCTGGAGCCGTTCCATCCAGAGCGGATGGCTTCCCGGATTCTCGGCATGGGCGACATGCTGTCGCTGATCGAGAAAGCCCAGGCCAACATCGACACGGAAAAAGCGAAGGAAATGGAACGGAAAATGCGCAATGCGGAGTTTACGTTCGATGATTTCCTGGAACAAATGGATCAGGTCAAGAAGCTTGGGCCGCTGGATCAGCTCATGGATATGATTCCGGGTATGGGCAAGATGAAACAGATGCAGAACGTCAAGGTTGACGAGAAGCAAATGGGCCGAGTGGAAGCTATCGTGCATTCGATGACCAAAGAGGAGAAGCAGCATCCCGATATGATCAATCATAGCCGGCGCAAGCGGATTGCCGCAGGCAGCGGGACCACGCTCGCCGATGTCAATCGCTTGATCAAGCAGTTTGATGAAATGCGCCGCGTGATGAAGCAGTTCTCCGATATGATGAGGCCGAAAGGCAAAGGCAACAAGATGATGAAGCAGTTAGGTAAAGCCGGCAAAGGGATGCGTTTTCCTTTCCGTTAATTCTAAAATGTTCATTCTTTGAAGGAGGTGAATTTCGTGGCAGTTCGTATTCGTTTGAAACGTATTGGTGCTCATAAAGCTCCTTTCTACCGTATCGTGGTATCGAATTCTCGTTCCCCGCGTGACGGCCGTTTTATCGAGGAGATTGGTTACTATAACCCGGTTGCACAACCGGCAGTAGTCAACATCGATGAAGAAAAAGCATTGAAATGGCTCCAAGATGGTGCGCAAGCATCTGATACCGTTCGCAATCTGCTGAGCAAGGCAGGCGTTATGAAGAAATTCCATGAGCTTAGACAGCAGAAATAATTGCTGATTCGGAGGGTCGTATATGGAACAATTAGTCGGCGTTATCGCGAAGGCTCTTGTTGATCATCCGGACGACGTGCGTGTGGAGGTCGTGGAGAAGGATCACCTGATCGTTTATGAACTTTCCGTACATCCCGACGATGTAGGGAAGGTCATCGGCAAGCAGGGGAGAATCGCCAAGGCGCTCCGCACGGTCGTAGCATCGGCAGCGGTCAAGATGGATAAGCGGGTCACCGTGGATATCATGTCTTGATCGGTAACTTCATAATGGTAGACGAAAGTGGGTTAGGATGTTTGTCCTAGCCCTTTTTCGTACATGCTGAAGCAGAAGGATCCTTCGGACGGATGGTTCAGCTGCAAGAATGACAGGATAAATCTATTGGGAGGTTAATATGTCGGATTCATTATTGTCGGTAGGCAAAATCGTGAATACGCACGGGATTCGCGGGGAGCTTCGAGTGCTGCTGCAGACGGACTTTCCGGAGGTGCGTTTTGCTCCGAAAAATCGGCTTCTGATCATTCATCCGGAAACCGGGGAAAGGCTCGAGGTTACCGTACAAACGGCCCGGCCTTACAAACAGATGTACATCGTGAAATTCGCTGAATTTTCCCATATTAATGAGGTAGAACCGCTTAAGGGCCGTGAGCTGAAAGTACCCAAGACGGAATCCGTAGAGTTACCGGAGAACGAATATTATTTCCATGAAATCATCGGCTGTCAGGTTGTGAGCGATGAGGGTGAAGATCTGGGCCAAATCGTGGAAATCTTACGGCCAGGTGCCAACGACGTTTGGGTGACCAAGCTGCCAAGCGGCAAACAGCTGCTGCTCCCGGTGATCGATGACGTCGTCTTGGACGTCAACGTGAAGGAGAAAACCATCAAGGTGCATATTATGGAAGGGCTGTTGTAGCATGAGGGTGGATGTGTTGACCCTGTTCCCGGAAATGTTCGCCGGCGTATTCGGCAGCAGCATTCTTGGAAAAGCCCGCGAAAAGGGCATCGTTTCGTTAAATGCCATCAACTTTCGGGATTACGCGGGTAATAAGCACGGCAGCGTTGATGACACCCCTTATGGCGGAGGCGGGGGGATGGTGCTCAAGCCGGAACCGATCTTCCGTGCGGTTGAGGATTTGCTTGGACAGCCAGCCAGCGAAGAAGCTTTCGAACCCTCAATACAAGTAGCGCCTAAACGTGCACCACGCATTATTCTGATGTGTCCGCAAGGGGAGACGTTTACCCAGAAGAAAGCGGAGGAATTAGCCCAGGAAGATCATCTCGTCTTTATTTGCGGACATTATGAAGGTTATGACGAACGAATTCGCGAACATTTGGTTACGGATGAGTTGTCCATCGGGGATTACGTGCTGACCGGCGGTGAACTTCCCGCGATGGTCGTAATCGATAGTGTAACGCGTCTCCTACCCGGCGTGTTGGGCAACGAAACAAGTGCGGTGACGGATTCCTTCAGTACCGGTTTGTTGGAATATCCGCATTACACCCGCCCGGTTGAATTTCGCGGGTGGAAGGTGCCGGAGATCCTGCTCAGCGGACATCATGCCAATGTTGACGAATGGCGGCGGCAAGAGGCGCTTCGCCGGACCTGGCAGCGCCGTCCGGATTTGCTGGAGGGACTTGAATTGACAGAGAAGGACAAGCGCTGGCTGAAGGTGTTGCAGGAGGAAGCTACGGTTAAATCAGAAGAGTAATTCCAGGTAAATCAAAACCCCCGGTATTCAAACCGAGGGTTTTTCTGTAGCCCATTATTGGACGATATATCCGGCAGCGATGACGTCCTTTTTGCTTAAAAGAACGGATCCCAGCTCCTTCTTGACACTTATCAAATGGGATCCATTCGTAATCACGGAAGTGAATTCCCCGTCCTTAAGGGTAGAGGTATTCAGACTGAAGGCGATCTCATTCCCTGCTCTGATGACGTATACATTGGGGGTATCATCAGATTGCGATGCCGAAAGTCGCGCGTTCGAAGCGACCAGCTCGGACAGCGTGATCCAGTCATTCTTGGAGCTGAAGGAGATGGACTTGGTGGCTGCATGATAGGTCGTTTCATAATTGAACAAGCTTGCGGCATCCCGGATCGGCACGTAAGTCGCTCCGTTAAAGACCAGCGCATCGGCAGTGAGCTTGGTCTGGCCATTCACCACGAAATTGAAATACTTAATGGTGGCTTTGACCGCCTTCGCCGTAGGCGCCGCTGCCGCCACCGATGCGGAGCCTAATAAGGCGCAGGCGGCAATGACTAACACTATTTTTTTCATAATAATTCCTCCAATCACCTATTGTCTTTAAAAATATTACCCAGATGTTTATCCAATGACATCGGATTTGTCGGCAATTTGAATTGAATTTAGGCAGGTGTCTGACTCTTGCGAGGGTGCGCGCCTATGGCTTATAATGGAAACACCTTCTATATCGGGGTATGGCGCAGTCAGGTAGCGCGCACCCTTGGGGTGGGTGAGGCCGTGGGTTCGAATCCCGCTACTCCGATCCAGAGCAAACCGATGAAACAGGCAAATTCGGGCGTGAAATTTGTCTGTTTCTTTTTTGTGCGCGGCAAGTATAATCAAAGAACCAAAGAACGAATCGAGGGCTTCTGTCTATGACGAATCAAGAGATATTGGATATTGCCATGCAGCAATCCGCCATCGATGCGAACTGCCGCAAAGAAGACTTCTATCTACAGGAAAACAAGGTTGTGTTATCCACGGAGCATCCAAAGGCCAGGAAATATTTGACCTTACCCTTCTACTGCAATTTGATTTCTTACGGAAATAACATTGTGGCTTCCGTTCATCCGGAGATCCGTGAGGTCGTAGAGTCCTATATTAACAAGTACCCCATTGAGCATTGCTTTGAGACTCCAAATTTACATGTGCTCAACGATGAACTACAGCGAAGAAATCGGCGAATTTGCTTTATGGCCGAATACTTCCTTCCGGATATCCAGATGTTAAAGGCAGGAGAATGTGACTTCGTGACGCGATTGTTGGGACCTGACGATTTTGCCGATTTGTATACGGCGGAATGGAGCAATGCCCTATGCGAAAAGCGAAAACATCTCGATGTCTTGGCGGTCGCGGCTTACGACGGGAACAAGCTGATTGGATTGGCTGGATGCTCTGCGGACGGTGAATCGATGTGGCAAATCGGGGTTGACGTCTTACCTTCCTATCGCCGAAAGGGGATTGCCGCAGCCTTGACAAGCCGCTTGGCCGTTGAGATTCTGGAGCGTGGGAAGGTTCCTTTCTACTGTGCAGCCTGGTCTAATCTGAAATCGGTGCGCAATGCGATAAAAAGCGGATTTCGGCCGGCTTGGGTCGAGATGACCGCGAAAGAAAGCGAATTGGTTGCCTCATTTAACCGCTAGTCGCCCATACCGTTCGTCCATCGTTCTCATAATATGCAGTAGCTTGCATAGGAAGGGGAACAAGGGGAATGGTAGAGGCCTATTATAATTGCCTGCATTGCATGAACAAGAAGGTTCGCATATTAACCCGGGATGGCGGAGTTTATGAAGGCACGGTCGTGAAGGTTGACCGGGATAACGTTTATTTGAAAAGATCAGCGAAGGGCCGGGCGCAAACTTCGGCGTTTATTCCGCCTTACGGTTACGGCTACGGGCCTTATGGCGCTAACGAGGAGATCCTGACGCTCAGCTTGTTTACGCTGCTGGCGATCGCATTAATTTAAGATTAGAACTTAAGCCTCCAAGGGATTGGAGGCATTTTTTTGGAAAAATCGGGATAGGATAAAAACAGGTGAAGTTGCGCGGTTAACCCTGTTTCTTAGTATATTTTCCTTGCTATGGTTAAGGTATTATGGTACAATTCAATTTGTTGTGAATTCGGTGGTCCGCTGCGGATGATGAAGGAGAACAAGGGGTTCTCCGGAAGAGGCATGAACACCTGAGTGGAAGGAGGGAGTCCTAGATGAATATCGTACAAGCGATTACGCAAGAACAGCTTCGCAAGGATATTCCGAGCTTTCGTCCTGGGGACACTTTGAAAGTGTTCGTTAAGGTTATCGAGGGATCTCGTGAACGTGTCCAATTGTTTGAAGGTGTTGTGATCAAGCGTCGTGGCGGCGGAATCAGCGAAACTTTTACGGTTCGTAAAATTTCCAACGGTGTAGGCGTGGAAAGAACTTTCCCGCTTCATTCCCCAAAACTCGATAAAATCGAAGTGGCTCGCCGTGGTAAAGTGCGTCGTGCGAAGTTGTATTATCTTCGCGAACTTCGCGGTAAAGCAGCGAGAATTAAAGAAGTACGTCGTTAATTTTCCGTTAACGAACAGGGGGCTTGGATCCAATCAAGCCCCTTTACTTTTTTCTTGAGTACATATTTTGAGATAAGGAGAGGTCACGTTCCATGGAGAAGCAAGAACAACAGGGCTATCCGGATGTTTCGCCGTCTTCTGGACGAGCGGAACAACTACCTGACGGGCCGGAAACGGTGCAGGCGCCGCCTGCGGGCAAGAAGGAAAAAAGCGAGGCACTGGAATGGCTGAAAGCTATAGCGATCGCCGTTGTGCTGGTTCTCCTGATTCGTTGGCTTTTCTTTGCTCCGTTTATCGTTGACGGCCCGTCGATGCAGCCGAATTTCCATACCGGGGAACGTATCATCGTGAACAAAATCATTTACGATATCCGCGGCCCCAAACATGGCGAAGTCATCGTCTTTCACGTTCCATCCGAGGGACGCGATTTCATTAAACGTGTTATCGGCGTTCCAGGGGATACGGTTCAAGTCGAAGGGGATACGATTACCGTAAACGGTCAGGTTGTGGATGAAACTTACATTAAAGATGCAGTAATTGAGAAGCATAATAATAATGAGCTGTACAATACGGAAGCGAATTTTCCGAATGAGCTAGTTCCGGACGGAACGGTTCCGGAGGGGTATGTCTTCGTACTGGGGGATAACCGTTCGAACAGTACGGACAGCCGGAGGATCGGCTACGTTCCTTACGGAGATATCGTAGGCCGGGCGGACCTGGTGTTCTGGCCGCTCTCGGACCTCCAGTTCATTCGGCACTAGACGAGTTCTGCGCGAATGGGCATACAGTGAGGTCAAGGCGCGTTCTTGGGATAGATGAGGTGAAGGAAAATGACAATTCAATGGTTTCCCGGCCATATGACCAAGGCACGCCGGCAGATTCAAGAGAAGCTCAAGCTGATTGACGTAGTGATTGAACTGCTTGATGCACGCCTGCCCTTGTCCAGCCGCAATCCGATGATCGATGAAATTTTACAGGGGAAACCCCGTTTGATCGTGTTGAATAAATCCGATTTGGCGGATCCATCGGTCACAAGGCAATGGATCGCTTTTTTTAAGCAGGAAGGTTATTTGGCTGTTGAGGCGGACGCAGCAAGCGGGCAAGGCTTGAAGGAAATTCCCCTGCTGGCGAAGGAATTAATGAAAGAGAAGATTGAGAAGCAAATCGCCAAAGGAATTAATCCTCGAGCGGTACGTGCACTAATCGTTGGCATCCCGAATGTTGGCAAATCGACGTTGATTAATGGCTTGGCAGGACGCAAAATCGCCGCAACCGGAGATCGTCCCGGCGTGACCAAAGGACAGCAATGGATTAAGGTTGGCTCGGAGATGGAACTGCTGGACACCCCGGGCATCTTGTGGCCAAAGTTTGAGGATCAAAACGTCGGCTATCGGCTTGCTGTGACAGGAGCGATTCGCGAAGAGATTCTTAACGTGGAAGACATCGCTTTTTTTGCCGTCAAATATTTGGTCCGGTATTACTGGGAGTCGTTTGCGGAGCGATTCGAGCTGGCTCAGGCGCCGCGAGATTCCGAAGATCCAGACGAAATCGTTGCCGTTATGGAGGCGGTCGGGCGTAAGCGTGGTTGTCTCATGAGCGGCGGACGCGTGGATTTGGAGAAAGCTTCAGGCATTCTGCTTCGTGAGTTGAGGGCGGGTAAGCTTGGCCGATACTCGTTGGAAGCGCCTTATTAGTGAATTAAAGCCGTCGGCGGTTGCCGGCGGCTTGTTTTTTTGGCGAAAGGCTGTAGAATCGAGGGAGAGAAGCCGATAATAGAAGGGAGATTCATATTCATAGATGAAGATGATAGAGTGAAGGGTGCACTCCAAGCGTGACTCCCTCATTTCCGGGATGGGGAATGAGATCATCATAGAACAGCTAGCAACGGGGGAAGTTTCACGAAGGATAAGGAGGCTCTATGAACGATTTATTGAAGTATGAGCGGGATTACTGGCAATCGGGCTATTCGCATATCGCGGGGATTGACGAGGTCGGAAGGGGCTGCTTGTTTGGAGACGTGGTAGCGGCCGCGGTGATTTTGCCGCAGGACCTCATCTTAGAGGATGTCGATGATTCGAAGAAACTCAGCGCGAAGAAACGCGATAAGCTATTTGACATCATTATGGAACAGGCGATTGCGGTAGGAATCGGATTTGTGGACGCCGCCACGATCGACCAAATTAATATTAAGCAGGCGACCCGGCGGGCGATGAAGCAGGCGGTTGAGAAGCTTCAGGTACGGCCGGACTTCCTGTTGATCGATGCGGAGAAAGTGGACCTTTCAATTCCTCAGCTCTCGGTGATCAAGGGAGACGCCACCAGCCAATCGATCGCTGCGGCGTCCATTATCGCCAAGGTCACGCGAGACCGTTTATGCCAAGGCGAATGGGATGCGCGTTATCCCGAATACGGAATCGCCGTACATAAAGGTTATGCGACGAAGCTGCATCGCGAACAGATTCAAGCGCTGGGGCCGACGCCGATGCATCGAAAGAGCTTTATGCGCAATTTGTTCGTTGAGGAACAAACATTGTTTTAACCGGCATTTCTTACCCGCTCTCGTTAGAGGCGGGTTTTCCATATCGTAAACGAAGTGAGGGGGGAGCTTATGAATATCGGACCGCTGCTGCGCAGCATGATGGGGGACGTTCGTTCCGGAGAACCCAAGTCGCTGGAACTCAAGACGGGGCAGGTGGTCCGCGGTACGGTATTGTCCGTCTCCGAAGATGGGCAAGAAGCAGTCATCCAAGTGCAAGGCGTCAAACTCCACGCTGCATTGGAAACGCCGTTGCGTCCAGGGGAAACGACGCTCTTGCAAGTACAGCCGGATTCCAAGGACGGACTAGCGGTGTTGAAGCCGGTACAGTCGGCGCCTGGGGCCGTATTGTCGGCCGCTTCCTTGGCTAAAGCGCTCGAATCACTGGGACTCGAGAATACCGCAACGAACCGGGATTTACTGCAGCTCATGCAAAAAAGCGGGATTCCGTTAACGAAAGACAATTTATCGCTCCTGCAGCAAGTGAATGGGCAGAAGCCGGCCGGGGTGCCTTTGTCAGAATGGATTCAAGCGGCAGGGATTGCTCTCGGCCGGGGATTGCCGTTAACGGGTGAGTCGGTAGCCGGGCTGCATCAAGCGGTTTTTGGGCCGCCGCTACACGTCTTGCTTTCCTCCCTTGAGGAGCAAATGGCTGGATTCTTACGCCAAGCGGGGCAGGAAGCGACGACGGCTTCTTCGGGGCAGACAACGTCGACATTCCCGTTGGCCGGTACGGCTTCGCAAGCGTCAGGGGCGAATCCCCCAACGGCCGAAGGGGCTGCGGTTCAAGCCGGGGCAACTCCCCTCGGCGGAGGAGCTCAGTCGAACCAAGCGGCCGGGTTGGTCCGGTTAGCCCGGCAGGGGGCTTTTGCGGACGCCGTGAGCGGGCCGCAGACAGTTCAGCCGGGCCTGCAAGGGCAAGCCGCCGGTGGAACTGGCGGGGCGCTGGTCGCGAAGCTACAGGCCGTGCTGGCGGAGCTGCAGGCGTCCATGCTCCAGGAGGGCATGGACGGCGGGTCGGTACCGGGCCGGGGGTCTAGCGGCCCGGTCGGGGGGGCTCCCGTCGCTGCAAGCGTGACGGGAGGCGCTGGCGCTGCCGCCGGAGGCCCGGCCTCGGCGGCGGTACCGCCGCAAGGCGAAGGGCCCGTTGGGCCTTCGCCAGCGGGCACGCACCCCACCCCCGTGGCGGAGCCGTGGGTGGGGCGCGTGCTGAAGCTGCTCGGTGCGGAGCACGAGCAGCAGGCGCTGCGCGCGACCGCGCCGGCGGGTACGCCGGC